>JBCDFL010000092.1:0-12411 GCA_039178165.1 Pseudomonadota bacterium | reverse complement strand
CGGAAATAGTCGTAGTCCCCCGGCCGGTCGAAGGCGCAGAGGTACTGGAAATGCAGGCGGAAGAACCGCCAGCGCAGCTCGCGCCAGCGTTTGGGGCTGAGCGTTTGGGTGAAGGCCGCGGACAGGACCAGCGGCCAGCGTTTGCGCGGCGGGGCCACACCGCTGACCGACACCGGATCGCAGAGGGCAAAGGCGCAGCCGTCGCCCGGCGCGGTCACGTCGATCCAGGTGAGCGCGGGGCTGGCCGACAGGTCCCGCAGATCGGCGCGCAGGCGCCGCGCCTCGGGCAGGAAGCTGACCATCGGCACGACTTGGCCGAGGCTGAGGAAGCTGAGCGTGCCCTGGACCCGCCCCTGCCGCACCAGATCGGCGAGGATCGACACGCCCAGATGCGCGCCGGAGGAATGGCCGATCACCAGCACCTCGTCCCACCCCTCCGCCATGGCATCGGCGATGCGCGTGCCGAATTCGGCCATCCGCGCTTCCAATTCCGGCGGGTTGGCGCCGCGGGAGGCGGCGGAATAGGCGTAGTCGTGCATCAGGTAGTAGACGAAATATTTTCCGTCCCGCGCCTTGAGAAACCGCAAAAGGCCGTAGCCCGCGGCCAGTCCCGCGGCGAGGCCGAGCCAGGACCCCGGGCCAGGCAGCAGCGCGGCGCCCAGCCGGGCGCCCGCGTAGACGAGGGCCACAGCGGCGAGCGCCTGGAGGATCAGCGCGCCGACGGGGTAGAGCGCAGCGATGATCGGCCCTTTGCGCAGGCGCATGAGTGCGAAAAGCGCGCCGGACGCGATATAGGTCCATGCCGTGCGCAGCATCTGGGCATAAGTGGCGGGGATCGTCTGGGACATCGAGCCGCGCACTATGTCCGACCAAACCAGCACCTCGATATCCGCGATGACCTCCGCGCCGTCCTGCGTGCTGGTCGCGCGCCAGCCGTAATGGCCGGCGAATTTGCGCGGTTTGAGGCCGATCTCGTAGCCGCTGATCTGCGCCTGCGCGGCCCCCTCGGTGCGGTAGAGCTCGCGGTAGCGGCGGGGGTGAATGGGGTCGTAACCGGGGATGTAGAACACCCGGCGCCTGGTGACCTGCTCTGTGCCCTGCTCGCTCATTGGGCGGAGTGTAGCGCCGGGATTTGACGAGAGTAAGGCGGAGTTGACCGCCGCCCCCCGCCTAAGATGCCAGCTTAGCTCAAGCCAACCGCATGGGTGGCTTGGAGCAAGCCGTCCGTCAAACCGAAGGTTCGCTTTCGGCGAAACCGGGGGCGGTCGGCGTGTCGGCCTTCTCGCGGAGGCCTACATTTTTTGGCATTCAGATTACTTCATCCCAGCGCGCTCAGCGCCGGGAACGTCTCCAGCAGCCAGAAGGCGAACCAGGTGAAGGCGCCCGTCACCAGCGCCACGCCGACGATGATGAGCAGCAGGCCCATCACCCGCTCGATCGTCTTGAGGTGCGGCTTGATGCGGTTCATCAGCGGCATCGCGCGGCCCAGGAACATCGCTGCCACCAGGAACGGCACGCCGAGGCCCAGCGCGTAGACGCCCAGCAGGGTGGTGCCGCGCGCCACGTCCCCCTCGCTCGCCGCGAGGCTTAGGATCGCGCCCAGCTGCGGGCCGATGCAGGGCGTCCACCCGAACGCGAAGGCGAGGCCCAGGACATAGGCGCCGAACGCGCTGCCGCCCCGGTCCCCGGCATCCAGCCGCGCCTCCTGATCCAGGATCGGGATGCGGAACACGCCCAAAAAGTGCAGCCCGAAGATGATGACGACCGCGCCGGCAATCTGCGCGAACAGGACTTGATTGCGCAGGAAAAACGCCCCGAAGGCCGATGCAGTGAAGCCGAGGATGATGAACACCGTGCTCAGCCCCAGAACAAAGAACAGCGCCGCGACCGTCGCCTTGCGCCGCGCGGCCTGTTCGTCCGAAATCTCGTTCAGGCTGACGCCGCTCATATAGGCCAAATAGGGCGGCACGATGGGCAGCACGCAGGGCGACAGGAAGCTGAGGCCCCCCGCCAGCAGCGCCACCAGCATAGCGGGCAGCAGGCCCGCATCCATAATCTCGATCCCGAACATGGCCCTTAGGTAACGGCACGGGCGGGCGGCGTCATCCCTTGCGCGCTCACGAAGGCGTGGACGCGCCAGCGTGCCGCGTCTATGTGCGGGGCATGACACATGATTTGGATGCGACCGGGCTGCTCTGCCCCCTGCCCGTGCTGAAGGCCCGAAAGCGGCTGCAGGGGCTGGAGGTCGGGGACCGGCTGCGGATGCAGGCCGACGATCCCGCGGCCATCGTCGACGTGCCGCATTTCTGCACCGAGGCCGGGCACCTTTTGGTGGAGACCGATCTGGACGGGCCGGTGCAGACCTACATCATCGAAAAGGGCTAGCGGCCCAGACACGAAAACGCCCGGGGGATGGCCCCGGGCGTTTTGCGTTTATTTGGAGCCGAGCGACCACCAGCCACGGCGCTTGGGCTTGGGCGGCTCTTCGGGGGCGGGCTCCGCCGCGGCCACCGGTTCCGGTTCGGGCTCCGGTTCGGGGGTTTCGGCGGGCGGTGCCGGCGCCGGGGCCGGCTCTGGGACGGAGAGCGCCTCTTCGGCGGCGGCGGGATCGGCCTTCGCCTCCAGCTCTTCTTCGGTCGCCGGCGCGGGCGGCTCGGCCGGGGCCGCGTCGGCCGCCTCTACGGCAGCTTCGGGCGCGGGTGCCTCTTCGGCGACATCTGCCACGGCAGGGGCTGCCTCGGTGGGCGCTTCGTCTGCACTGTCCGCTGTCTCTGCCTGGGCCTCATCGTCCGCGGGTTTCTTGCGCCGGCGCGTGCGTTTGCGCTTGGGCTTTTCGTCCGCGTCCGCATCGGGCGCGGCATCGGCGGTGTCAGCTTCAGCCGCGGCATCCGCCTCTGCGGCGTCACCGGAGGCCTCCTGCCCTTCATTTTCCGCCGCATCGGCCCCGTCCCCACCGCTTTTGCGGCGGCGGCGCCGGCGGCGGCGACGCTTGGGCTTGCCTTCGCCGTCCTCGCTCGGGACGTCTGCACGGTCTTCCGCCTCGGCGGCCGCTTCCAGTGCCGCGTCCGCTTCAGCCTCCGCCTCGTCGACCTCATCCATGATGGAGGTGTCGACCGACACGACCGGCGCGGTTTGCTTGACGACGCGGGTGGCGGTCTTGAACTTCTCGATCGTGAATTCGGGGCTGATCATCTGCGGATCGGCCTCCACCCGGACGGACATGCCGTGCCGCGCTTCGATCTGGGCGATATATTCGCGCTTCTGATTGATCAGGAAGTTGGCGATCTTCACCGGCGCGGTGACCAGCGCCTCGCGCGTGCGGCGGCGCGTGCCTTCCTCTTCCAGCTGGCGCAGGATGGTGAGGCCCATGCTCTCGTCCGAGCGGATCAGGCCCGTGCCGTGGCAATGCGGACAGGGCTGCGTGGACGCTTCCAACATGCCGGGACGCAGCCGCTGGCGGCTCATCTCCATCAGGCCGAAGCCGGAAATGCGGCCCACCTGGATGCGCGCGCGGTCGGTCTTTAGCTTGTCCTTCATCAGCTTCTCGACCTTGGCGTTGTTCTTACGCTCGTCCATGTCGATGAAGTCTATGACGATGAGGCCCGCGAGATCGCGCAGGCGCAGCTGGCGCGCCACCTCTTCGGCGGCTTCCAGGTTGGTCTTGAGCGCCGTCTCCTCGATGCTGCCTTCCTTGGTGGCCCGGCCGGAGTTCACGTCGATGGCCACCAGCGCCTCGGTGATGCCGATCACGATGTAGCCGCCCGATTTCAGCTGCACAGTCGGGTTGAACATCCCGTCGAGGTAGGATTCCACCTGGAACCGCGCGAACAGCGGCAAGCTGTCTTGGTATTGCCGCACGTTCTTGGCGTGGGACGGCATGATCATCTTCATGAAGTCCTTGGCGATGCGGTAGCCGCGCTCGCCCTCGACCTGCACCTCGTCGATCTCGCGGGTGTAGAGGTCGCGGATGGACCGTTTGATCAGGTCGCCTTCCTCATAGATCTTCGCGGGCGCGATGGATTTGAGCGTCAGCTCGCGGATCTGCTCCCACAGGCGCTGGAGGTATTCGTAATCGCGCTTGATCTCCGCCTTCGTCCTTTTGGCGCCGGCGGTGCGTACGATCAGGCCGGCGCCCTGGGGCACTTCGATCTCGTTCGCGATCTCTTTGAGCTTCTTGCGATCCGTGGCGTTGGTGATCTTGCGGGAGATGCCGCCGCCCCGAGCGGTGTTCGGCATCAGAACGCAGTAGCGGCCCGCCAGGGACAGATAGGTGGTCAGCGCGGCGCCCTTATTGCCGCGCTCTTCCTTGACGACCTGCACCAGAAGGATCTGGCGCACCTTGATCACTTCCTGGATTTTGTAGCGCCGGGGCCGCGGTTTGCGCGGAGGGCGGATGTCTTCGACGTCGTCGTCATCGGCGACCGATTCGATGCTGTCGTCTTTGTCGGCGGCCTTGGATTTGGGCGACGCGTCGCCGTCCTCATCACCCGCCTCAGCGCTGTCGTCCCCTGCAGACGTGTCGTCCGCCTCTGCCGCGGCATCCTCAGCGGCGGCGTCGGGCGCGGCGTCTTGGTCCGGGGCCTCGTCGTCGTTGGCGGGCGTCTCGACCGGGGTCTCGGCCACCGTTTCCATCGGGGATTCGGCTTCGCCCTCCGGCACGTCGACTTCGCCCTCACCGGGGTCGATCGTCTCCATCCCTTCGGGCTCAGCGGAGGTTACGGCGTCTTCGTCCTTGGCCTTCGCAGCGCGGGACCGGCGGCGCGGCTTTTTGGGCGGCTCTTCCTCTTCCTGCGCCTTCATCGCTTCGGCGTAGGCGCGCTCTTCCTCCATCAGCGCCTCGCGGTCGGCGACGGGAATCTGGTAGTAATCCGGGTGGATTTCCGAGAAGGCGAGGAAGCCGTGGCGGTTGCCGCCGTAATCCACGAAGGCCGCCTGCAGCGACGGCTCGACCCGTGTGACTTTCGCTAGATAGATATTGCCGGCGAGTTGCCGTTTGTTTTCGGATTCAAAGTCAAACTCCTCGACCTTGTTTCCGTCCACCACCACGACGCGGGTCTCTTCCGCGTGGGTGGCATCGATAAGCATTTTCTTAGCCATAATGTCCGTTCGCACAGGCGCAGGCCCGGCCCAGGGGGCGCGAGGATGCGTCTGTGTCTGTCTGAGGGAGAACGCGCGCGCAGGCGGGTGCGGGGCATTTGCCCTATCTCGCTGCCGATCACCAATGCGCGCGTCATCGCGGTTCTTCTCCGATGCGGGCGCCTATGGTGGCGCTGCATCCGTTACATGCGCCCGAACCCGGCGGGTTGCGGGGCGGTTCGACCATTGCTGGTCCCATCAATCTGCGCAGGTGCCGGGCCGGGCCATATGCCGGCCGCCGCGTGGCGCAGTGAAACTGTAAGACGCACTTTTTGCGTGCGCCTGATCCCAGATAAAGGCTTTTGCCCTGTGAAGACAACAAGCAATTGTCACACTTGCAAAAAGGCCGGCGCGGCCAGGGTTGACAGGCGCATCAGCCGCTTGAAAGGGTGGCGCGCGCCGAATGTGGGGGACTTCGATGAAGCTGACGAAATTTGCCGCCCTGGCTACGCTGGGTCTTGCGGGGTGCGAGGATATCGCGGTGGCCGACGATCCCGACGCGCTGGCGGAGCTGCGCGGGACCCGCAGCTGCATCCGCGCGGTGAGCGCTGAGACGGGCGCGAGCGGCGTGACGGCGAACACGACCCTGCCCGTGGTCGAGGTCAATCAGTACATCATCGACGTGCCCGGCCAGGTCAGCTGGGTCTGCTACACCAACGACCAAAACCAGGCGGTCGAGCTCGTAAAACTGCGCGGCGCCACGCTGTAACCGGCACGCTTGACGTCACAAAGCTGTTGCGCGGCTGTTACCGATCCGTCGCCCAAACGTCGCGTGGCCGACACCTTTCCTTGCGATGCAGCGGCGTCCCGCCCGTTGGGACGTCCTGGACCGACAAGGAGAGCCGCTATGAAATCCCTGACCCTGGGCGCAGCCCTGCTGTGCACCGCCGCCCTGCCCGGCTTTGCCGACCGGATCGAACTGGGCCCGCGCCCGGCCTATCTGGTCAGCCAGATGCAGCCCAGCCCGCTCAAAGACCAACTGAGCGCCTGCATCGGTCAAGAGATGACGCGCAGCGATTTCTCCATCGGGCACCGCGGCGCGCCGCTGATGTTCCCCGAACACACGGTCGAAAGCTACGCCGCCGCCGATCTGATGGGCGCCGGGGTCATGGAATGCGACGTGACCTTCACCGCCGATCTGGAGCTGGTTTGCCGCCACGCGCAGAACGATCTGCACACGACGACCAACATCCTGGCGACCGATCTGGCCTCCAAATGCACCGCTGGCTTTACCCCCGCTTCAGGCGACACGCCCGCCAGCGCCGAATGCCGCGCCTCCGACATCACGCTGGCGGAGTTCCGCACGCTGAATGGTAAGATGGACGCCGCCGACAGCACAGCCACTACGGTCGAGGGATACATGGACGGCACCGCGGGCTGGCGCACCGACCTTTATGCGACGACCGGCACGCTGATGACCCACGCCGAAAGCGTCGCGATGTTCGCAGAACGCGGCCTGAAGTTCACGCCCGAGTTGAAAACGCCGTCGGTCGAGATGCCGTTCAACGGGTTTACCCAAGCGGATTACGCGCAGAAGCTGGTCGATGAATACAAGGCCGCCGGCGTCGCGCCGTCGGACGTCTGGCTGCAAAGCTTCAACCTCGAGGACGTCCTCTACTGGGTGGAAAACGAGCCGAACTTCGGCGCGCAGGCCGTATACCTAATGGATGAATACAACATCGAGGGCTATTCCCCGATGGACGAGGCGACCTGGCCGAACAGCATGCAAGAGCTGGCGGATATGGGCGTGAACATCATCGCGCCGCCCACCTGGATGCTGGTGACGACCGAAGGCGGCGCCATCGTGCCATCCACCCTCGCCCTGCGCGCCAAAGAGGTGGGCTTGCAAATCATCACGTGGACCGTGGAACGCTCCGGCCCGCTCGCCGCGGGTGGCGGTTGGTATTACCAGTCGCTGGCGGATGTGACGGAAACTGACGGCGACGTGTTCGAGTTGATCCACGTGCTGGCGCAGGATGTGGGCACGATCGGCATCTTCTCCGACTGGCCGGCCACGACGACCTTCTACGCCAATTGCATGATGGATTGAGGCGCGGCGCGCCAAACGCCAAAGGGCGCCCCGATCCGGGCGGCCCTTTTGTATCTATTCGGGGGTTGTCATCGCCTCGAGCTCCGCTTGGCTGAGCGTGGTGACGGCAATCGGTGTGGCATCGTCCGACAGCCGCACCGCCACTTGATCCGCGGGCAGCGTCACTTCCTGGGCGCCAAAGCCCAAGACGCCACCAAACGCGCCGATCACACCCTGGATGTCCCCGGACGCATCGATCACCAGATCATCCACCGTGCCGATCTGCGCCCAGTCAGGGGCGATATCTACGCCCTCCTCCGGGGTCGCGGTCATGGCCGCAAAGGCCTCTGCGCTCACGGAGTAGATGGCCGCGCCCTCAAGATCGCTGGCGGCGATCTGATCCGGCAGGGACGGCGCAGCCCCCCGCGCCGCGGCTTCCGCGGCGTCCAGATCATCGACGGTCATGGAATCGTTCCAGATGATCCGGTCCTCCGGGCTGGAATAGCCCGTCCCCGGCGGATCGTCCGCCGTGGCGTCCATGTCGGAGAACGGGGATGTCAGCTCCGGAACGTCTTGCCCGGCGGCCTCCTGGGCCGACCCGGTGGAGGCCGCCAGCACGAGGGCCAGCGCGGTGAGGGTTGGGGCGTTCATGTCGCGCTCCTCTGCAATGTGGGTTGCGGCGACAACCACAGAGCGCGGGACATGTTCCGGGCCGAACGCCACTATGTAGAGGCACTGGACCCGCGACAGCACGGGCAGGACCAAGGGCAATCCCCGGGCCTGCCCGCCGGATTACGCGGGCAAAACCTCGAACGCCTTGCGCTTCTTCATCGTCTTCATCAGCTCGATGATCGTGGTGTTGTGCAGAAAGCTCGACTTCGGCTCGTCCTTCAGAAGCTTGCCAAAGACCAGCTCCGCCCCCTTCTTATCCTTGCGCTGCATACACAGGACCATCTGCTCGATCCGCTCCAGCGGCTTTGCACCCTTCAGGTTTTCGAACCCGCACAGGATCAACAGCTTCTTGTGAAGGACCACCTTGGCCCCTTCGGCGCCCAAGGGTTCGGGCTGAACGATGTCGGGCCGCTTGGCGAGCCCATTTTCGAACAGCACCTCGTTCATCGTCTCAACTTTCAGCCGGAGGCGGTCGGCGCTCAGGATCTTCTGGCCCGCCGCGCGCATCGCCTCACCGCCCTTACGTTCAAGGTTGATGGCATAGACGCGCAATGCCTCGTAGTTCGTGACCCCCAGCCGGTTGGCCACCTTCATCAGCGGAGAGCCCATCGCATCGGGGGTCTCCGTCGTACGCTTGTTGTTGAAATCCGCCTCCGTGCCGCCCTGTTTCAGGTGATAGGCTTTGAAGAACTTCGAGTTGTAAAAGTCATTTCGGAAATTGCTGTCCAGCAAGAGGTAGATTTCGTTGCGCGCGGCCTTGATGACCTGGGCCCATCCTTTGTGATCCCACTTGCCGCGCAGCGCCTGGGCCGCACGGTTCGTCTTGTCCGTGAGGTTCAGGGCGTCGATGGAGTTCGGATCGAAATATTGGTTGTAAAGACGCTCCGGATTGATCTTGGCCTCGTAGAAATTCAGCATGTATTCGCCATGCCGGGTTTTCAGAAATGCCCGATACAGCTTGCTGAGGCTGCTTTTGGCCAAGATGCCCTCGGTGGTGTCGGGATACTCCAAATTTCCAATGCGCAGCATGTCTGTGCCCTCGTATCTTTGCGATGGGGGCACGTGTGCCGTGCACCCGGGTTTTCCAAATCCTCCCGGACGATCCGGGCGGCGCCGTTCGTGGCGTCATGTTTGGAAAACACGCACAGCGCGTGGGTTATTCACCCGCGCGGGCACTTTTTTGCGTTTAAAGGTAGTCGGCCCGCGCGAGGCCGTATTTGGCCATCTTCTCGTTCAGGGTCCGGCGCGGCAGGCACAGCTCCTCCATCACGGAGGCGATGGAGCCTTTGTGCCGGCGCATCGTGTTGTCGATCAGCATGCGCTCGAACGCCTCCACGTATTCCTTCAGCGGTTTGCCCTCGGTGGTCATCACGGGCTGCATTTCCTCGTGATCGGACATCAGCAGCGAGGCGATGGTGCCCGAGCCGCGGCGCGATTGCAGCACCGCGCGCTCCGCGATGTTGATCAGCTGCCGCACGTTGCCGGGCCACGGGGCCTGGAGCAACTGCGCGGCCTCTTGCGCGCTGACATTGGGCGCGTCGCAGCCGTATTCGTCCGCGAATTGTTCGGAGAGGCGCGTAAACAGCGTCAGGATATCCTCACCCCGCTGGCGCAGGGGCGGCACGGTGATACGCAGGGCAGCCAGGCGGTAGAACAGGTCCGGGCGAAGTGCGTCCTCGATGGTGCGGCCCGCCTCTTGCAGGTTGGCGATGGCGACGATGCGAGTCTCCGCTGGCGTGCCCTGTTCGTTTATCACGGACAGAAGCCGCGCTTGGGAGGCTTCGGACAGCGCCTCGATATCCTCTAGCACTAGCGTGCCGCCGCGCGCCTCTTCGATTGCGGGCAGCGCGGTGTCTTCGGGCAGCATGGGGCCGAACAGCCGCTTGGCGAGGGCGTCTTCCTCGTAGGCCGAACAGCTGACGAGCGTGAATTTCTTGCCCGCGCGGGACCCAACGGCGTGTAGTGCATGCGCGACCAGCGTCTTGCCGGTCCCTGTCTCCCCGTCGATCAGGACGTGGCCGTCGGCCTGCCCGAGGTCGAGGATATCTTCGCGCAGCCGCTCCATCGTCGGGCTTTGGCCGATCAACTTCTTCATCAGCTGGCCGCCATCGCTGAGCTCGCGGCGCAGCGCGCGGTTGTCCATCGTCAGGCGGCGGGCGTTGGTGGCCTTCTTGGCCAGCTCGCTCATCCGGTCGGGGTTGAACGGCTTTTCGAGGAAGTCGAAGGCGCCCACGCGCATCGCCTCCACCGCCATGGGCACGTCGCCGTGGCCGGTGATCATGATGACCGGCAAGGCGCTGTCGCTCCCCATCAGCTTCTTGAGGAACTGCATACCGTCCATGCCCGGCATCTTGATGTCGGAGATCACGATGCCCGGATAATCCGGGCCGAGGGTCTTCAGCGCCTCCTCGGCGGAGGGATAGGTTTCGGTGTCGTAGCCCGACAGGGCCAGCCACTGGCTGATCGACTGGCGCATGTCCTGTTCGTCGTCGACGATGGCGATCTTCATGGCTTGGGTCATCTGTTACTCCGCCGCCTGTGTGGTCCGGTCCTGCTGCAGGACCGGGAGGGTCATTTCGAAAACTGCGCCGCCCAGCGTGCCGTTCCGCGCCATCAGCCGCCCGCCCAGATCGCTGACGATCCCGGAGGAGATGGCGAGGCCCAGACCGACGCCGTCGCCGGGCTGCTTAGTGGTGTAGAAGGGCTCGAACAGGGCATCGAGGTCTTCGATCCCCGGGCCATTGTCGCGCACGGTGAGGGTCACGCTGTCGCCGACGCTGAGGATCAGATCGACCGCCGGATTGCGTTCGGAGCGGGTCGCGTCCAGCGCGTTGCGCAGCAGGTTCACCATCACCTGCTCGATCCGCATCCGGTCGCCCAGCACCCGCGCCGGCGCGTCGGGCATAATACGGCTGATCTGCACCTGGCGCTGGCGCAGCTGCGGCTCCATCATCGCCAGCGCCGAATTCAGCGCCTCGCCCATGTCCACGGGGCTGAGACTGTCGGCGCCCTTGCGGGCGTAGGATTTGAGCTGGCGCGTGATCGCGCCCATCCGCTCGATCAGATCGTCGATACGCCCGAATGAGGACAAAGCCTCGTCCGGGCGGCTGCGGTTCAGCAGCAGGCGCGCGCCGGCCAGATAGGTCTTCATCGCTGCCAGAGGCTGGTTCAGCTCGTGACTGACCGCCGCCGACATCTCCCCCAGGGCGGCGAGTTTCGAGGATTGCTCGAGCGTTTGTTCGGCGACGGCAAGGTTTTCCTGCACCCGCTCCCGCTCGGCGATTTCGCGCTGGAGGCGGGCGTTCAGGGCGCGCAGCTTTTCGGATTCGCGCTGGAACAAGGCCACGCGAAAGGCCGAGCGACGCGACAGCATATAGAAGGCGAGCGCCAGAAGGATCGCGAAGCCCATGATCTCCAGCGCGAGGACGCCGTTCACCCGCTCGCGGACGGAGGCGTAGGTGGTGAAGGACGCCATCGTCCACCCGCGGAAGGCCACAGCCTTGTCGAGCCGCATGACCGCTTCGCCTTGCAGATAGGCGTCGGGCGGCAAGGCGGTCCAGTCGGCGGTCGCGCGGATCGCCCGCTCGATCGCGCCTTGCGGGTCTTGGCGCGCCAGCGCTTCCTCTTCCGTCCGGCCGCGCCAGCGCGGCTCGGTCGACAGGATGATGTTGCCGGTGCTGTCGGTGACGAGGACGGCGTCCGAGATACCGGCCCATTGCCGCTCGAACTTGCGCAGATCGACCTCCACCACGATGACGCCCAGCGTCTCCCCGCCCGATTGGACACGGCGGGAATAGCTAAAGCGGTAGCCGCCCGCCTCGCGCGCGATAACGCTAAAGACGGTGCCGGCGCTGCGCACGGCATCGAGGTAATAGGCCTCCGCGCGGTGCGCCGTGCCCAGCGTGTTGCGATCGGTCGCCGCCACCGTGCGCCCCGTCACGTCCAGCAGCATGAGCGAGGCGGCGCCGATCTCTTCCACGAAGGACAGCAGGCGCTGCGTCGATTGCGAGTAATCGGCGGAATTCAGCGCGCCGATCAGCGTGGGATCGCGGGACAGAAGCTGCGGGACGACATTCGCCTGTCGCAGCTCCGCCAGCAGGTTGCCGGAATAGAGCGCCAGGCGCAGCTCCGCCCGGTTGCGGGTCGTTTCGGTAAAGCGGTCCGTCAGCAGGCTGTTGGTCACCCAGACCGTGCCCAAAGCCAGCACCAACAGCACGAAGAGCGCGCCGCGCACGCGCCAGCTCATGCCTTTGGGGCCGTCGGGGATCGAACGCTTCGCCATTTGAGCGGGAATTTACCCCGCCGCGCGGCCCGGGGGAAGTCACGCCGCTGTCAGCGCCCCCGCCAGCGCGCGGAAAAGCGCCGCCCCGTCGGTGCCGCCGTGGCCGGCATCCGCCGCCCGTTCGGGGTGGGGCATCATGCCCAGCACCCGCCGATTGGCGCTGAGGATGCCCGCGATATCCCGTTGGGAGCCGTTGGGATTGTCCGCGTACCGGAACGCCACGCGGTCCTCCCCCTCCAGCGCGTCGAGCGTGGCGACGTCAGCGAAATAGTTGCCGTCGTGGTGCGCGATG
>JBCDFL010000091.1:0-12705 GCA_039178165.1 Pseudomonadota bacterium | reverse complement strand
GGCGTGCCGCGCACCTTGCCTTCGGGACCAGAGCTGTCGAACACGCGGTTGACGACGTTGCCGCCGCCTTGGTTGCGGTTGCGATTGCTCTTGGACCGGGAGCGGCTTCTCGATGATTTCATAAGGCTTCGCTTTTTAGCTTTGATGTCTTGGTTCGGCCTGCCACGCGCGCCGATTTGGCGGCCGAATGATGCTCTTTGGCTTAAGGCCGAGCGGGACGGCACTGCGCAGCGTCCCGGGTCGGCTGTCTTCATAGACCATGACAGGCCTGCGCTATCAAGGGGCAATGCGGCGCTTTAGGCAGGATTTGGCGGGTTTTCTGCAAGTATGACGCGATCTTTACCGCCCAGATCGGGCAGACAGGCGATCCGCTTCCAGCCCGCATCGGCGAAAATCGCCATCACATCGAGCCGTTGGCGCCAGCCGATTTCGGCCAGAAGCCGCCCGCCGGGCGCCAGAAAGCGTGGCGCGTGGGCCGCCAGGATGCGGTAGGCGGTCAGGCCGTCCGCCTCGTCCGTCAGGGCCATGCGCGGCTCGTGATCGCGCAGCTCGGGCGCGACATCCTCCATCTCCTCCGCGGCGAGGTAAGGCGGGTTCGACACGATCAGATCGTAACTGCCGGCGACCGCGCCGAACCAATCCGATTGCACGATCTCCGCCCGGGTGGCGACGTTGTGCGCAACCGCGTTGGCACTGGCTTGAAGGCACGCCGCCTCGCTCAGGTCGGTGCCCATCCCTACGGCGCCCTCCCGCTCGGCCAGCAGGGTCACGAGGATACAGCCCGAGCCCGTCCCGATATCGAGGACGGAGGCGAACGGCGCGGCCAAAGCCGCCTCGATCAGCGTCTCCGTCTCGGGCCTGGGGTCCAGCACCTCGCGGCTGACGGCAAAGCGGCGGCCGTAGAACTCGCGCGCACCAATGAGGTGGCTGACGGGCACGCGCACGGCGCGCAAGGCGATCAGCTGGTCGTAGCGTTCTTCGATATCCGGCGCGATATCCTCCGGCGCGATCAGCGTGACGCGCGCGGCGTCGACCTGTGCGGCATGGGCCAGCAGCAACCGGGCATCGCGCGCCGGATCCGGCACGCCCGCCGCCCGCAGCTTGGCGGTGGCGCTGACCATGGCTTCGGCGGCGGTCACGCGTTCATCTCCGCCATGCGGCGGGCCTGGTCGTCGGCGGTCAGGGCATCGACAATCTCGTTCAGATCGCCCTGCATCACCGCGTCCAGCTTGTAGAGCGTCAGGCCGATGCGGTGATCCGTCATGCGCCCCTGCGGGAAGTTATAGGTGCGGATCCGCTCGGACCGATCCCCGCTGCCCACCTGCCCTGCCCTGTCAGAGGCACGCTCGGCGTCGATCCGCTGCCGCTCCATATCGTAAAGGCGCGCGCGCAGGACCTGCATGGCCTTGTCGCGGTTGCGGTGCTGGGACTTCTCGGACGAGGTCACAACGATCCCCGTCGGCAGGTGGGTGATCCGCACGGCGGAATCGGTCGTGTTGACGTGCTGCCCCCCCGCGCCAGAGGACCGCATCGTGTCGATGCGTATGTCCTGCGCCGGGATGTCGATGTCGACCTCTTTGGCCTCCGGCAGCACAGCGACGGTCGCGGCAGAGGTGTGGATACGCCCGCCGCTTTCGGTGCTGGGCACGCGCTGGACGCGGTGCACACCGCTCTCATATTTCAGCCGGGCAAAGACGTTGTCGCCGGTGATGTGCGCCACGACCTCTTTGATCCCGCCGAGCTCCGTCGCCGCTTCCTCGACGATGTCCAGCTTCCAGCCCTGCGCTTCGGCATAACGCTGATACATGCGCAGAAGGTCCCCCGCGAACAGCGCCGCCTCGTCCCCGCCCGTGCCGGGCCGGATTTCCAGCATCGCGGGGCGGGCATCGGCGGCGTCTTTCGGCAGCAGCGCGATTTGCAGCGCCTCCGCCGCGCCGGGCAAAGCCGCCTCGAGCTGAGGCAGCTCCTCGCGCGCCAACTCCGCCATTTCTGGATCGTCCAGCATCGCGCGGGCCTCACCGAGGTCCGCTTCCAACTGGCGGTAAGCCGCGATCTGTTCGACCACGGGCTTCAGGTCGGAATATTCCTTGGCCAAGGCCGCGATGTCCCCGTCGCCCGAGGCCATCGCGGCCTCAAGGTATTCGAACCGCGCGGTAATCTGGTAAAGGCGCTCTGTGGGGATCATGCCGGTGTCCTGCGGCATCCGCGGCGCTTGGTCAAGGGGCGCACATCGCCTATACTGACGGGATGAAACGCTTGATCCTCGCTTTGCTCATCGCATCCCCGGCGGCTGCTGACGTGACCGGCCCGGGCGGCAAAACCGTTGAATGCTTCTGCACCGACCGCAGCGGCGCGCGCATCGAATTGGGCGAAACCATCTGCATGCAGGTCGATGGCCGCATGTTCATGGCCCAGTGCCAGATGTCGCTCAACGTGCCCATGTGGCGCGAAGTCTCGAAGGGCTGCCTGTCGTCATCCCTTGGCGGCGGCGACAAGCTGCTCCAATCGGCGGGCGTTTACCCCCAGATCTGAGCGGCCAAAGCGCAGGCGGGCCAGCATGCGCACCTGCCCGTCCGACTGCTCCACCGTGGTGTAGTCGGGAAAGCCGAAAATCAGACTGCGCGTGATGTAGGTGATCCGCCCCTGCTGGACGGAGCCTGCCAGGACCCGCGTGCGGTCCAGCGCCCGGGCCGCGGCGTCGATCTTGGCCAGCGTCTGCTCCCCCGCCGGCACGACGCGCAGCGCGCCGCCCGCGAAGTCGCGGTCCGACTGCGCCTCAACCGGGACATGCCAATTGGCCGGATCGCTCGGCGCGAGGCGAATGTAACCGAGCCCTGCAACGACCAATCCCAGAAAAATCCATGCAATCACGGCGCCCACCTTCATCTGACGTCTGCCCTACCTCGCCCCGCGGGACGCGCGTCCTATCGGTACGCGGCGCCCGGCAGAATGCACAGCAGCTCGTAAAGCAGGTTTGCCCCGACAAGCGCCGTATTGCCGGAGTTATCATAGGGCGGGCTGACTTCAACCAGATCGCAGCCGACGATGCGCAAGCCGCGCAGGCCCCGGATCAATTGCATCGCTTGCCAGGTCGTCAGCCCCCCGATCTCCGGCGTGCCGGTGCCGGGCGCAAAAGCCGGGTCCAGGCTGTCGATATCGTAGGTGATATAGGTCGGCCGGTCCCCGATCTGCGCCGCGATGTCCGTGCCAAGCGGGCCAAGGTCATGGCCCCAGAGGCTGGGGGCCAAATGCTGCACAAAGCCCCAGCCCGCCGCCTCTTCGAAATCCTCGGCGGCGTAGCCGGTGCCGCGCAGACCGATTTGGAAGGTCAGGCCCGGCTCGATCAACCCTTCCTCGTAGGCGCGGCGGAAGACGGTGCCGTGGGTCTCCCGCTCCCCGAACATCTCGTCGTTCACATCCGCGTGGGCGTCGACATGGACCAGCGCCACCGGCCCGTGCCGCGCGGCCACGGCGCGCAGGATGGGCAGCGTGATCGCGTGGTCCCCGCCAATACCCATGGGCACCGCCCCCGTAGCGAGGATGTCGCCATAGGCCACCTCGATCCGCGCGAGGGAATCGGCGAGGGAAAACGTGTTGATCGCCACGTCGCCAATGTCCGCACAATGCAGGCTGTCGAAAGGCGCCGCGCCGGTCTGCAAGTTGTAAGGGCGGATCATCGCGCTTTGCTCGCGTACCTGTTTCGGCCCCATCCGCGTGCCGGAGCGCCAGGAGGTCCCGATATCCATCGGCACCCCGACAAAGGCGACGTCCAGCGCCTCCGCACTCTCCGCCGCGGGCAGGCGCATGAAGGTGTTCGGCCCGGAAAACCGCGCCAGATCGTTCCCGCTGATCGGCTGGTTCGTCATCGCCGCAGCCGCGCGCCGATCAGCTGGCAAATCTCCACCGCCGCATGAGCACCCGCGATCGCCGTCGCGCCGCTCGTGTCGAAGGGGGGCGAGACCTCCACCACATCCCCGCCCACGATTTTAATGCCCACCAAAGCGCGCAAGAGCCCCGCCGCCTGTGCCGAGCTGAGCCCGCCCCAGACCGGTGTGCCGGTGCCGGGGGCGAAGGCGGGATCGAGCCCGTCGATATCGAAGGTCAGATAGCAAGGGCGGTCCCCAACGAACTCCAGCGCCCGCGCCGCCGCGGCCTCCGGCCCGATGCGGTGAAACTCGGGCGCGTCGATGATATTGACGCCCAAAGTGTCCTCGTTGGTGGTCCGAATGCCGATCTGGACAGAGGTCGCCGGGTCCACCACACCTGACTTCACCGCCTTGTAGAACATCGTGCCGTGATCGACGCGGCCCATATCGTCATCCGCCCAGGTGTCCGTGTGCGCGTCGATCTGGATAAGGCTGATCGGCCCGTGCGCCTCCGCTAACGCGCGCAGGATCGGGAAGCTGACATAGTGATCCCCGCCCAGGGCGACCGGCACCGCGCCCGCCGCCAGGATGCCCGCGATATGCGCCTGGAGCACGCCGGGAAAGCTGGGAATATCGGCGTAATCGAAAGCCACATCGCCGTAATCCACGATCGCCCGCTCGGCGAACACATCGAAATCCCAGCCATAGGGCGCATCGGGCGCCTGCAGGCTCGACGCCTCCCGGATCGCCCGCGGCCCCAGCCGCGTGCCGGGCCGGTTCGTCACCGCCTGATCGAACGGTACACCGGTGACCGCAATGTCCACGCCGCCCAAGTCCTTGGTGTAGCGCCGCCGCATGAAGGACGTCGCGCCCGCAAAGGTTAGCTCAAAGGAAGGCCCGCGCGGGTCGTCCCGCGTGAACGCCATGTCGATCTGATGTTTGGCATCCTCAAGCGCCATCGCCTGTCCTTCTTTGGGTCAAAAATATCCCGGGGGGGTCCGGGGAGCTGGCTCCCCGTTAAAGTCGGGGGTCCGGGGGGCTGGCCCCCCGTTTGGGTCACCTGAGCAAGGCCCTACTTCGCCGCCAGCTTCATCTCGACCAGCCGGGCAAAGAAGCTGGCGCCAATCGGCGCGATCTCGTCGTTGAAGTTGAACTCGGGATGGTGCAGCGACGCGCCCTCCCCGCCGCCGACGAAGACGTAAGCGCCCGGGCGTGCCTCCAACATGTAGGCGAAATCCTCCGCCCCCATCACCGGCTCCGCGTTATCGATCACCGCCGCGTCGCCCACGACGTCCCGCGCCACGCCGGCCGCAAAGGCCGCGCTGTCCGCGTCGTTCACCGTCGCGGGATAGCCCCGCTGGAAGTCGACCTCCGCCGTCACGCCGTAGCCCTGGGCGATGCCCGCCGCCAGCTCGCTCAGACGCCGCTCGGCAAGATCGCGCACCTCCGGATCGAAGGTACGCACGGTGCCGTTGATGATCGCCTCCGACGGGATGACATTCTCCGCGCTGCCCGTGTGGATCTGCGTGATTGACACGACGAGCCGCTGGCCCGCATCGACGTTGCGCGACACGATGGTCTGAAAGCCCTGGACGATGGCGCAGGCCGCGATCACGGGATCGGCGCAATCGTGCGGGCGCGCGCCGTGCCCGCCGCGGCCCGTCACCCGCACCGTGACCGTGTCCGCCGCCGCCATAATCGGCCCCGGCGTCGTGCCGATCAGGCCCATGGGAAAACCCGGCGCGTTGTGCATGCCGTAGACCTCCGCGATGTCGAACGTGTCCATGATGCCTTCCTGCACCATCGCCTGACCCCCGCCCGTCGCCTCCTCGTCCGGTTGAAAGATCAGCGCGACACGGCCCGCGAAATTGCGCGTCTCCGCCAGGTATTTCGCCGCGCCCAGCAGCATCGCGGTGTGCCCGTCGTGCCCGCAGGCATGCATGCGCCCTGCGTGGGTACTGGCATAGGGGGCGCCCGTCGCCTCCAAGATGGGCAGCCCGTCCATATCCGCCCGCAGGCCCAGCGTAGGTCCATCGCCCTGCCCGTTGATGATGGCGACGATGCCCGTTGTGGCAAAGCCGTCGTGAATCTCGTCCACGCCGATCTCCTCCAGCCGCGCCTTCACGAAAGCGGCCGTCTTGAAACACTCCCGCCCCAGTTCAGGGATGGTATGCAGATGCTGGCGCCAGGCCGTCATCTCGGGGGCGAAGGCGGCGATGCGGTTGACGATGGCCATGGGCTTGCTCCGATACTGGGTTTCGTCCACCAGACCCCAAAGCGGAGGGACCTGCAATGAATCAATCCGGGATGGACCGCCTTCTGGACATCATGCGCGCGCTGCGCGACCCGGACACGGGCTGCCCCTGGGACATCGCGCAGACGTTCCAGACCATCGCCCCCTACACGATCGAGGAGGCTTACGAGGTCGCCGACGCGATCGAGCGCGAAGCCTGGGACGAGCTGAAGGGAGAGCTGGGCGATCTGCTCTTCCAATCGGTCTTTCACGCCCAGATCGCGGCGGAGGCGGGACATTTCACCTTCGACGATGTCGCCACCCACATGGCCGACAAGATGGTGGCCCGCCACCCGCACGTCTTCGGCAGCGAAAGCCGGGACAAGAGCGCGGACCAGCAGACCCGCGATTGGGAGGCGATCAAAGCAGCCGAGCGGGCCTCCAAGGCGCAGACCGGCACGCTCGACGGGGTTGCGCTGGGCCTGCCAGCGCTGCTGCGCGCGGTGAAGCTGCAAAAACGGGCGGCGCGCGTCGGCTTCGACTGGCCCGAGACGGTGCAGGTGCTGGACAAGATCACCGAAGAGGCGGCGGAGCTGGTCGAGGCGCATGCCAGCGGCGACGCCGACGCGGTCGAGGACGAGATGGGCGATCTGCTCTTCGCCGTCGCCAACCTGGCCCGCCATATGGGCGTCGATCCCGAAGCGGCCCTACGGCGGACGAATGCAAAGTTCACGCGCCGTTTCAACGCGGTGGAGGCGAAACTTGATGCGATAGGCAAACGCGCCGAGGACAGCGATCTGGCCGAGATGGACGCACTCTGGGACAAGGTGAAAGCGGCGGAGAAAGGGGCATGATAGGCAGATTGCCCAACCTACAGACGCACCCACCACAGCTTTGAATAGCCGACCGCCCGCGTCGTAGACGTAGGATGGGCAATCTGCCCATCAAACGCCGTCACAAAGGCGGCGCGGGGGCAAGGCTCACCCCCTTCATCTCCCCGATCCGCAGCAGGTCCGTGTTGTAGCGGGCGTCGAGCTCGGCCTGCTGCTCGGCCGTAAACTCGGCAAAGCCCGACCGGGGCGTGTCCCGGTGCGCCGCCACGATCCGGGCCAGGTCCTGGGGTGTAGGCTCCTTGCCGGCGGCGAACTGGGCCTGAATTTCCTCCAGCGCCGCATCGCTGGGCGACAGGTTGACCGTGCGCTCCGGCTCCACCCAGCCCGCGCCCGCCTCGGGCGCCAGGCGGTAGAGCAGATCGCGCGACGATCCCCGCGCCGTGTAGGGCACGACCTCGAACGCTTCGGGCTGCAGGATATCGCGCAGCATCTCCACGATCTCGGGCCAACCGCGATCCATGCCCATGAACTTGGTCACCGCCCCATCCCACGGATCGACCGCGGTATCCTCCGCCCGCTTGCGATAGGCCGAAGCGTAGAGGTTCGCGTAGTCGCGCAGCACGTAGACCAGCCGCGCCACCGGCCCCTTCAGCGCGTCCTTGAGCACCCGCAGCCGCGTCTCGCATTTGGGAAAGAACTGGCCCTTTTGGAAATGTAGCATCCGGCCCGGGATGTTCTCCTCGCTCAGGATCATGGAGCCGTCCGGCCCGCTCGAATGCTGCGAGATGATGCGCCGCGTCTTCTGCGTGAAGCCCGGGTGCGGGCCGTCCCCGTGGCGCGGGCTGGGAAAGCGCATGTCGAGCGTGCCTTGCGGCGCCCCGTCTCGGCCCGGATAGGCGACGTCAAAGCCCGCCGCCTTCAGCGCATCGCGGTTGAGATACAGGCACATCTGGAACGAGGAAGAGCCCGTCCTGTGCGCCCCGGCATGTATAAAATAGCGCGGCATGGGCGATTAATGGCGCGCCGCGCGGGGCCGCGCAACCGCTCTGGACAAGGCCCGCCCCCCTTGCGACTGTCCGGCCACAAAGGAGGGCCCATGCCGCCCAAAGATATCATCATCGACACCGATCCAGGCCAAGACGACGCGGTCGCCATCCTGCTGGCGCTGGCGAGCCCGGACGAGATCAACGTGCTGGGCATCACCGCCGTGGCGGGCAACGTTCCGCTGGAGCTGACCGCGCGCAACGCCCGCATCGTCTGCGAGCTTGCGGGGCGTCCCGATATGCCCGTCTACGCGGGCTGCGACCGCCCGATGGGCCGCGATCTTGTGACGGCGGAGCATGTGCACGGCAAGACCGGCCTCGACGGCCCTGACCTGCCGGAGCCCACGATGCCGCTGGCAGACGGGCACGCGGTGGACTTCATTATCGAAACGCTGCGGCGCGCGGCGCCAGGGAGCGTCACGCTCTGCCCCCTCGGCCCGCTGACCAACATCGCCACCGCCCTGCGGCGCGCGCCGGATATCGCGGAGCGGATCGCGCAGATCGTCCTGATGGGCGGCGCCTATTTCGAGGTCGGCAACATCACCCCGGCGGCGGAATTCAACATCTACGTCGACCCGCAAGCCGCGGATATCGTGTTCCGCTCCGGTGTGGAGATCGTCGTCATGCCGCTCGACGTCACGCACAAGGCGCTGGTGACGAAACCCCGCAATGACGCCTTCCGCGCCCTCGGCACCCCGGCGGGCGTCGCGGTCGCCCAGATGACCGACTTTTTCGAGCGCTTCGACCGGGAGAAATACGGCTCCGCCGGCGCGCCCCTGCACGATCCCTGCGTCACCGCCTACCTGATCCAGCCGGACCTTTTCACCGGCCGCCACATCAACGTGGAGATTGAGACGACGTCGGAGCTGACGATGGGCATGACCGTCGCCGATTGGTGGCGCGTCACGGACCGCCCCGCAAACGCGACTTTCATGGGCGACATAGACGCCGACGGCTTCTTCGCCCTCCTGACCGAAAGGCTGGCCCGCCTGTGACCTTCTGGATGGTTCGCGCCGAACGGGACAGCGTGCTGTTCGATGCGTTTATGGAACGCAATTTGGTCTCCGTTGGCTGGCACGAGGCGGGCGATATCCGCCATCTACCCAGGCCAGAAATGGAGCGCGCGCTACGTGCCGGCGGCTCACCAGGCCCCGATGCCAAACAGGGCGCCAGCGTGCTCAGCCGCTTTGTTCGGGACATGGCGATCGGGGATATGGTCACGACCTACGATTCGGGCGGGCGGGTCTACGCCGTCGGCACGGTACGCTCGGATGCGCACTTCACCGACGCACCTCTGGCGCACCCTCGGTTCGAAGGGCATCACCCCTTCGTCCGCGAAGTGGAGTGGACGCACCAAATCGGCCGCGACACGCTCAGCCAGGCCGCGCGCAACTCGCTCGGGTTTATCTCAACTCTATTTCAGCCCTCTGAGGCGGCGCAGGCGGAGCTGCTACACAGCGGGGACGCCGCGCCTGCGCAGGATCCTGAACCGCCGGAAAGCGAGGGGGGCCTTGACCTCGAGACATTGGAGCAGCAGGCCCGCGAGGCGACCGCGGACCTTGTCGCGCGGCTGACCGATCGGCAGATGGAGCATTTGGTGGCCGGCCTCCTGCGCGCGATGGGGTACAAGACCCGCGTGACCCCCGTGGGCCCCGACCTCGGCAAGGATGTGATCGCTTCCAAGGATGGGCTCGGTTTCGAAAGCCCGCGGATCTTCGTCGAGGTCAAACACCGCCTCACCACCCGCATCGACGCGCCCACTCTACGGGCCTTCGCCCACACGCTGGGCGAAGGGGACCGCGGCCTCTTCGTCTCCACCGGCGGGTTCACGAAGGAGGCCCGGTACGAGGCGGAGCGCGCGCGAAACGCCGTTCAATTGCTGACCCTCGAGGAGCTGATCACCGAATTGGTGGACCGATATGAGCTACTCGACCAAGAAACGCGCCAGATGATCCCCCTCGCCCCCGTGTATTGGCCCCTGCAATGAGCGCCGCGCTCACCCTCGCCGCGCCGGAGCATCTGGAACGGCTCGAGCCGCTCGTGGCGGCCTTCCATGCCGAAGAGGGGCTGACCCTAGCCGGCGAGGACCGGCGCGCGGCGCTGCTGCCGCTTCTCGAAGGGATCCCGCACGGCGCCGCCTACCTGATCGGGCCGGCGCGCGCGCCCATCGGCTATATCATCGTGACCTTCGGCTGGTCGGTCGAGTTCGGCGGCATGGACGGCTTTGTCGATGAGCTGTTCATTCGGCCCGGCGTGCGCGGGCGCGGCATCGCCTCCGAGGTGTTGCTTGCCCTACCCCGGGCGCTGTCGGGCGCGGGCCTCAAGGCCCTGCACCTAGAGGTCAGCACCGAAAACGCGGCGGCGCAGCGGCTTTACGCCCGCGCCGGGTTCGGCCTGCGCAGCGGCTATCACCTGATGACGCGGCGCCTGTAGGACGCGGCGTCAGAGCGAGCGCACCACCAGGATCATCAGCAGCGTGTAGAGCGCGATGCCGCCCCCGATCAGATAGACGCCGTAATTCCGGGCAAAGGTCGCTCGCGCCATCTGCGCCGCTTGGTAGACAAGGTCGGGCCAAGTGTAGCTGACGAAATCGCCCTGGGTGAAGACGACCTTGATGCGGTTCTGATCGTCCACGACCGGCAAGCGGCGGAAGCGGTCGTTGGACATGATGCGCAGCCAGTCCAGCACATCGTCCGTCTCCCGCGCGACGCGGGGCTCTTTGGTCATCACATCGCTCAGCGGGGTGGATTTGGGGTCCCGGTCGCCGCCCACGACTTTGCGCAGCACGTCGCGTTCGGTCATCACGCCGATCACCTTATCCTCCGCGTCCGTGACGATGACGGAGCCGAAATTCTTGTCGTTCATCGCGGCGACCGCCTCCGACACCGTGGCCGTGGGCGGAAAACAGAGCGGTTTGGGCTTGTTGTGGAATTCGGGACGGTCGCGCAATTGCAGCGCGGCGGAGCGGCGGGCGGACATGGGGCATCTCCTTCTTCAGGCCTCGTGTAAATCCACCTAGTGCGATTGGCCCGGCGTCAAAGCTGGCGGCCCGGGGGGAGTCTGGCTATATCGAGGCCATGCAAATTGCCTTCGATAACAGCTACGCCGCGCTACCCGGCGCCTTCTACACCCGCCAGGACCCCGCCCCGGTGCGCGGCGCGCGGATGCTGGCCTGGAACGCGCCCCTCGCCGCAGCGCTGGGGATCGAAGGGGCGCCGCAGGTGGACGTGTTCGCCGGCAACGCCGTGCCGGACGGGGCCGACCCCCTCGCCCAGCTTTACGCGGGGCACCAATTCGGCACCTACAACCCACAACTCGGCGACGGGCGCGCGATCCTCCTGGGCGAGGTGCTGGACCAAGGCGGCACCCGCCGGGACATCCAGCTCAAGGGCGCGGGCCGCACGCCCTACAGCCGGATGGGCGACGGGCGCGCGTGGCTCGGCCCGGTCCTGCGCGAATACGTGATCAGCGAGGCGATGCACGCCCTGGGCATCCCGACCACCCGCGCCCTGGCCGCCGTCGCGACCGGAGAGCCCGTGTACCGCGAACAGGGCGGCCTGCCGGGCGCCGTGCTGACCCGCGTCGCCGCCAGCCACCTGCGCGTCGGCACCTTCCAGGTCTTCGCCCACCGCGGCCAGGTGGCGGAGTTACGCCGCCTGACGGACTACGCCATCGCCCGCCACTACCCGGACGCCGATGGCTGGGCCGGCCTGCTGCAAGCGGTGTGCGATGCCCAAGCCGCGCTGGTCCCGGCCTGGATGTCGGTCGGCTTCATCCACGGGGTGATGAACACCGACAATTGCACCATCTCGGGCGAGACGATCGACTATGGCCCCTGCGCGTTCATGGACGCCTACGACGAGATGCGGAAATTCAGCTCCGTCGACCAGGGCGGGCGCTATGCCTACGGGATGCAGCCGCGCGTGGCGGTCTGGAACATGGCGCAATTCGCGACGGCGCTGATCCAGCAGGCCGATGACGTGCAGGAAGCCGCGGATCAGGCCACGCGAATCGTGCACGCGATGCCGGCACGGATGCACGCCAATTGGCGCCGGCGCTTCGGCGCAAAGCTGGGGCTGGCGGACGCCGCGCCCGAGGATGAGCCGCTGATTGAGGACCTTTTGGCGATGATGCAGGCCTCGGGTTCGGATTTTACCAACACGTTCCGCGCCCTGGGCACGGACGCCGCGCGGGACCATGTCGTGGACCGCGCCGCCTTCGACGCCTGGACCGCCCGGTGGGACGCCCGCCGCGCGCCGGAGGCGGAGCCGGAGGCACGCATGCAAGCCGCCAATCCCGCCATCATCCCGCGCAACCACCGGATCGAGGCGATGATCACCGCGGCGGTGGACGGCGACATGGCCCCGTTCGAGCGGCTGACCACGGCCCTCGCCACGCCCTTCACCGATGACGCAGACCTCTCCAAGCCACCCACCGAACAAGAGATCGTCCCCGCCACCTTCTGCGGCACCTAACCCCCTTTCACTTGGCGATAAACAACTCACCCTCTCGCGCACCGCAAAGCGGCACGCTGCCGGGTCGACGCGCGCTGTGCGCGCTGGCCGGGGAGCGCGAGGGGAGGCCACCCCTCGCTCCCGGCCCAAGACCCCTCACCGCCGGTTGATCAAGAACACCCCGGCGGCCCCCAGCACCAAAGCGCCCCAAACGCTCAAAGCCACCTCCTCGGACAGCAACAGCCATCCGAGCAGCACCGCAAAAACGGGCGAGAG
>JBCDFL010000090.1:0-12754 GCA_039178165.1 Pseudomonadota bacterium | reverse complement strand
CGGGCTGGAGCGCTTCGATCTGGCGCTCGACCTCCAGGTAGTCGTCGGTGATCAGCGCTTGCAGGCCCATCGCCTTGGCCGCCTGGCGCACGGGCCGCGCCATCTCGCGGTTGTAACAGCCGAGGCCGACCACCTCGAAACCCATCTCGTCCCGCGCGACGCGCGCCGCCGCGATGGCGTGCGTGCCGTCCCCGAAGATGAAGACCCGCTTGCCGGTCAGATAGGTGCTGTCGACGGAGGCCGAATACCACGGCAGGCGCAGCCGCGCCTCGTCCAATACCGCGTCGCAGCCAGCAATCGCCGCGACTTCCGACACGAAATCGCGGGTCGCGCCAACACCGATGGGCACGGTCTTGGTGTAGGGCTGGCCCAGTTCCCGCTCCATCCAGCGGGCGGCGGTCTCCCCGGTTTCGGGATACATCAGCACGTTGAAATGCGCCTGCCCCAGCCGCGCGATATCCGCAGGGGAGGAGGTCATGGGCGCCACGACGTTCACGCTGATACCCATATCGCTCAGCAGCGCGGCGACCTCTTGGATGTCGTCGCGATGGCGGAAGCCCAAAGCCGTGGGGCCCAGCAGGTTTGCGGTGATCCGCTCCGTCCGCTCCATCGGGCGGGCGAGGGCACGCACGATTTGAAAGAACGTCTCGTCCGCGCCGTAGTTCTCCTTGCGCTGATAGCTCGGCAGCTCCAGCGGGATCACGGGCACCGGCAGGCCCATCAATTCCGACATGCCGCCCGGATCGTCCTGGATCAGCTCGGCGGTGCAGGAGGCGCCGACGATCAGCGCTTCGGGCTTGAAGCGGTCGTAGGCGTCTTGCAACGCGTCCTTGAAAAGCGCGGCTGTATCGCTGCCCAGATCTCGGGCCTGGAACGTCGTGTAGGTCACCGGCGGGCGGTGATTGCGCCGCTCGATCATGGTGAA
This sequence comes from Pseudomonadota bacterium, assembly GCA_039178165.1. Lineage (GTDB taxonomy): Bacteria > Pseudomonadota > Alphaproteobacteria > Rhodobacterales > Rhodobacteraceae > JBCBCP01. The sequence continues at coordinate 11,829 of JBCDFL010000090.1, read as the reverse complement.
CAGCAGATCGGCGTAGGTGTCGCCCTGCGGCGCGTGCAGCACGTAGTGCAGTCCGGTCATACCGGTTGCCACACGCATCGCGCCGACATGGGGCGGGCCTTCATATGTCCAGACGGTCAGCTTCATTCGGCGGCGGTCCGAACGGGGGGGCGCTGGCCCAATTGCAACAGGTCCGCGCGCCGCAAGGGCCGGCTGAAGAGGCCCGCCAAATCGCCCGCCTGTTCGTAGAAATGCACGGGCGTGAAAACCAGCTCGATGGCCCATTTGGTGGCGAACCCATCCGCCTCCAGCGGGTTGGCCAGGCCAAGGCCGCACACCGTCAAATCGGGCCGTGCCTCCCGGCAGCGGGCGAGTTGCAGGTCCACATCCTGGCCTTCGCTCAGCGTCGGCCCTTCGGCCAGCATGTCCAGATCGGGACCGACCAAGCCCTTGTGGATGAAGGGCGCGCCGATCTCGATCGCGTCCATACCACATTCGCGAGTCAGGAACCGCGCCAGCGGGATCTCCAGCTGACTGTCGGGGAAGAAGAAGATGGACTTGCCGCGCAGCGCCTCCGCCGCCTGAGCCACCGCTTTGCGGGCGCGGGCGCGGGGCGCTTCGATCACGCGGTTGAACGTCTCCGCATCGACGCCAAAGACGTCCGCCACGGCGCGCAGCCAGGCCGTCGTGCCTTCCTCGCCAAATGGGAAAGGGGCGGGGATATGCTGCGCGCCGCGACGTTCCAGCTCGGCATGGGTATCGCCGAGGAAAGGCTGCGTCAGGGCAAAATGCGTGTTCGGTCCAACGGCCAGGTCACTGTCCGCCCGCGGCGCGGGCAGGACGCGGATCGGCCCGATGCCCATCCGCTCCAGCAGGTCGACCGCTTGCTGTTCGACCACGTCGGGCAACGCGCCGACCAGCAGAAGCTGCTTTTCGTCCGTCGCAGGCAGCGTCGGCACCATCGAGGTCAGACACGCATCTTCGCCCTGCGTGAACGTCGTCTCGATCCCCGAGCCGGAGAAGTTCAGGACCCGGACACTCGGCGCGTGGCGCTGGGTCATCCGCTCCGCCGCGCGGGCGAGGTCCAGCTTGATAACCTCGGACGGGCACGAACCGACAAGGAACAGCTGTTTGATATCGGGCCGGCGGGCGAGCAATTCGTCCACGACCTTGTCCAACTCGTCCTGCGCGTCGGCGAGGCCGGCCAGATCCGTTTCTTCCAGAATGGCGGTGCCGAATCGCGGCTCGGCAAAGATCATCACGCCGGCCGCGCTTTGCAGCAGATGGGCGCAGGTGCGCGAGCCGATGACGAGGAAAAAGGCGTCCTGCATCTTGCGGTGCAGCCAGATGATTCCCGTCAGCCCGCAGAACACCTCGCGCTGACCGCGCTGTTTGAGAATCGGCGTGTTCCGGCAACCGCCGGAGGCGGGCAGGCGGGGCAATTCGGTCATGCGGGCGCCCCCCGCTCTTGCAGGCGGGCGGCGCGCAGCTTCAGCACGAACTGCACGGCGTTCACCACATAGGCGGCATAGGCGGCCAGCGCGATCCACATCTGCGTGGCGGGCGGCAGGCCGGTCCACAGCGCCCAGACATATCCCAGATGCAGCGCGATGACCGCAAAGGACATCACGTCTTCCCAGAAGAAGGCGGGGGCGAAAAGCCATTGGCCAAACACGACTTTTTCCCAGATGGCGCCCGTAACCATGATCAGAAGCAAGATCGCCGTCTTCAGCACGATGGACAGGGTCGCGGCGTCATACCCCGCGCCGCTCGCCAGATAGCGCAGCACGAGGGCGAGAGAGACAAGAAAGACCACGAATTGCAGCGGGGCGAGCACCCCTTGAACCAGGGTCCAGAATGTCGAATCCCGGCGCACACGCTCCTCTGGCGAGTAAAGCCCCGAGATCGGGGTGGGAGAGTGAGGGGCGGATGCCATAGGGCGTCTTTCGAGCGGTCGTTTGGCCTTGAAAATACGCTGTGCTTTGGAAAAGTGTCAATCTCAACTTACAGTTTGTCAGCGCTGGGCCGGTAATTGTCAGGCAAACTTGTACGCAAATATCGGTCTAAGGTTGTATTACGCGCCTCAGCTCTTGTTGCCGTGTCAAATACAATTGACATGTCACCCGGATAGAGGGACATTCACATGGCCTGACGGATCAGGCTGTCACCCCGGACCCAACACATCCGCTTCGCAAGGGAGCACGCGATGACGGACCATCCCAACTCTGCCGGCGCCCCCGTTGGAACGGACGATTTGGCGGCCCGGGTGATCTCCGTCCTGAGGGACCGCCAGGCAACGGCGCCGGACGGCGCCCGGCGGCTGGTGCTGGACCATCTTGTCCGGGTGATCTGTAAGGACGGCGCCTTTGACGCGCGCGCGGCGCTCGACATCTTGCGGGGCTACCGCATCCCGCTGGACATGGTGATCGGCCTCTACATCCCCCGCGCGGCCGAACGCCTGGGCGAGATGTGGATGGACGATGAGGCGGACTTTGCCACCGTGACCATCGCCACGATGCGCCTGCAGGCCCTGCTGGAGGAAGCGTCGGGCCAGGTCTTTGACAGGCCCAACGCCGTGGGCCGCATCCGCGCGCTGGTCGTCATCCCGGCGGGAGAGCAACACTTCCTCGGCGCATCGGTGCTCGCCGCCCAATTGCGACGTTTGGGGTGCGAAACGCAGATGTCTTTCGCGGAAGAGCCAGGCACAATTCGCCAAAGGGCGCTGTTCGACCGACCGGATGCCCTGCTCTTTACCTGTGCGCGGGCCGCGGGCCTTGAACCGATTGGACAAATTGTTCTAGGTATCCGGAATGCGATGTCAGACGCGCCCGTAATGGCCGTCGGCGGCGCGGTGCGGGCCGCGCGGGACGTCGTGATGGAAATGACCGGCGCCGACATTGTGACGACAGAGGCAAAAGATGTCATCGCATTCTGCGCACAGCGCAGAAGAGCGGTGACAGGCGGATGACAACAGGCGGAAGCAGCTTTTGGACAAGCGGCGCCGTCCCGTTGGTGGAGCCCGAATTCCTCAGCAGTATCATTGCAGCGGCCTCCGACCTTGCGTTGGTGATCGGCGCCGACGGCACGGTCCTGTCCGTCGTGGTCAAATCCGGTGAAGACGGACTGGGCAATCTGAACCATTGGGAAGGGCGGCCCATCGCCGACTTCCTCACCGACGAAAGCATCGAGAAGTTTACCGCCGCCCACGCCGCCTACCTGGCTGGCAACCCGCCGCGCAATCCGCTGGAGATCACGCATTCCGACAATGCGGTCTGGCAGCATCCGGTGCGCTACACCTTCCACAAGTTCGGTGCGGACGAGTCGGTCCTGCTGCTGGGTCGCGACCTGCGCCCCATCGCGGAGACGCAACAACAGCTGGTGCAGGCGCAGATCGCGCTGGAACAGGGCTATGAGGCGAAGCGCGAGTTCGATCTGCGCTACCGCGTGATGCTGAGCCATGTAGATGACGCGGTGATCTTCGTCGCTTTGCAAGGCGGGCGGATCGAGGATGGGAATGCGCGCGCCGCCTCCATGCTGGGCCTCACGGTCGACGCGATGACCGGCACCGCCTTTAGCGCCCTCTTCGATGGGCCGGGCAGTGACGAGATCGGCGAACGGCTGATGGAAGCCACGATGGGCGATGAGCCCGACGTGCTGGAACTGCGCGCCGCTCGAACCAAGGTTCCCCTGCGCGTGGTGCCTCACGTCTTCCGCGCCGGCGGGCGGCGGATCGCGCTGTGCCGCCTGATCAGCGACACCGCGACCCCCGACACCAACAACCCGGTGGAGGCGCATATTCTGTCGCTCTTCCGCCGCGGCGCCGATGCGATGGCCTTCTCCGACAGCACGGGCGCGATCCTGGCGGTGAACGACGCGTTCCTCGACCTGACTGGCCTGCCCCATGCGGGGGACGTGGTCGGGCGCGGCCTGGGCGATTTCCTGGGCCGCGGCCAGGTGGACCTGAACGTGCTGCTGGACAACGCCGCGCGCGCTGGCCGGATGCGGCTCTACTCCAGCAAGCTCATCAACGAGCTCGGCTCGCGCCTGCCCGTCGAAGTTTCCGTGACGCGCCTAGGCGACGCCCCCGGCGCACCGCTCGGTTTTGTCCTGCGCGATGTCAGCCAGGTGGAAACGGTACGCAGCGCCGCGCCCGGCGCCGCCGTCCCCGATCCCAGCCGCAACGTGGTGGAGCTTGTCGGCTCCGCCTCCCTGAAAGAGATCGTTGCGGAGACGACAGACGTCGTCGAAAAGATGTGCATCGAGACGGCCGTCTCCCTCACCCGCAACAACCGTGTCGCGGCGGCGGAGATGCTCGGCCTGTCCCGGCAAAGCCTCTACGTGAAATTGCGCAAATACGGGCTGCTCAACAAAGGCGGGTAGGCTGCGACCACCCATCCCTTGCGCCGACTCAGTGTGTCAGTCATAGTTGACAGTATGTCTGTCAGTGATGTCATACATGTACGCCGTTTTCCCCATCCGCCCTCCGTGCTGCGGCTGATCAAGCCGATCACATGGTTTCCGCCGATGTGGGCCTATCTGTGCGGCGCCGTCTCTGCCGGAATCAGCCCGGTGGGACAGTGGCCGCTGGTGGCGCTGGGCGTGTTGCTGGCGGGCCCAATCGTCTGCGGCATGAGCCAGGCGGCCAACGATTGGTGTGACCGCCACGTGGACGCCATCAACGAGCCGAACCGCCCGATTCCGTCGGGCCGTATCCCGGGCCGCTGGGGTCTGTGGATCGCACTCGCGATGTCGCTTCTATCCCTCGCCGTCGGCTGGCTGCTTGGTCCCTGGGGCTTTGGCGCCACCGTTCTGGCGGTGGCCGCCGCCTGGGCCTATTCAGCGCCGCCCGTGCGGCTGAAGCGGTCGGGCTGGTGGGGGCCAGGCCTCGTCGGCCTCAGCTACGAGACGCTGCCATGGATCACAGGCGCTGCCGTGCTCAGCGCCGGGGCGCCCGCCTACGAAGTGCTGGTGATCGCGATCCTCTACGGCCTCGGCGCGCATGGCATCATGACGCTCAACGATTTCAAGGCGCTGGAGGGCGACCGCCAGATGGGCCTGCGGTCCCTGCCCGTCGCGCTGGGACCGGACCGCGCGGCGCAGGTCGCCGTCTGGATCATGGGTGTGCCGCAGGTCGCGGTCATCGGCCTTCTGCTGGCCTGGGGCGCGCCGTGGCATGGCGCCGCCGTCGCCGCAATTTTGGGCCTGCAGATCCTTGCCATGCGCGTGATGCTGCGCGACCCGCTGGCCAAGGCGCCTTGGTATAACGGCACCGGCGTTCTGCTTTACGTGGCGGGCATGATGATCGCCGCCTTCGCGCTGCGGGGGCTGGTATGAGCGCAGGCTGGGGCACCATCGCCCGGCTGTGCCTGGTGAACGCGGCCATCGGCGGGATGGCGGCGCTGCCGGTGAACCTATTCAACCGACTAATGACGGTGGAGCTGGCGCTGCCGGCCCTGCTGCCCGGTGCGCTGGTCGCGCTCCACTACGGCGTGCAGCTGACCCGGCCCGCCTGGGGCCACCGCTCCGACCGCTACGGTGGGCGCACGCCCTTCATCCTCGCCGGCCTTGCACTCGTCGCCGCGGGTCTCATCGCCGCGGCCTGGGGGATCGGCGTGGCACAGACCGCACCGGGCGCGGCGCTCGCCATCTGGATCGCCGCCTACGCCGCCATCGGCCTCGGGATCGGCGCGGCGGGCACGTCCTTCCTCGCCCTGCTCGCGCACGTGTCGGGCACGCGCAAAGCGGCCGGCGCGACACTCGCCTGGCTGCTGCTGATCGCGGGGGCCATCGCCGCCTCCATCGGCTCCGGCATCGCGCTGGAGCCCTATTCTCCCACCCGCCTGGTCTGGGTCGTGGCCGGCGTCGGCGCCGCGGCGATACTCCTGTCGGTCTTCGCGGTGTGGGGCGTCGAACGGGGCAGCGGCACGGTCCACGCGCCCGAGGACACCCCCCTTTGGCCCGCCCTGCAGGAGACTTGGGCCGACCCGATGGCACGCCGCTTCACCGGCTTCGTCTTCCTCTCGATCCTGGCCTTCTACCTGTCCGAGCTGATTTTCGAGCCGTTCGCCGGCCATATCCACGGCCTTAGCCCCGAGGACAGCCAGAAGCTGTCGGGCGGCAAGGACGGCGCCGCGCTTCTGGGGATGATCGGCGCCGGCCTGTTGGCGCAGCTGGGCCGCGGCACGTTGCGCTTCTGGGCCGTGACCGGCTGCATCATCTCCGCCGCCGGTCTTCTGATGCTGGGCGCAGGCCTGCCGTTGGTGCCGGCCTCCGTCACGCTCGGCCTCGGCAACGGGCTGTTCGTCGTGGGCGCCATCGGCTCCATGATGCAACTGGCCGCCGCCCACGCCCAGCGCACGGGCACCCGTATGGGCGTCTTCGGTGCGGCCCAAGCCATCGCCGCAGGCCTTGCCGGCCTGATCGCCACCGGCCTTCTAGACCTCATGCGCCTGGTCCTGCCGGATGCCGCCGCCTACGGCACCGTTTTCGCGATCGAGGCCGCCCTGTTCCTTTTGGCCGCGATCGCAGCCGCCCGCGTGATGGCGCAGCCTGACCCAACCCTCGTTCCAGGAGAATGACCATGTTCGATGTCGTCGTCGTCGGAGGCGGCCCGGCGGGCGCCACAGCAGCCGAAGACCTGGTCCGATCCGGCCACCGAGTCGCCCTTTTGGACCGCGAAGGGCGGATCAAACCCTGCGGCGGCGCGATTCCCCCGCGCCTGATGCAGGATTTTCACATCACCGAGGATCAGCTTCTGACCAAGGTGACGACAGCGCGCATGATCTCCCCCACCGGCCGGGCCGTCGATATCCCGATCGAAAATGGCTATGTCGGGATGGTCGACCGCAAGGATTTCGACCCCTTCCTGCGGGACCGGGCCGAGGCGGCGGGCGCCCAGCGCTTCACCGGCACCTTCGTCCGGATCGATCGGCCCGAGGGCACCCCGGTGGTCATCTACCGCGACAAGGGCAGCCAGGAAGAGCGGGAACTACCCTGCAAGCTGGTCATCGGCGCGGACGGCGCGAAAAGCCGCGTCGGCATCGCCGAAGTGCCCGGCGCGGACCAGGTGCCGCTGGTCTTCGCCTATCACGAGATCATCGCCGCCCCCGAAAAGACCGCCATCTATGACCCCGAACGCTGCGACGTGGTCTATGACGGCGCGATCTCGCCCGATTTCTACGGCTGGGTCTTCCCGCACGGGGCAACGACCAGCGTGGGCATGGGCTCCGAAAACAGCGACGTGAACCTGAAACAAGCGACAGCCGCCTTGCGCCTCGCCTCCGGCCTCGATGGTTGCGAAACGCTCCGCCGGGAGGGTGCGCCGATCCCCCTCAAACCGATGGACCGCTGGGACAACGGCAAGGACGTCGTCCTGGCCGGCGATGCCGCGGGTGTCGTAGCCCCATCCTCCGGCGAGGGGATCTACTACGCTATGGTCGGGGGCCGCGTCGCCGCCACCGCCGCAGCCGCCACGCTGGCTTCGGGCCGGGTCAAGGACCTACGCCTCGCCCGGAAGCTGTTCATGCGCGAGCACAAGACGGTCTTCCGCGTCCTCGCCTCCATGCAAAACGCCTATTACCGAAGTGACGAGCGGCGCGAGCGCTTCGTCAGCCTGTGTCATGATGTCGACGTGCAACGCCTCACCTTCGAGGCGTATATGAACAAGAAGTTGGTCAAGGCACGCCCACTTGCGCACCTGAAAATTGGTCTCAAGAACCTCGCCCACCTGACGGGCCTCGTGAAACCGGAGCGCGTATGAGCATCATGATCCCCGCCTGGGTCGACGGCACGTTGACCCCCGTTGAAAAGCTGGACGCCCATCAGCGCGGCCTGCGCCATAAGGCTGTCAGCGTCTTCGTCCTGCGCGGCACCGAGGTGCTGATGCAGCAACGCGCGGGCGGCAAGTACCACACGCCTGGCCTTTGGACGAACACCTGCTGCACCCACCCCAAATGGAACGAAACACCCGCCCGCTGCGCCGTCCGCCGCCTGCGCGAGGAGCTTGGCGTGACCGGCATCCCGCTGGAGCATCGCCACCACCTGGAATACCGCGCCGATGTCGGCGGTGGTCTAGTGGAGCACGAAGTCGTCGATGTCTATTTGGGCCGCGCCCTGGGCGAGGTCGACGTCACCCCAAATCCCGAAGAGGTCATGGCCACCGAGTGGATGGATTACCACGACCTGACGGCCACCGTGCACCGGCACCCCGAACGGTTCACCCCGTGGCTGCGGATCTACCTGGCAGAGCATGCCGACGTGATCTTCGGCCCCGACCTGATGCACGCCGCGGCGCGGTAAACGCTTGCCCGCACGCGGGCGCGCCGCTAGGTGCCGGGCATGGACGAGCCTGTCGATCTCTTCGTCATTGGCGGCGGCATTAACGGCTGCGGGATCGCCCGCGACGCGGCGGGCCGCGGCCTGTCCGTCGTGCTGGCGGAAAAAGCGGACCTGGGCGGCGCGACCTCCTCGGCCTCGACCAAGCTCTTTCACGGCGGCCTGCGCTATCTTGAATTCTTCGAGTTTGGCCTCGTCCGCTCCTCGCTGATTGAGCGGGAAGTGCTGCTGAAGGCGATGCCGCACATCGCTTGGCCCATGCGCTTCGTGCTGCCCTATTCGCCCGACATGCGGTTCGACAGCGACACGCCCACCGCGCGCCTGCTGGCCTGGTTCATGCCCTGGGCCAAGGGGCGCAGGCCCGCCTGGCTGCTGCGGTTGGGCCTCTTCCTCTACGACCACCTGGGCGGGCGCAAAATCTTGCCGCCGACGCAAACGCGCGACCTGCGCCGGGGGCCCGAGGGCGCGCCGCTCCAGAACCGCTTTGCCCGCGGGTTCGAATATTCCGACGTTTGGGTCGAGGATTCCCGCCTCGTCATGCTGAACGTGCGCGACGCCGCTGCCCGCGGTGCCCGCATCCTGACCCGCTGCGCCGTGACCTCCGCCACCCGCGACGGCGACCTCTGGCGGGTAGAGACGGAACAGGGCACCTTCCGCGCCCGCCACCTGGTCAATGCCGGCGGGCCGTGGGTGTCCGATATCCTCGGCGGCGTGGTACGCCAGAACTCGCCGTCCAAGATCCGCCTCGTGCGCGGCTCCCACATCGTGACGCGCAAGCTTTACGATCACGACAAGTGCTACTTCTTCCAGGGCACGGACGGGCGGATCATCTTCGCCATCCCCTACGAGCAGGACTTCACCCTGATCGGCACGACGGACGCGGAGCATTCGGACGCAGACACGCCGCCCCGTATCACCGATGAAGAACGCGATTACCTCCTGCGCTTCGCCTCCGAATACTTCGCGGCTCCGGTCACACGGGACGATATCGTCTGGACCTATTCCGGCGTTCGGCCGCTTTATGACGACGGCGCAAGCTCCGCTACGGCGGCAACGCGCGACTACGTGCTGGAACTCGACACCGCCGGCGCGCCCCTGCTCAGCGTCTTTGGCGGCAAAATCACGACCTACCGCAAGCTGGCCGAGCAGGCGGTCGACAAGCTGGGCCTCGGCGCGGCCTGGACGGCGGGCGCACCGCTGCCCGGCGGTGATTTTGCGGTCACGGATGTAGATCGTCTGGTGTCAGACCTGCGCCGCGACAAACCCTTCCTGACCGAAGCTTGGGCCCTGCGCCTCATCCGCGCCTACGGGACCGAAGCGCGCACGATGCTGGGCGATGCGAGCACAGCCGCGGATCTGGGCCGCGATTTCGGCGCCACGTTGACGGAGGCGGAGCTGCGCTGGATGATGAAACACGAATTCGCGCAGCGCGCCGACGACGTGCTTTGGCGCCGGTCCAAACTGGGCCTACGCCTATCGCCGGCGCAGATCGCCGACATCGCGCACTGGATGAAAGAGGCCGCATGACCACCCACATCCTGGCCATCGATCAGGGCACGACATCGTCCCGCGCGATCGTCTTCGACGCCGACATGCAGCCCGTCGCCACCGCGCAGCAAGAGTTCACCCAGCACTTCCCCGCCTCCGGCTGGGTGGAACACGACCCGGAGGAGATCTGGCGCTCCGTCCAGGACGTCTGCCGGGCCGCTCTGGATCAGGCCGGGCTCAGCGCTGCGGACCTTGCCGGGATCGGCATCACCAACCAGCGGGAAACGACAATCGTCTGGGACAAGGACGGACCGGTCCACAACGCCATCGTCTGGCAAGACCGTCGAACGGCAGACTTCTGCGCCGAATTGCGCGCCCAGGGCCACGGGGATCGGATCACCGCCCTCACCGGCCTTCTGCCGGACCCCTACTTCTCGGGCACCAAACTGCGCTGGATCCTTGACAAGGTCGGGCGGCGGGAGGGGCTGATGTTCGGCACCGTCGACACCTGGCTGATCTGGAAGATGACGGGCCAGCACGTGACCGACGCGACCAACGCCGCGCGCACGATGCTCTACGACATCCACGCCGGCGGCTGGAGCGCGGAGATGTGCGCGCTGCTGGACATCCCGATGGAGATGCTGCCGAAGGTCTACGATTGCGCCGCCGATTTCGGCGTGACGGAGATGCTGGGCGCGCCGGTCCCGATCCTTGGCGTGGCGGGCGATCAGCAGGCCGCGACGATCGGGCAGGCCTGCTTTGCGCCCGGCATGTTGAAATCCACCTACGGCACGGGCTGTTTCGCACTGCTCAATACAGGGGCGGAGGCGATCCCGTCCCGAAGCCGCCTGCTGACCACCATCGCCTACCAACTGGACGGGCAGGTCACCTATGCGCTGGAGGGGTCCATCTTCGTCGCCGGCGCGGTGGTGCAATGGCTGCGCGATGGCCTCGGCCTGATCGCGCGCGCCTCCGACACCGAAGGCCTCGCGGCGCAGGGCCAGGACGGCGTGACGCTGGTTCCGGCCTTCACCGGGCTGGGCGCCCCCTATTGGGACGCGGAGGCGCGCGGCGCTATTTTCGGCCTGACCCGCGATACCGGCCCCGCGGATATGGCACGCGCCGCGCTGGACTCGGTCGCGTTCCAGACCCGCGACCTCATTGAGGCCATGAAGCAAGATTGGCCCGCCTTCGGTGACACGGTCCTCCGCGTTGATGGGGGCCTCAGCGCGAACGATTGGGCGATGCAGCGCCTTGCCGACATCCTTGGCGCGCCCGTCGACCGCCCCGCGAGGGTGGAGACGACGGCCCTCGGCGCGGCGTGGCTCGCCGGCATGCGCGCAGGCCTTTATCCGAACATGGACGGCTTTGCGCAGACCTGGGCGCGGGACGTGGTATTCGAGCCTAAATCGACGGAGTCCGACCGCACCGCAGCCTACGCCCGCTGGCAGCGGGCCGTGGCGGCGACGCAAGCGGCCCCCGGCTAAGTCGTGTCGACCTGCGCCATCGGGGCCGCGTCCGCAAAGGCCGGGATGTCCATGCACGCCGCGTGAATGCGGGCAATGGTCGGATACCGCTCTAGCGTAACGCCAAACCGGCCGTTGTTCAGCACCTGAGCGTAAAGGCACAGATCAGCCAAACCCGGCGTGTCCCCGTGGCAAAACGTGCCTGTCTCCGCCTCCTGCAACCGCACCTCGAACGCGTTCAGCCCCTCGTGCGCCCAGCGCTGAAACCAGCGGGCCTTCGCCTCTGCATCGGCGCCGAATTCCGTCTCTAACGCGCGCAGAATGCGCAGGTTATTCACTGGGTGCACGTCCAGCGCGATGATATGCGCCAGGCTGCGCACCCGCGCTCGGCCCCACGGATCCTCAGGCAAAAGCGGCGGCGCGGGATGAGCCTCGTCCAACCATTCGAGGATCGCCAGGGATTGGGGCAGGGGCCCCTGATCCGTCACAAGCGTCGGCACCAACCCCTGCGGATTGACCGCCAAATGCGCCGCGCCCTTATGTTCATCCTTCAAAAGCGCGT
>JBCDFL010000089.1:0-12908 GCA_039178165.1 Pseudomonadota bacterium | reverse complement strand
GATCTGACCATCATCAACGCGGTCCTCACCGGCGGCGAAGGCCAGGTCGCGATTGTCGGCAACGAGGTCCAGTACACCCCAGCGGCCGATTACGAAGGCCCGGTGACGATCGACTATACGATCGAGGATGAAGACGGCCTGACCGACACGGCCACCATCACGCTGAACGTGCGGGACGGTATCGTCTCCGGCACCGATGACGGCGAGCTGATCGACGAAGATTACCTCGGCGATCCCGGCGGCGACGTTGTGGACGGCGACGACAACATCTTCTCCAACGATCCCAATGATCGCGATGATGACATCATCGTCGCGGGTGGCGGCAACGACACCATCGAAGCCGGCAACGGCGCCGACGATATCACCGCGGGCACCGGCGACGACCAGGTCCATGGCGGCGCGGGTGACGACAGCATCGAAGGCAATGACGGGATGGACACCATCGCCGGCGGCGCCGGGGATGACGTGATCGATGGCGGTGCGGATGACGACAGCATCCGCGGCGGCGACGGCTCCGACACGATCTTCGGCGGAGAGGGCAGCGATTCCATCGTCTCCTCCGACCCGGACAACGATCTACTGATCGACGCGGGCTATCCCGGCCTCTTCACCGGAGAGGAAGGCACCCCAGCGGCTGAGAACGAGCGGGACTTCGTGGACGGCGGCGCCGGCAACGACACGATCCGCACCGGCGACGACCGTGACACGATCATCGGCGGCACCGGCAACGACGTGATCGACGGCGGCATCGACGATGACGAGATCGAAGGGAACGAAGGCGCTGACCGCATCGTCGGCGGCGAGGGCTCTGACCTCATCGACGGGGGCGACGGCAACGACACGATCTTTGCCGGCAACGACCCCGATCTGGGCCTCGACTTCCTCAATATCGAGGACGAGAGTAACACCAACCCGCTGTCCCCGGACCTGCGCCCCGATAACGGGATTGACACGGTCTTTGGCGGCGATGGGGACGACTCGATCTTCGGCGCGGACGATGCCGACCTGCTCTTCGGTGAGGACGGCGACGACTTCATCGACGGTGAGATCGACAACGATTCCATCGAGGGCGGGGAGGGCAATGACACCCTTCTCGGCGGCGAGGGCCGCGACACCATCCTCGGGGGCGCCGGCAACGATGAGATCGAGGGCGGCCTCGATGCCGATAGCCTTGTGGGCGGCGACGGGGATGACACCATCACCGGCGGCAACGGCAAGGACACCATCGAAGGCGGGATTGGCGACGATGTGCTCGACGGCGGCACCGGCGAGGACAGCATCGAGGGCGGCGCTGGGCACGACGACATCTCCGGCTCCACCGGCAATGACACCTTGCTGGGCGGCGACGGTCGCGACACCATCGCGGGCGGCGACGGCGATGACTTCATCGACGGTGGCTTCAACCCAGATGAGATTGACGGCGGCGACGGCGACGACACCATCTTCGGCGGCAACGGCAAGGACACGATCCTGGGCGGTGACGGCAACGATGTGATCGACAGCGGCACCGGCGAGGACAGCATCGACGGCGGGGAGGGCAACGATGACATCACAGCCTCCACTGGCGACGACACGGTCCTGGGCGGGGGCGGCAACGACACGATCGATGCCGACGACGGCGACGACCTGATCGAAGGCGGCGACGGCGACGACCTGATCAAAGCCGGCGAAGGCAACGACACGATCACAGGCGGCGAAGGTCAGGACACGATCTTTGGCGAAGGCGGCGATGACAGCATCACCGGCGGTCTGAACCCCGACCTGATCGACGGCGGTGACGGCAACGACACTATCGACGGCGGCAACGGCAAGGACACGCTGCTGGGCGGTGACGGCAACGATGTGATCGACGGCGGCACCGGCGAGGACAGCATCGACGGCGGCGCCGGCAACGACGACATCACCGGCTCCACCGGCAACGACACCATCACGGGCGGGGCCGGCAACGACACCATCGACTCGGGTGGCGGCTCGGACGATCTGTCCGGCGGCGATGATCGCGATCTGTTCATCAATGTCAGCCAGGGCGATGTGATCGACGGCAACGAAGGCGGCGACGACTTCGACGTGCTCGACCTGACCGGCTCGGCGGAGCCGGGCGGCTCGCTCACCGTCGAATTCGATCCGCTGAACGCCGAGAACGGGACCGTCACCTACCGCGACAATACCGGCGCGGTGACCGGCACGCTCGACTTCGTCAACATCGAGAATGTGATCCCCTGCTTCACGCCGGGCACGCTGATCGCGACCCCGACGGGCGAGCGGCGCGTGGAGGATCTGGAGGTTGGCGACCGGGTCATCACCCGCGACAACGGCATCCAGGAGATCCGGTGGATCGGCAAGCGCACCCTGACCGGGGCGGAGCTGTCGGCCGCGCCGCATCTGCAGCCGGTCTTGATCCGCGCGGGTGCGCTGGGCGCGGGCCTGCCGGAGCGGGACATGATGGTCTCGCCCCAGCACCGGGTCCTGATGGCGAACGACCGCACGGCCCTCTACTTCGACGAGCGCGAGGTTCTGGTCGCGGCCAAGCACCTGACGGGCCTCGACGGTGTCGACATCGTGGACGCGTCGGAGACGACGTATATCCACGTCATGTTCGACCACCACGAAGTGATCCTCAGCGACGGGGCCTGGACCGAAAGCTTCCAGCCCGGCGACATGACCCTGAATGGCATGTCGGACGAGACCCGAGAGGAGCTCTTCGCGATCTTCCCGGAGCTGCGGACCGAAGCGGGCATCAGCGCCTACGCCGCGGCCCGCCGGTCGCTGAAGAAACTCGAGGCTGCGCTTTTGGTGTCGTAAACCAGGTCACGCCTCGTCCCGTGGCACGCGTCACGGGCGACGGGTCGTAACCTTGCGGGGCCCCGGGGGCGGGGCCGCGCACGCAGCTACAAGTGAACGACCCCAGTCAGGGGCGGCACCGGGTGTGTCGCCCCTGTCTTAAGCCTCCAAAAGTGCAACAGTTCGGCCCAGCTCGCCTGTGGATTGCGCGCGCACTCCGCCTTCGAATCGCCATATTGCTTCGCGCGCTGCGGGAGGGGCGGTGGCGTGCACCCACGCAATACGCGGTCGCATCCCCCAGTGTTTCGCCACTGGAAACAATGCCGGTCAAAAGTGCCGCAATGCAGCACATTCCATCTCAGTCACGCCGCAATTGGTAACTATGGCGTGGTTTTCCCCCTCACATCTCAGATACTCTCCCTAAGTACCGTGGGGGCGGTACAGATCTGTCTGCGTAAAAGTTTCATCGTCGAGGATGCTGCTATGGCGAACATCACCGGAACGAACTCTGCCGACACGATTCCCGGCACGAACGAGAACGACACGATCCAGGGTCTGGGCGGCAACGACCTGATCTCGGGCGAGGGCGGCAATGATTCCATCCTCGGCGGGGACGGTGCGGACACGATCTTTGGCGATGTGGGCGAGGGGACGGCGCAGGGCCAGGACGCGACGCCGCTGACGCTGAACATCAACAATCTTGAATCCGAAACCTCCTCTGGATCGCGCGCGCAGCCCGGCGACAGCGCCGTCTACCGCGACGTGGCCCAGCTTGAGGACGGCACGCAGGTCTGGGGCCGGCTGGTCCTGGTTTCAAAATCCGATTCCGCCATGACCGTCGATCTGGCGCGCGGCCGCGGGTCGGAAATCCTGCTGAACGGCAATGGAACGGGCGACACCGCTGACTTCCGGTTCGAGTTTTTCGATCCGACCACAGGCGATCCGGTGGCGCTGAACTCGGTCGCCACCTTCAACGACATCGACCGGAACTCCAGCCCGCAGGACCGCGAAGCGATCATCCTGGAAAAATCCAGCTTCTCCGCCTTTGCGACCGCGCCGGGCACCTCTCTGAACGTCACCCAAACGGCCACGACGGTGACTGCAGCGGGGACCGAGGGGAACACACCCTCGGACCAAGACGCCTGGTTTTCCGCCCAATTCGAAAACCGCACTTTCATCGAATTCACGCTTGAGGCGCGGACGAGCAATTCCGGCTTCACCTTCTCCGGCGATCTGATCGACGGCGCCGTCGTCACCCCGATCGAAGCGGGCAACGACACGATCGAAGGGGGCGAGGGCCGCGATGTTATCTTTGGCCAGGGCGGCAATGACAGCCTGTCCGGCGGCGACGACAATGACGTTATCGAAGGCGGTGAGGGCAACGACCGCATCGACGGCGGTATGGGCGCCGACACGCTGATCGGCGGTGCCGGTAACGACAACATCCAAGGCGGCACCGGCAACGATTCCATCGAGGCCGGCGCGGGCAACGACAATGTCGACGGCGGCGCGGGCAAAGACACGATCATCGGCGGCGGCGACAACGACAACCTGCGCGGCGGCGATGACGAAGACCTGATCCGCCTGACGCTGGCGGACGCCAACGTGACCAACACGACCGTCGATGGCGGCTCCGGCGGGAACGATTTCGACCGGCTGGACCTGAGCCAACTTATCGCCGAGGGCTGGACCGTCACCAACGTGGTGCGCAACCCCGAAAGCAACGGCAATCCGGGCTTCAACGGCCAGATCCAGCTGCAGCGCGGCGGCCAGTTCGCGAATATCAACTTCTCCGATATCGAGGCGATCATCTGCTTCACCCCCGGCACCCGAATCGCGACCAAACGAGGTGAGGTCCGGGTTGAGGATTTGCGCGAAGGTGACGGCGTCTTCACCCGCGACAACGGCATCCAGCCGGTGCGCTGGGTGGGCCGCCGCGATCTGAGCGGCGGGGAGCTGTCGGCGATCCCGAGCTTCCAGCCCGTGCTCATCCGGCATGGCGCGCTGGGCCGCGGCCTGCCGGAGCGGGACATGCTTGTCAGCCCCAACCACCGGATGCTGATCGCCTCCGACCTGGCAGAGGTCATGTTCGAGGAGCGGGAGGTTCTGGTCGCGGCCAAGCACCTTACCGGCCTCGATGGCGTGGATCAGGTGCAAGCGGGGGGCGTTAGCTACATCCACCTGATGTTCGACGCGCACGAGGTGATCCTGGCCGACGGCACCTGGACCGAAAGCTTCCAGCCTGGCGATCATTCGATGCGCAGCCTCGGCGCCGCCCAGCGGGACGAGATCGTCGCGCTCTTCCCGGAGCTGGAGACGATTGCAGGCCTCGACGCGTTTGGCGCCGCGCGCCGCTCGCTCAAACGGCACGAGGCCACGCTGCTGACCTCCGAACTGCGCCCGTAGGGCGATCCTTGAAGGATCGCTAGCCGTCATTCCTTGCAAGGAATGACGCCCAGTCCTCAGGCGTGTCGAGGTCCAGCCGCGCACGGTCTCCCTCTAGCGGCACCAGATGTCCGCCGTGCCGTTTCACCACGCTGCGCCCGCCATCGTCGCCCGTCAGCACGACGAAATCGGGATAGACAGCGCGGTCCACCAGCATCGGATGACCGCCCCGCCCGTCTGCAGTCGCGCCGCGCCAAATTACAGCTTCCGAGGCGGTCCTAGGCGCCGCCAGCACCGCGCGCAAATCCTCCGCTCTTAGCGCCGCTAGATCGGCCAGCAGCAGCAGCGTGCGCGGCGCCGTCATCGCAGCAAAGCTTGTCCGCAGGCTCGCGCCCATCCCCTCGGACGGGTCCGGCACGCGGATCAGATGGACGTCCAGATCGGCCAGAACGGCATCGCGCGGATGGGGGGCAGGAGGTAGGGCGACATGCACCGCCCCCGACACCTCCAGCGCCATCAGCGCCTGCCGCCGCAGCAGCGGCACGCCGTCCAAGGGCTCCAGCAGCTTGTCGCGCCCGCGCATCCGGCGCGACGCGCCAGCGGCCAGGATCAGAACGGGGACATCTTCCATGCCCCCGACGTTACCTCACCCGCGCATCCGCGCACCATCCGCATCGAACAGAGGCGTCGTGATCAGCGTTGCCGGACGCATCTGGCCTAGGATCTCAATCTCCACCTTCAGCCCGTCCGTCGCCCGCTCCGTCGGCACAAAGCCCTGCGCAATCGACTTGCCCGCAAAGTGCGAATAGCCGCCGGAGGTGCAGAAGCCCACCACGTCCCCGTCCAGCCAGATCGGCTCGTAGGCGTTCACGTCCGCATCATCCGCGTCGACCTCAAAAGCGCAGAGCTTGCGGGCCGTCCCGTTCGCGCGTTCCTCCTCCGCCGGGCCGCGCCCGATGAAGGCGGTGTTCTTCTTGAAGCTGATGAACCGGTCCAGCCCCGTCTCCGCCGCCGTGTAGTCGGGTCCGAATTCCAGGAGCCACCCGCCGAAGAACTTGTCGAGCCGCAGCGACATCATCGCCCGCATCCCGAAGGGCACCATGCCGTGCGGTTTGCCCGCCTCCCACAGCGTGTGCCACAGCTGCCGCTGCGCCATGGGCTTGCAGTAAATCTCAAACCCCAGATCGCCTGTATAGCTAACGCGCTGCACGATGCAGTCGGTCATGCCCACGGTCATTTCGCGCACGTCCAGGAACTTCATGTCCGACACATCATCCAAGGTGCAGGCCCGCAGAACCTCCCGCGCCTTCGGCCCCGCGATCTGGAAGCCGTTGCGCGTGTCGGTGATATTGCGCACCTCGGCGCCGTCCTCGGCATGCTGCAAGAACCAGCGCATATGGTAGGCCTGCGCGCCGTAGCTAGCCGTCAGCTGGAACCGCTCTTCGTCCAGGCAGGAGATCGTGAAATCCCCGATCAGCTTGCCCTTGGGCGACAGCATCGGCGTCAGGGACAAGCGGCCCTTTTGCGGCACGCGTCCCGCCATGATGCGGTCCAGCCAGGCCCGCGCATTCGGCCCCGTCACCTCGTATTTGCCGAAATTGTGCACCTCGTTGATGCCCACCGCCTCGCGCACGCCTTTGACTTCGCGCGCGGTGGCGTCGAAGGCGTCGGAGCGGCGGAAGGAGGGCGTCTCGAAGGTCGGCTCATCGCCCTGGGCGTAGTAGTTTACGACCTCAAGCCCGAATTGATGGCCCCAGACGGCGCCCATCTCGGTGAAGATATCGTACATGGGCGAGGTCTGATTGGGCCGCGCCGCGGGCAGCTCTTCGTTCGGATAGGCAACGGAGAAGCGCTTTTGGTAGTTCTCGATCACCTTGGGCAGCGTGTAGCCGGGGCTGATCCAGTCGCCGAAGCGGGCCACATCCATGGCAAAGACGTCACGCTCCGGCTCGCCCTCGATCATCCATTGCGCCAGCATCAGCCCGACGCCGCCGCCCTGGCTGAAGCCCGCCATGACCCCGCAGGCCGACCAGTAGTTGCGCACGCCTGGCACCGGGCCAACCAGCGGGTTGCCGTCGGGTGCGAAGGTGAAGGGGCCGTGGATGACAGACTTCACGCCCGCCTCTTGCAGCGCCGGGAAGCGGTCGTAGGCGAAGGCGATGCTGTCCTCGATCTTGTCAAAATCGTCCGGCAACAGCTCGTGGCCAAAGGTCCAGGGCGTCCCGTCCACCGCCCAGGGCCGGCAGGTCTGTTCGTAGAACCCGATGCAGAGGCCCTTGCCCTCTTGGCGCAAATAGCTCTCGCCAGCGGGGTCCATCACATGCGGGTGTTCACCGCCGCCCGCCACGATCTCTTCGATCATGGGCACGTTTTCGGTGACGATATACTGGTGCTCCATCGGGTGCAGGGGGAAGTAGATGCCCGCCATCGCGCCCACCTCGCGCGCCCAAAGCCCGCCCGCGTTCACCACATGCTCAGCGTGAATGGTGCCCTTGTCGGTGACCACGTCCCAGGTGCCGTCCGGGCGCTGGTTCGTCTCCGTCACCATCGTGTGCGTCTGGATCGTCGCCCCGCCCATCCGTGCCGCCTTGGCATAGGCGTGCGTGGTCCCGGAGGGGTCGAGGTGCCCGTCCAGCGGGTCGTAAAGGCCACCGATGATACCGTCGATATTGGTCACCGGCGCGATCTTCTTGATCTCTTCGGGGGTCACGATCTGGGTCTCGAGGCCCATAAATCGGTGCTTGGCCCGCTCGGCCATCAGCATGTCGAACCGGTCCTGGTTGTCCGCCAGCGTCACACCGCCCACATGGTGCAGCCCGCAGGACATGCCGGTGATCTCTTCCAGCTCTTTATACAGCTTGATCGTATAGCCCTGCAGCGCGGCCATATTCGTGTCGCCGTTCAGCGTGTGAAAGCCCCCCGCCGCGTGCCAGGTGGAGCCAGAGGTCAGCTCAGACCGTTCGATCAGCATCACATCGGACCAGCCCAGCTTGGTCAGGTGATAGAGGACGGAGGCGCCGACGACGCCCCCACCGATGATGGCAACGCGGGTGGTTTGCATGGGCGGGCTCCTTCCGGCTTGGCGGCGCATGGCTGTGTCACGAGCAGTCTATTTTCCGCCCCCCACGCCCGACATGCGCGCGCGCGACGCATCGTGTCGGTTTTGGGATGTGGGGCGGACGAGGACAAAGGGTTTAGGCCTGGCAAAAAATCTGCTTAGTTTTCGAGGCTGGCTACGCTGCACTGCAGAAAGTCAAAATTTCTCAATATTTCTTCAAATTCGGAAAAATCACCAAGGGCCCATTTTCGGCGGTGGACTCGTTTATTGCAGCATAACGCATGTTTTTCGAAATACAGGGATGCGACCGATTTTGGCACACGATCTGGTGTCCGAAGCGCGGCTTTTGGGGCGTTGGTTCGGGCCCTGACAGGGGTCTAGACGGAGTTTAAAAAAGCTGTCTACGGTATTGATACTCAACGTAAAACGGAGGCTAGACATGGCCAGCCAGACAAGCGTCGAGCAGTGCCACCCAGCTCTCATTTTGGACGCTTGGGTGTTTGAACTAACCCTATGTGACACCGAGCCTTGGTTGCTCGTGTTGTTCTTCTCAGGCGGGGCCGCGCTAGCAAGCTGGGCGTGGTCAAAAAAACAAAGAGGCAGAAAAAGCTAAAGCGGCGAGGTCGGGCAATTGCCTGACCTCAACGCGTTTAGGAACACGATTGTCGGCATCCGCGTTGGCCCGCGTGAACGCAATCCTCTCCTACCCCAAAACCGCCTTGCGCAAGCTGCGCGCCGTGCTGCGCCGGCTGTGGGTGCGGGTGGCGGCGATGGGGCTTCTTGCGGTGCTGGTGCTGGGCGTGACGCAGCTGGGCCAGATCTGGCTGCCCGACGACATGCTCTCCCGCCGCTCGGGCGCGTCCGCCGACCGGCTGCTGAGCCTGATTGCCCAGGCGATGCTCGCCGTGACGACGTTCTCGCTGACCGTGATGGTCAGCGTCTACCGCTCTTCGGCCTCGCAATTCACGCCCCGCGCGCACCAGCTGATCATGGAAGACAGCGTCACCCAGACGACGCTCGCCACCTTCATCGGCGCCTTCGTCTTCGCCGTGATCGGCATCGTCCTGCGGGAGGTCGGCGCCTACGGGGACGATGCCGCGCTGATCCTCTTTTGGGTCACCGTCGCGGTGCTGGCGCTGATCACCTACGCGCTGATCCGCTGGACGCTGCACCTGCAGACCTTCGGCAGCCTGCTCGACACCACCCGCCAGGTCGAAGCTATCACGCGCACCCAGTTCCAAGAACGGCTGAAGACGCCCTGCCTCGGGGCGAACCCGCTGACCCAAGCGCCGCCGGATGGCCGAACCGTCCGCGCGGCAGAGTCGGGCTATGTCCAGCACATCTACCCCGAATTTCTGCAGGAAAAGACTGCGGCGGCGGATGCGCAGCTCTTCCTGCGCCGGACGCTGGGCGATTTCGTTTTCATCAACGAGCCGCTGGTGACCATCAGTGGGGGCGCGGAGGAGGAGACCGACTGGGACGATGTCGTGGCCGAAGGCGTTCGGCTGGGCGACGTGCGCACCTACGACCAGGATCCGCGCTTCGGCCTGATGATCATGGCGGAGATCGGATCGAAGGCGCTGTCCCCCGGCATCAACGATCCGGGCACGGCCATCGACGTGTTGGGGCGGTCGGGCCGGATCCTGTCCCTCTACCGGGACGAGACGGGGGGGGGAGCTGATCTGCCCCAACCTGCACGTGCCGCCCCTGTCGGCGTGGCACCTGATCGACGACGCATTCGGCTCCATCGCGCGGGACGGGGCCCATGTGTTCGAGGTGCAGCACCGCCTGCTTTTGGTCCTGTCGGGCCTGATGCAGCATCCCGCCGATGACCTTGCCCGCGCCGCCGAAGAGCACGCGCGCCACTGGCTGGAGCGCGCCACCGAGGCGCAGGCCGATCCGCGCAGCGCCGACCGGCTACGCGCCTTCGCCGCCCGCGCCTGGGCGACCGGCGCTTAGCCCGCGAGCGGCGGTTCCCGACACAAAACGTCGAAAAGGGGCAAGTCTGCGGTATACTTCTGTGTACCCCTAATCCCGCGAAAAGCACGGAGCGAGGACATCATGCGCAGCCAGGCCCAAGCCGTCGTCATCGGGGGCGGCGTGATCGGCGCGTCGATCCTCTACCACCTGACCAAGCTGGGCTGGACCGATGTGGTGCTGCTGGAGCGGGACGAGCTGACCTCCGGCTCCACCTGGCACGCGGCGGCGGGCATCCACGGCCTGCACGACAGCGCCAATATCAGCCGGCTCCAGCACTACACGATGGACCTCTACAACGCGCTGGAGGCGGAGACGGGCCAAAGCTGCGGGGTGTTCCAGCCCGGCTCGCTTTACCTCGCGCAGACGGAATCGCGGGTGCACCAGCTGCGCTTGCAGGCGGCCAAGGCCAAGCTCTACGGGATGGACTTTCACGAAGTGTCACGCGGCGAGGCCGAACGCCTGCACCCGCTGGTCGATTTCGACGGCATCAAGTGCATCATGTGGGAGCCGTCGGGCGGCAATGTCGACCCTTCCGGCGTCACCCACGCCTACACCGTCGGCGCGCGCCAACGCGGGGCCGAGGTCCACCGGTTCACCCCCGTCACCGGCACCGTTGCGCAACCCGATGGCACTTGGGTGGTCGAGACGCCAAAGGGCGATATCCGCACCGATTGGGTCATCAACGCCGCCGGCCTTTGGGGGCGCGAGGTTGCGGCCCTTGCCGGGATCGAGCTGCCGCTTTTGCCGACCGAGCACCAGTATTTCGTGACGGAAACCATTGCGGAGATCGCCGCCCAGGGCCGCCGTCTGCCGTCGGTTGCGGACCGGGACGGCGAATACTACATGCGCCAGGAGGGCAAAGGCCTACTGATCGGCGCCTACGAGAAGGGCGTGCGCTACTGGGCCGAAGAGGGCACGCCGCTCGACTTCGCGCACGACCTCTTTCCCGACGATCTGGAGCGGATCGAAGAGAACGTACTGCGCGCCATGGACCGCGTGCCCGTCGCTGCAACCGCCGGGATCAAGCGGGTCATCAACGGCCCGATGATCTGGTCCCCCGACAGCAACGTGCTGCTGGGCCCCGTGCCGGAAAAAGACGGCTATTTCTGCTGCAACGGCATCATCCCCGGCTTCTCCCAAAGCGCGGGCATGGGCCTGATGGTCGCCCAATGGATCATCGAGGGCGAGATGCAGTACGATATGTTCCCCTGGGACATGGCGCGCTTCGGGTCCTGGGCGCATAAGGACTTCACTAAGGCGCGGGTCGGCGACGTCTACGCCAACCGCTTCAAGATCCACTTCCCAAACGAGGAACGTAGCGCGGGCCGCCCCGTCCGCACCCGCCCTGTGTACGAGATGCAAAAGGGCATGGGCGCCGTGATGGGCCTCAACTACGGTTGGGAGCACCCGCTGTGGTTCGCGGACCAGCCCGGCGCGAAAGACACCGACGGCTTCACCCGCCAGAACTGGTGGGGCCCCGTGGGGGAGGAGGCGAAGGCCCTGCGGGCGCGTGGGGGGATCATCGACATCTCCAACTTCGCCAGATACCGCGTCACCGGAGCCGGGGCCGAGGATTGGCTGAACGCGCTCTTCGCCAACAGGATGCCCCGCGCCGTGGGCCGGTCGTGCCTGACCCCGCTGATCGGCAAACGCGGCGGCATCGCCGGCGACTTCACCGTCACCCGCACCGGGGAGGACGAATTTTACGTCATCGGCTCCGGCATGGCCGAGCGCTATCACCACCGCTTCTTCCGCGCGGTCCCCCTGCCGGACGGCACGCGCTGCGACAGCATGACGGAGGCGATGTGCGGCTTCAACGTCGCCGGCCCGGACAGCCGGGCGCTGCTAGGGCGCCTCACGAACACCTCTCTCGCGACGACGGACTTCCCCTTCATGCGCTCCGCCTGGCTCGACATCGCGGGGGTGCGCGCGTTGGCGCTGCGCGTGTCCTTCACCGGCGATCTGGGGTGGGAGCTGCACTGCGCCACCGAAGACCAGGCCCAGCTCTACTCCGCGCTGATCGAGACGGGCAAAGAGATGGGCATCGGCCCCGTCGGCAGCCGCGCCCTGATGGCCCTGCGGGTGGAGAAGGGCTACGGCTCCTGGTCGCGTGAATACAGCCCCGAATACTGGCCGCAGGAGGTCGGGCTGGACCGGTTGTGCAAGATGGACAAGGACTTCCTGAATAAGGAGGCCGCCCAAGAGGCCCTCGCCAAAGCCCCCCGCGAACGCCTGGTCCTGCTGCACCTGGATGAGGACGCCACCGCCGCCTCGAACGCCGACGCGGGCGGCGGTGAGCCGATCTTCAAAGCCGGGCGCGGCATCGGCCGCGTCACCTCAGGCGCCTACGGCTATTCGGTCGGCATGAGCCTCGCCCTCGGCTTCGTCCGGGACGCCGCCCCAGGCGACCGGGTCGACGTCATGGTCCTCGGCCAACCCCACGGCGCGACGATCCTGGACCGCCCAGCGTTCGATCCGGACGGGCAACGCCTCCGGGCCTGAACGCACCGCGCCCCTTCCCGTGGCTAAAAATAACTCCGGGGGAGTGTGAGGGCCCTCTCGCGCAGCAAAGCTGCGCTGACGGGTTTCGGCGGCAAAGCCGCCTGAGTAATCACCCCTCCCTCCCGGCAGCAGAAGAATGCACCGACTTCAGCAGCGCGTCACGCTGCGGGCAAAGGGGCGATGTCCAGCGCATCGGTCGACG
>JBCDFL010000088.1:0-13077 GCA_039178165.1 Pseudomonadota bacterium | reverse complement strand
TCCCGCTGGGCGACGAAGGCGGCCTCCTCGGCGCCGCCGCCCACGTGGACATTGGCGGCGCGTTGCGCGCCCACAGTGGTCTCCCATGCGAAATCGTCCCGGCCGGGGGCCTTATAATCGTGACCAACGAAGATGCGCGTGGCATCCGGCAGGCTGAGGATGCGCTGGATCGAGGCATAGAGGTCGCGGGCCGAGCCGCCGGGGAAATCGCACCGTGCCGTCCCGAAATCGGGCATGAAGAGCGTATCCCCGACGAAGGCCGCATCGCCGATCACATAGGTCAGGCAGGCGGGCGTGTGGCCGGGTGTATGCATCACGTCACCGCGCATCTGGCCGATGTGAAAGCTGCTGCCGTCCTCGAACAGTGCGTCGAATTGCGAGCCGTCGCGCTGGAACTCGGTGCCCTCGTTGAAAATCTTGCCGAATGTGTCCTGCACGGTCACGATCTGGTCGCCGATGCCGATGCGCCCGCCCAGACGCTCTTGCAGGTAAGGGGCGGCGCTCAGATGGTCGGCGTGCACGTGGCTTTCCAGGATCCACTGCACCTCCAGCCCTTCGGCCAGGACGAAGTCCGCGATCCGGTCGGCGGAGGCGGTCGTGGTGCGGCCCGCCGCCGCGTCGTAGTCCAGCACCGAGTCGATGATCGCGCAGGCGCGACCGCCGGGATCCTGAACGACGTAGCTGACTGTGTTGGTCGCGGTGTCGAAGAAGGGCGTGACGTGCGGCGCAGTGGCGGATGCGGCAGGGGACGTAATCTTGGCTGAAGACATATCTACCTCCGTGAATATGTCTTCAAGATGGGGCAGGCTGCGGCGTGAGGCAAGCCTTTTGCCGGATCAGCTGCCGAAGATGCCCAAGATCACCAGCATCAGCCCCAGAACGGAGGTAAAGAGCGCGCCAAGGTTCATCGGCACCACACGCTGAAGTACTTCGCGCATCGCCGCGTCATCGAGGCCGGCGCGCTTGGCGCGGCTGACGCGGATGATGCACCAGATCAGCCCAGCAAGGCCAAGCAGGGACAGGGCGGCACCGCCCCAGATGAGGTATTCGAAGATCGGGGAGGGCGCGCCGGTATCCATGGCGGGCAGGTAGCGCCGCGCGCGCCGCGGTGCAAGCCCCGCTTGGGCCCTAGGGGCCGGTCCAGAGCGCCGCGGCCAGTGCGTCCAGCCCGTCGGTCAGCGCGCCGGGGCCGGGGGCGAGGATGAGGGGCGATTTGACCTCGTGAATGCGCCCCGCGGCGACGGCAGGGATATCCTGCCAACCGGGCCGGGCGGCGATACGCTCGGGCCGCACCCGCTTGCCGCACCAGGAGGCGACGATGATCTCGGGCGCGGCGGCGATGATGTCCGCGGGATCGAGGATGCGCGCCTTGGCCCCCGGCTCGGTCCGCAGATGGGCAAAGACGTCCCGCCCGCCTGCGATCTCCACCAATTCGGAGACCCAGGCGATGCCGGCGATGGGGGGCTCGTCCCATTCCTCGATATAGACGCGGGGCCTGTGCGGGCGCGGGATGGCCCTGTGGCGCGCGATGTTGCCCTCGCATCGGCGCACCAGCGCTTCGGCCTGGCCGCGCGCGCCGGTCAGGGCGCCCAAGGTACGGATCATGTCCAAGATGCCGGCGACGCTGCGCTGGTTGAAGGCGTGCACCGCTATGCCCGCACGGATCAGATCGGCGGCGATCTCTGCCTGCAAGTCGGAGAAGGTCAGGACCAGATCGGGCTCAAGCGCCAGGATCTTGGGCACATCGGCGCTGGTGAAGGCGCCGACACGCGGCTTCTCGCGCCGGACCTGGGGCGGGCGCACGGCGTAGCCGGTGACGCCGACGATGCGGTGCGCCTGGCCCAGAAGATACAGCGTCTCCACGGTCTCTTCGGTCAGGCAGATGATGCGGGTGGGGCTCATGGGCGCCACATGCCACGGCGGCGGGCGATGATGCAATTCGCGTTGCGCGGCCAGGGCCCCTCCGCTAAGCGAGGGGCCTTGGCAGTGGAGGCGCAGATGAACGACATTTTGGAAGAAAACCCGCAAGCCGTGCCGGACAGCTACCGCGTCACCGCCGATGAGCTGCGCCAATTCATCGAGCGGTTCGAACGGTTGGAGCAGGAGAAGAAAGACCTCGCCGACCAGCAAAAAGAGGTCATGGCCGAGGCCAAGGCGCGCGGCTACGACACCCGCGTGATGCGCAAGGTCATCGCCCTGCGCAAGCGCGAGCCCGACGACATTGCCGAGGAAGAGGCGGTGCTGGAGATGTACAAGGAAGCGCTTGGTATGTGAGCCGCGCTCGCGCTAGGCTGCCCGGACCAAAGAGGGAGGGGCGTGCCGATGCAGGGGCGATGCTATTGCGGTGACATCCGCTACGAGGTGACGGGCAAGCCGGTGCTCAAGGCGCAGTGCCATTGCCGCGAGTGTCAGTACATCACCGGAGGCGGGCCGAACTATTTCATGACCGTGCCGTCGGACACCGTCCGCATCACCCAAGGCCAGGCGGCGGAGTTCGAGCGAGACGATCTGGCGGCGCCGCGGCTGCGCTCGTTCTGTCCGCGCTGCGGCACGCACCTGTTCACCCATATCCGTGAGCGGGGCCTGAGCGTGGTGAAGATCGGAACGCTGGACGATCCGGAGCTGGACTACGGCGGGCCGAAGGTCGCGATCTATACCTGCGATCTGCCCAGCTATCACGAAATTCCGGACGGCATGCCGACCTTCGACAAGCGGCCGGGCTAGGGCGCGGCGGCGTAGAGCGCGCGGATCGCGTCGCGCAGGCCCAGCCCCTGCGCCTGGTCGTAGGACAGCCACGCCGCCGTCACCAACACGCCCCACAGGATGCTGAAGAGCGATCCGATCAGGAAGTATTCGGCGAAGTCCTTACTTTCGAGCTCTTTGAATCGCGCGACGCTTTTGAGCGCGATGACGGCGGCCAGAACCTCCCACCGTCCGGTGATGAGGCCGGCTGCGATGACCAGCCGCTCGAAGATGCCAATGATGCGCCCCGCGGGTGGCGGGGTGCTCGCGCCGTCCGCCGGGGCGTCGGGTGGGGAGAGGCCGAAGACCCTAAACAGCAGCCGCAGCGCCCAATTGCCCAGCCATGTGAGGGCGAAAAGCGCGATGGCGATGGAGGCGAGCGCTTGGCCGATCTCGGTCACTTGCCTACCCCTTCCGCGTCCAGGGCGGCCAGCGCGTCGGAGGCCGCGTCCCATAGCGCGGCGTAGGTGTCGTAATCGCCCGCTCGCAGCACCTTGTAGACGCTATGATCCTGCACCTGGCGCGCCGCCGCGATGTCCTGTGCGCTGGCCCCGCCCAGCGCAGCGGCGATGTCACGGCGCTGCTGCGCGGTCCAGCCGCGTTCGATGACGCCCATCGCCCGGCCGATCGCCTCCAGCAGGGTCTGCGTCAGCGGCGCATCCGGCAGGGAGAACCGGTAGAACTGGTGCGGTCGCTTCTCGTTGAGCATGTCGCGCGCTCGGCCCAGGCCTGGCCCCATCATGTTCCACGCCCGCTCTGCGTTCACGGGCGTGTCGATACGCGCCTGCCCGATGACGAAGCGGCAGGCGACGCCATCCTCCAGCAGCGCGAGGCGCATGTCGCGCGCGGTGCGGGCCGCGTCCTCCAGCCGGGCGAAAAGGCCTTGGAATTCGTCGCCGAGCGTAATCGTCAGAGGAGAGACCAGCGCCCCCTCCAGCGCGGCGTTGCGGCGCGTGATTTCGGCGTTGAAGCGCGCGTGCAGCGGCGCCATCTCCGCCCGCTCGCTGCCGATGATGTCCCCCATGAGGATCGCGTTGGATGGTGCCTGACCCATAATGGGGTCACTTTACGCAGTGACCCGGTTTTGGGTCAATCCTGTTTGTGGCCCGCTTTTGGGTCACTCTGCGTTTTGACCCGCAAACGGGTCCATGCGATCCGTGGCGGCGCGGATACGCGTCTGCATCTGCGCCGACAGGGCGGAATGGGCGTTGCCGGGCAGGATCTCCAGCGTGGCGGCGGGCCACATCCGGTCCAGCAGCCAGGGCGTGCGCAGCGGGGCCGACGGATCGAACCGCGCGTGGATCATCACCCCGGGGATATGCGCGATGCGGTCCATATTGGCCTCGATCAGGTCCGGCGCCACAAAGCACCCGGCGGCGAAATAATGGGCGCACAGCCGCGCGAAGCCCAGGCGGAAGGCCGGGTCGGCGTAGCGGCTGCCGGGCTGGTCGTCCCAGTGCCCGCCGAAAATCGCCATCTCCCAAGTGCACCACGCATCGGCCGCCGCCTGGGCGTCCGGGCCGGCCAGCGCGGTCCGGTACGCCTCCAGCCGCGCCTGGGTGGACCCGTGCGCGTCAACATGGGCGCAAAACGCGTGGAAGGCTTCGGGAAAGAACGCGCCGACCTCGCCATAGAGCCAGTGCAGATCGCGCGGCGCGCTGCTGGCGACGCCGGCCAGCACCAGGCCCGTCACCCGCTCCGGATACGCCTGCGCGTAGGTCATCGCCAGGAACGAGCCGAACGAGCCGCCGCCGACAAGCCAGCGCGCGATGCCCAAATGCGCCCGCAGCGCTTCGATATCGGCGATCAGGTCCGCGGTCGTGTTCGCCTCCAGCGCCGCGAGGTTCTCAGCAGCGTGTGGCTGTGATTGCCCGCAGCCACGTTGGTCGAACAGCACCGCGGTGTATCGGTCCGGATCGAATAGCGCGGCCTGGCCCGGGTGCATGCCGCCGCCCGGCCCGCCGTGCAGCCATATGGCGGGCGCGGCGCCGGTCCCCACTTGTGTGTAGCGCAGACGGTGCCCGCCGGTGACATCCAGCCAACCGGTCACGGGGCGATGAGGGTGACGCCCGGAATGCGCGCGATCTCCGCGACGTCCTCGTCGTAAGCGTCGGTCAGGTCCTCGATCAGGTCGTCGGTCCAGCCGGGCATGTCGATTTCTTCCTCGATCTCGTCCTCGATGGCGAACTTGTCGAGGAAGGCGGCGATCACGCGCCGCTTCTGCATCTCCGTCATGTTGGGATGCTCTTTAAGGTAACCGCGGAAGCGCGCCATGCCTTCCGCGCTCATGATCTCGGACAGCAGATCGAAGCCGCCGACGATCTTGGTCCCATGCTCCAGCCCGGCCATCTCGCGGATGATTTGCGCCCAGATCAGGGGCGTGTCCTCGTTGCACCACACGGTGATGGCGGCCTGCGGGGCGGCGGCACGGATGGCCTTGAACGTGTCGGACCAGCGCAACTCCAGCGGGTCGGTCTGGGCAAAGAAGGATTGCAGCCCCTCCGCCGGGATTTGCGTCGCCAGCATCGGCAGGAATGTCGCCGGGTTGCGCACCGCCATGAACAGCTCGATCTGATCGTGCGGGAACAGGGCCTGGGCCGTCGCCATCCGCTCCGCCGCCTTGTGGTAAAGCTGCCCAAACCCCAGCGAGCCGCGCGGCGCGGCGAAGAAATGGGGGATCGACAGGATCACGCGGTCTGCGTCTTCATCGTCCAGGATGGCATCCAGCACCACGTCGCGCGCGCCGGGGGCGGGCGACGTCTCCGCCAGCGCGTTCATCGTGTCGCGCATCATCTTGCGGTAGCGCGAGGGCCCGGGCACCGACA
The DNA here is from genome assembly GCA_039178165.1 of Pseudomonadota bacterium. Taxonomy (GTDB): domain Bacteria; phylum Pseudomonadota; class Alphaproteobacteria; order Rhodobacterales; family Rhodobacteraceae; genus JBCBCP01. Next base: position 7,510 of record JBCDFL010000088.1, on the reverse strand, counting down.
CGCCCCGGCGCGAGAAGTCCTGCTTGTTGCGCAACAGGCACCGGGCAAGGCGCTCTTCCTCGGTAAAGTGGGCTCCGGTGTGCAGGACGATCTGCATGTGCGCGCTCGGCTAGGACGGTTTCGCGCCCGGGTCTGTCACAAAGGCGGGGCCTTGTCCAACGGCCGCGGGGGCAGGGGCGTGCGATACCCCCTTGGCAAGACGCCGCCGCCGGATTAGGAGGCGAGGCGTGCCCCTATAGCTCAGCTGGTAGAGCAACTGATTTGTAATCAGTAGGTCCGCGGTTCGAGTCCGTGTGGGGGCACCACTCTCTTGTTCGGTGGTAGACTCTTTGTGCGATAATCCGAGGCGACAAGCGTCGCGGCGCTCTGTCTGGTGGGATTTCGCGGCTGGGATGAGCAGCATGGCACCATGGCGGGAATGGCACCGGTCTTGCAGCGCTAGTCCATCCGCATGGCTTCGGTTTCGATGTTGATCGTCACGGTGTCACCGACAAGCCCGTTCGCCACGCCGTAGGTCATTCCGAAATCGCTGCGGTCAATTTCGGCGGTGATGGAGAGGCCCAACACCTCACGGCCATGGCCGAAGGGGTAGGGCGCCTCTTTGTTCAGCGTGACGTCCAGCGTGACGGGCTGGGTCTGGCCTAGGATCGTGAGCTCGCCCCTCACCCTGCCGCTCTGCGCGGTGCGGGCGGTGCCGCCATTGGCGACGAAGGTGATTTCGGGATGGCTCGAGACGTGTAGAAAGTCCGCGTTTCGCACGTGCCGGTCGCGTGCGCGATTGAAGGTGTTGATCGAGGCCGCGTCGATCTCCACCCGCACATCGCCGAGCGCGCGGCTGTCCGGGTCGAACATGAAAGCGCCGGACAGCTCTTCGAAGATGCCAAGCGTCTTGGCGTAGCCGATGTGGTCGATGGTGAAATAGACGGCTGTATGCGAAGCATCGAGTTCATAGCGGACCATGTCGGCGGCGGCGAGGCAGGGCGCGAGGGCCAGAAGGGCCGCGGTGGCGGTGCATTTCATAGGGGGTCTCCGGGTCTGTGGGCCGTGGTCTGAAACCTAGCGCAGAGCGGTGCAAGCCCAAGGGGGCGGCGCGTGGCCTTGCCGTTGGGCGCGGGTGTGACATTTAACCGGAGATGAAACCGCAGCAGACACGCATTTTGCCACCCGTGTTCACAGGCGTTCCGAGCCTGCGGTTGCCGCGTGGGCCCCTTGCGGGGTTCGCTGTGAGTGCGAGCGTCATCGCCGCATTGCTTGCCCTGTCGAGCTGGCTGGTGATGCAGGCCCCACCCGTTCCGCTTCTTATCTTCGCGGTCGCTTGCTGCATCGTCGGGGCCGCGTTGCCGCGCAGCTATCCCTATGGCACGTTCGGCGCCTGCAACCACGTGACGCTCGCACGGGCCGGATTGGTCGCGTTTTTGGCCGGAACGCTGCTGGCGGAGGTGAGCGCTTGGCTGATCCTGGCCGTCGCGTCTGTCGCGTTCGCGCTCGACGGTGTCGACGGGTGGTTGGCGCGGCGGCAGGGCCTGACCTCGCGCTTCGGGGCGCGGTTCGACATGGAGGTCGATGCCGCGCTGGCCGCAACACTCGCGCTTCTCGTGCTGCAAGGCGGGCAGGTCGGGGCAGAGATCGTCGTGCTCGGTTTCACGCGCTATGCCTTCGTGCTGGCGGCCATCGCGCTGCCGTGGCTGCGGCGCGATTTGCCCGGCTCGTTTCGGCGCAAGGCGATCTGTGTCGTGCAGATCGCCGCGCTCCTGGCCTTGCTGGTGCCGGTGATGCCGGACGCTCTGGCGCCGGCGATATCCGTGGGCGCGGCGGCGGCGTTGATCTATTCCTTTGCAATCGATGTGCTGTGGCTGGCGCGGCGCCGGTGAAGCGGGCCGCGGCCCTCGTCCTCTCGGCGGCCTTGATCTTTGCGGCGCTGATCCTGCCGAATTTTCCGGGAAACATGAATTGGGGCGCCCTGCAGCGCTGGCCGCTCGAGCTGCCGGTGATCTTGCTGAGCCTCGCGGCTCTGGGGTGGCGCCGCGGCGTGCCGCATCTGGTCGCCCTGCTGCTGACCGTCGGTGTCGTGCTGAAGCTTGCGGATTACGCCACGTTCGAGGCTTATAACCGGCCGGCCAACCCGGTGCTGGATTTGTATCTGATCCAACCGGCTTTCTCGCTCATGTCTGACACGCTCGGCCCGGTGCCGGCGGCCGCGGCGCTCGCCTTGCTGATCGTCGCCCCGGTGGCAGTGTTCTGGGCCTTTTTGTGGGCCGCACGCAGGTGGGCGGCGCTGGGGCTGACAGGCCCGATTCGACATATTGCCGGCGTGCTGGCCCTGCTGGGCGCGGGATGGGCGGCGGCGGATGCGGGCCATCACCTTGGCGCGTGGAAGCTGACCGCCAGCCCGCCCGGCACGGCGTACACAAGCCGCGTCATCGTGCGCCGGTCCACGCAGGCGTTGGACGTGGCACCGGACTTGATCGCCTTCCGCCAGGCTGCGGCGGCAGACCCGTTTGCGGGACGCACGGGACTGCTGGATGGCCTGGACGGGCGGGACGTTCTGCTCATTTGGGTCGAAAGCTACGGCCGGGCGAGTTTCGACAATCCGCTCTATTCCGAGACGCATACCGAAACGCTGTGCCAGGCGCAGGCCGCCCTGGATGCGCGCGGGATGCAGATGCGCAGCGGCTGGCTGACCGCGCCCACGGCGGGCGGCCAAAGCTGGTTGTCGCACGCGACGCTCGCCACCGGGCTTTGGACGACGGATCAGGCGCGCTATGCGGCACTGATCGCGGCGGGGCCCTCTTGGCTGTTCCATATCGCGCGGGAGGCGGGCTACCGGACCGCGGCGGTCATGCCGGCGATCACGCAGCCTTGGCCCGAAGCGGACGCGATGGGCTTTGACATCGTGCTGAACGCGGACGCGATGGGATATCGGGGCGACCGGTTTCGCTGGGTCACGATGCCGGACCAATTCACCCTGTCGGCCTACGCCGCCCGGCTGCCGCCCGATCCGAGGCCCGATTTCGTCCAGATCGCGCTGATCTCGTCCCACGCGCCCTGGACGCCGATTGCGGACGTGGTGCCGTGGAAAGACGTTGGCGATGGCACGGTGTTCAACCCGATGGCCGTGCGCGGGCCGACGCCGAAAGATCTGTGGGACGACCGCGCCGACGTGCGCGAGGCCTATCGGCGGTCTGTGGATTACGCGTTGGAGGTGGTCTTTTCCCATGTCGCTCGGCTGGAGGATGCGCCCCTGGTCATCGTCCTGGGCGATCACCAATCCGCGCCCTTCGTGGCAGGATCAGACAGCCGGGACGTGGCCGCGCACATCATCGGCCCGGCGGAGGCGCTGGCGCGGATCGAGGGGTGGGGCTGGACGCCGGGCCTGGTCCCCAGCGCGGATGTGCCGGCGCGCCGCATGGATGCGTTCAAGGGCGACTTTATTGAGGCATTCACAGTCCCGATCAATGCGTTAAGCTTGGGGCAATGAGGCGCATCCTGATCAACGTTCTGGCCTCGGCGGCGCTGCTGGCCGTGATCCTCATTCTCGCGGACGGGGCCGCGCTGTGGGATCGGCTGCGGACGGTGTCGTCCGGTTGGATAGGCGCGAGTGTCTTGGCTGTGAGTGCGGCAACGCTTTCGATGGCACGGCGCTGGCAGCTGGTGGCGCGGCATGTCGGGCTTGAGCTAGGCTTCGGGACAGCGGTGCGGGAATATTACGTGAGCGTGTTCACCAATCAGACGGTGCCGGGTGGCATCACCGGCGATCTGGCCCGCGCGGTCCGGGCGCGCCACGGCGCGGATTTTCGGACCGCGGCGCTGTCGGTTGCAGTGGAGCGGTTATTGGGCCAAGTGGCGGTGTTCGGCACACTGGCCGTTGGGCTTGCCGCCGCGTTTGTGCTGCCCGGTGGGATCGGCTGGGGACCTTGGGCCTGGGCCGTGCCGGCCGCGGCCTTGGTCTGTGCCGCGGCGGTCGTCCTGGCGGCGCCGGGCCGCGGGGCCGTGCCGCGCTTCGCGGCCCTGGTCCTGGCGCTTCAGCGGCGGCCCGAGCTGGCGGCGCATGCGGTGCTGACATGTGCCTGTCTGATCCTTGGCTTTTATGCCGCCGCCCGCGCGACCGGCACGGTGATCCCGCCCGAAGGATGGGCGACGCTGATCCCGCTGGTCCTGATCGCGATGCTTGTGCCCCTGTCCGTTGGCGGCTGGGGCTGGCGCGAGGGGGCCGCGGCGGGGCTGTTCCCGCTGATCGGCGCCGCGCCCGAAGCCGGGATCGCCGCCGGTGTCGCCTATGGCACGGCCGTTTTGGTGTCCGCGCTGCCTGCCGTCCTGATCCCGCTGCGCAGCGGATTTTCCGTAACCGAGACTCAGAGAGGCCCGACATGACCCTTCCACGCCATTTGAACCGCCGTTTCTTTCTTCAGACCGCCGCCGCGGGATTTGCCGCCACCGGGCTGCCGGTGCGTGCCCGTGCGCAGACGGCAGTGAACTTCCAATTGTCCTGGCTGCATTCGGTGCAGTTCGGCGGCAGCTATATCGCGCGGGAGCGGGGCTATTGGGCCGAAGAGGGGCTGGAGGTCTCCCTCGCGCAAGGCGGGCCCAACGCCCCGGTGGAGCCGCCCGTGGTATCCGGCGCGGCCTTGGTCGGCATCTCAGCTGCCGATTACACGGCTGCGGCCGTCGCGCAGGGGGCGCCGTTCAAGATCATCGCGGTCGCGATGCAGAAGAACCCCTTCGCGATCACTTCGCTGGCGGCCAATCCAGTGAACGCACCCGCGGACCTGATCGGCAAGCGCATCGGGATGGCCGTGGCGAACACGCCCGTGCTGCAGGCGCTGTGCACCCTGAACGGGATCGACATAGGCCAGATCGAGATCGTGCCGACGCAATACGATCCCGCCCCGCTCGTAAGCGGCCAGGTGGACTGCCTGCTCAGTTGGGAGACGGATCTGCCCGTGGCGATGACGGTGCAAGGGGTCGAGAACACGACGATGCTGATGGCCGATCACGGCTATGCGCTGCATTCGCAGACCTACATCGCGACCGAAGAGAGCATCGCGACCCGGCGGGCCGAACTGGTCGGGCTCCTGCGCGGGGAGGTGCGCGGCTGGCAGGATTATGTGGCCGATACGGATGCCGCCGCCGCGCTCACGGTCGACGCGTTCCCGGATGCGGGGCTCGACCTGCCCACGCAGGAATTGCAAGCGGCGCGTCAGGTGCCGCTGATGTTCACCGATTTGACCGAGGCGAACGGCTTCGGTTGGTGGACGGAGGAGACGGTGGCCGCCAACGTCGAGACGTTGGCCCTGCTGGGGCAGGACGTGAGCGCCGATCTGTGGGACCGCTCGATCCTCGAGGAGGTGCACGGGTAAGGCGTCATGTCCGGGCTAGACATCGCGCTGAGTGGCGTCTCAAAGCGCTTCGGCGACATGGACGTCGTGGCCGCCACGACGCTGACGCTGCAGGCGGGGCGCACCACGTCTCTGGTCGGCCCGTCGGGCTGCGGGAAATCGACCCTTCTGCGCATGATTGCCAGCCTCGAGGTGCCGAGTGCTGGGACCATCGGCATAGGCGGCCAGACACCGGCGCAGCTGGCGCGGCGCGGTGGCCTCGGCATGGCGTTTCAAGATCCCTCTTTGCTGCCGTGGCGCACCGTTCGGCAGAACGTCGCGCTGGGGGCGGAATTGGCTGGGAAGGGCGCGGCCCAAGTCGACCAGCTGATCGATCGGGTGGGCCTCGGCGGGTTTGGCGGGCACATACCTGCAGACCTGTCCGGCGGGATGCGGCAGCGCGCGGCGATTGCACGGGCGCTGGTGTCGGAGCCGGACGTTCTGCTCCTGGACGAGCCGTTTGGGGCAGTCGACGCGATCACGCGCGCGCGGCTCGGCGCAGAGCTGCCGCCGCTATGGCGGGGCAGGGGGACGACGGCGGTGCTCGTGACGCATTCGGTGGACGAGGCGGTGCGCCTGTCCGATCGCATCCTGATTCTGTCGCCCCGCCCGGCGCGGGTTGTAGCCGACATGGATGTGCCGGAGCGCCTGTCGGAGGACGCCGCGCGCGCCCTGGCTAGGGAGGTTTTGCAGGCCTTGGAGGCGGCGGCGTGATCCGGCTGGCCCTTGGCCTCGCACTCTGGGAGGGGCTGGTGGCCCTGATCCCCGGCACGGCGCTGATCGCGTCCCCTTCGGGCATCGCGATCTACCTTTGGACCCATGCGGGCCTTCTAAGCCGCGCCGCGGCCGAGACGTCGCGCAATGCCGCGCTTGGCTTTGTCTTCGGCAATCTGGCGGCGCTGGTGCTCGCCGCGCTGGCCTTGCTGGTGCCGCGGGCGGAGCGGGTCATTGCGCTCCTCGCGTTGGTCGTTTTCTCCCTGCCGCTGATTGCGACGGGGCCGATCCTGCGCGTGCTCTACGGGCCCGGCGTGGGGCCCCAGATCACGCTGGGCGCGTTGGCGGTGTATTACACCACGCTGCTGGCTGCGCTGGTCGGGCTGCGGGCGGTGGCGCAAAGCTGGCTCGACCTGATGCGTATCTATGGCAAAGGCGCCTGGACGACGCTGATCCGGGTGCGCGCGCGCGCCTCGGTGCCCTACCTCTTCGTCGGGTTGCAGATCGCGGCGCCGGCGGCGTTTCTTGGCGCGATGATCGGGGAGTTTACGGGCGCGGAACGCGGCCTGGGTGTGCTGACCCTGCGCGCCATGCGCGGGCTTCAGATCGACGCGACCTGGGCGTTGGCCGTGCTGTCCGCGGGGATCGCGATGACGGCCTATGGCGGGATCGGCGCGCTCGGGCGGCGTTTGGCCGGCGGCGCGCCGCCTTTGCTGCTGTTTGCACCCGGCGCGGGGCGGCAGCGCGGCGCGCTGGACCGGCTGTTGATGCCGCTGGGTGCTGTGGTGCTCATCGGTGCGCTGTGGCACTGGGCTATGGAGGCTTTCGACCTCAGCCCGTTCTTCGCCAAACGCCCCGGTGACGTGATCGCCTTTCTCAGTCAGCCTGGCCCGCGCACGACCTTGCTGGGGGCGCTCGGTGAGACGATGGCGTTTACCCTGCCAGGCTACCTCGCCGGCCTGGCCCTTGGTGCGGCCCTGGCGGCTGCGCTGGTCGTCGCCCCGGCGGTCGAGCGTGGGGTGCTCCCGTTTGCCGTGGCGCTGCGCGCGGTGCCGATCATCACGACCGCGCCGCTTTTGGTGCTGGCCTTTGGACGGGGATTTGCAGGCACGGTGATCATCGTCGCGGTCATGATCTTTTTCCCAACCCTGGTGGCGTGCCTGCAGGGGCTGCGGCAGGTGCCGGGGCAGGTGGGGGACGTCTTTGCCAGCTACGGTGCGTCACGCTGGCAGCTGCTGACCCGTGCGCGCCTGCCCGCGATGTTGCCGGCCTTCTTCGCCTCGGCCCGCATGGCCGTCCCGACGGCTTTGCTGGCGGTCACGACGGCGGAATGGTTGGCGACGGGGCAGGGGATCGGCGCGTTGATGGCGCTGACCTCGGCGACGTCTGATTACAACATGCTGTGGTCCTGCGTCGCCGCC
>JBCDFL010000087.1:0-13099 GCA_039178165.1 Pseudomonadota bacterium | reverse complement strand
GCGGCGCCGGCCCAGGCCAGCGCGCCCAGGATCAGCGCGCGCCGGTGCATGGATCAGAACCGCGTGGTGAGCGTCAGATCGAAGCTTTGGTCGATGTCGAAGTCTTCTTTCTTCAACGCTTCGGTGAAGTTGAAGCGCAGCGGCCCCACGGGCGTGTCCCACAGGATGGAGAAGCCGATGACGTGGCGGAAAGAGCCGCCCTGACCCACGACGTTGTTGCTGCCGGCCAGGTTCACGTCGTCGAGGTTCCACAAGTTACCCACATCATAGAACAGCGCGCCCATGATCCCGTATTCCTCGGGCAGGCCCAGCGGGAATTCCGCCTCGAACCGCGCGGCGACATAGAGGTTGCCGCCCAACGGGTCGTTGGTCGTCCCATCGAGATCCCGCGGACCGATCCCGCCCGGCTCGAAGCCGCGGATGATCGTCGGGTTGAGCATGAAACGGTCGATGGTCCGGTTGGTGCCACCGCGCCAGGTCAGCGCGCCGCCTTCGACGGTCGCTCGAAGCGTGACTTCCTCGTTTAAGATCTGCGTCTGACCGACCACTTTCGCCGTCGTGCGGATAAACTCGGAATCGCCGCCGATCCCCGCGAAGTCCTGGCCAAATTCCAGAAGCACACCAGCGTTCGGGTTCAGGCCGGAGCGGCGGGTGTCGTAACTGTAGGTGTAGCCGATCGAGCTCGCCGTTTGCGCACCCACTGCAATCTCGTTGCCCTGCACGACGCCGTTAATGACCGGATCGCGCGCGACCATCTCGTTCGTGTTGTTGGTGTAGCGCACCTGCAGCCGGCCGTTTTCTGACACCGGGAAGGTCAGGCTGGGGCGGAAGATGAACTGCTCCGTATCGAAGCTCGCGAAAGAAGAATTGCCCGTCGTCGACTGCAACTCGAAGCCGAAGGCGACATCGCGGCCCAGGAAGGCCGGTTCGACGAAGCGGATGCCGTAGACATCGGCTTCCTCAGCGGTGGAGAAGCTCAGCTCCAGCTCCTGCCCGCGACCGACGAAGTTCTTTTCCGTAAAGCTCACCGCCAGGCCGAACCCGTTGGACGCGGAGAACGTGCCGCCGAAAGACAGCGCGCCCGTCGGTTTCTCTTCCAGGTCGACGTCCACGATCACCTGATCGGGGGACGAACCTTCGCGCGCGTTGACCTCCGCCGTTTCGAAGAAGTCGAGGGCCCGGATGCGTTCGGCGCTCTCGCGGATTTCCCGCGGGTTGAACGGATCACCCTCGGCAATTTTGAACTGGCGGCGGATCACACGGTCGAGGGTCGTCGTGTTCCCTTCAATATCGATCCGCTCCACGAAGACGCGGGGGCCGCGGCTGAGCACGAATTCGACGTCTAGGGTCAGCGCGCGGTCGTTGCGGGTGATCCGCGGCTCAACGCGGAGGAAGTCGACCGCATTGCGGGTGCCGAGGCGCTCCATCCGGGCAATCTCGTTCTCCACCAACGATGGCGAATAGACCACGCCGGGGCGGATTTTCAGGACGCTTTCGTATTCGAACGGATCGACGTTCGGCAGCTCGGAGGTCACCGTAATCTCGCCAAAGCTGAATTGTTGGCCTTCCTGAACGTTGAAGACCAGGAAGTAGCCGTCCCGCTCTTCGGTCAGCTCCGCGTTCACGGAATTCGTGCGGAAATCGATGTAACCGCGGCTGAGGTAGAAGTCGCGCAGCACCTGGCGGTCGAACTCGATCCGGTCCTCGACGAAGGTGTCCGACCGGATGAGCGAGCGGAAAATGCCCGCCTGTTTCGTGTCGAGCACCCGGCGCAAGCGGCGGTCGGAGAAGACGCGGTTGCCGACAAAGCTCAGGCGCTCGATCTCGACCACGTCGCCTTCGAAAATCTCGAACACCAAATCGACGCGGTTGTCGCGGCGGCGGATGATCCGCGGCGTGACCCGCGCGGCGATGCGGCCCGCATTGGCGTAGGCTTCGGCGATCCCGGCTGCGTCGCGCTCGGCTTGGGCGGGGTTGAAGACGCGGCGCTCGGTCGATTCGATCACCGCCGATAGCGCATCATCGTCGATACGGCGGTTCCCCTCGAAGGAGATGCGGTTGACGGTCGGCAATTCGACCACGGTGATGCGCAGCGTGCGCCCCTGGGGTGTCAGCTCGACGCTTTCGAACAGGCCCGAATTGTTGAGGCGCTGGAAGGCGTCATTGAGTTGCCCGCCGCTGATCGGCTGACCGGGGGCGATTCCGGCCCGGCTGAGGATCGCGGCGCGCCCGATGCGGGCGTTCCCCTCGATCTGGATGCGGTTGAACGTGAAGGTCTGCGCCTGGGCGGCGGGGGCGGACAGCGCCCAAATGCCTGCGATCGTCAAACAAATCGTGAAGGCCTGCAAAAGGCTCGACAACGTGGCGGCGCGCAGCGTTTTCGCGGCGGCACCGCACCTTCCCCCAAGGTCCATGGCTCAGCCCACTTATTCAGACATCCAGTGGGAGTTCACTAGCCAAACCACAAGGGGTTGTCAAAACGCGAAACGCCGATGCGGGGGCACCGGCGGAAATTGTCATGAAAATTACGGCCCGTGGGCCGCACTGCGCGTGCTAGAGACTGCCCAGCCAGGCGCCGGCCCACAGCGCCGCCGCAATGGTGCAGAAGTAGAGGGCGCGGTCCCAGTTCAGGCGCATCAAAAGGCTTAGGCCACGGTACCCGTTCGAGATCGTTTGCATCGGCTCATCCTCATCGGTTCGGAGGCGAGATAGGCGCGCAATGCGGCGCCGGTCCGATCAGAATGTGGCAATTTCAGGGCAGAGGCAGAATTACGGACAGACGATGTCGTTCGTCAGGGCAAAGACCATCAGGCTCAGCACCAGCGCCAGGCCCGTGGCCATCAGGATGCGCAGCGCGCCGTCGCTGGGCGGGCGGCCCGTGACCGCCTCGTAGGCGTAGAAGACCAGATGCCCCCCATCCAGCGCCGGGATCGGGAACAGGTTGAACAGGCCGATGGCCGTGCTGATCACCGCGATGAAAAAGAGGAAATCGACGAACCCCGCACTCGCCATCGCGCCGGAGGTTTGCGCGATGCCGATAGGCCCGCTCAGATTGCAGGTGCTGATCTGGCCCGAGATCATCGCGCTCACGCCGCTGAACGTGCCGGTGATGATCGACCAGGTCTGCGTCACCCCGCGCTCGAACCCCGCCACGGGACCGGCCGCTTCGGTCGCCAGCTCGAACGCCCAGCCGCTGGCCACGCCGATGCGCCACTGGGTGCGAAAGCCGCCCTCGGGCGCGGGCTCGTCCGTGCGCTTGGGCGTCATCGTCTTCTGCAACGTCTCGCCATCGCGCCAGACGGTCAGGGCCAGGGGCGCACCGCCGCCACCTTCGACCGCGGCGCGCAATTGCTCGAAATCGTAGATCGGCGTGCCGTCTACCGCGGTGATGACGTCCCCGCGCTCCAGTCCCGCCTCCAGCGCGGCGGAGCCGGGCGTCACGTTCACCGCGACGGGCGGCATCAGGTATGGCCCTTCGACAATGCGCACGGCGCCGTCTCGTTCGACCCGGTAGTCGAGAGTCGGCGCGCTCGGAAGCTCATCGAGGAAGCTCTCGCTCGTCCAGACCTCCTCCCCCGGCACGTCGATCCCGCCAACCGACAGCAGCACGTCGCCTTCCTGCAACGCGCCCGTCCCGCCCGGCAGCGCGCGCAATTCGCCCACGGTCAGCGGATCGCGCACCTGGCCCGCGGACATGGCGACCGCGCCGAAGATCAGGATCGACATCACGAAGTTGAAGACCGGCCCCGCCGCCACCGTCGCCGTCCTTGCCCAAAGCGGCGCGCCGTGCATGGTGCGGCGCAGGGCGGCCGGATCGCTGGCCGCGGCCGCCATGGCGCTTTCGTCCTTGCCCGAGGCTGCGTTGGCGTCCCCGGCGAACTTCACGTAGCCGCCGAAAGGCAGCGCCGCGATCTGCCAGCGGGTGCCGCGCTTGTCGTAGCGGGAATAGAGCACCGGGCCAAACCCGATGGAGAAGACATCCGCGTGGATCCCCGACCAACGCCCGACGATATAGTGGCCGTATTCGTGCACCGCGACGATGATGCTGAGCGCGACGATGAAGGCCAGAAGGGTCCAAAGCAGCCCGCCAAAGGCCGGGATGATCGAAATGATGTCCAAAGCGTTATCCTGAGCGGGTTATGATCTGCGTCGTTGCCTGACGGGCCATGTGGTCCGCGTGCAGCACGGTATCAAGGGTCATTGCGGCATCAATGAGGCTGGGCGAGACGCTTTGCAGCACCTCCTCGACCACGTCGGCCATCTGCGGAAAGCGCAGGCGCCCGGCGATGAAGCCATCGAGCGCGGTCTCCTTCGCGGCGTTGAAGACGGCGCCCGCCAGCCCGCCCCGCGCCATCACCTCGCGCGCCAGGCGCAACGCGGGCCAGCGCGCCTCGTCCGGGGCGCGGAATGTCAGGGCGCCCAGGGCCGCGAGGTCCAGCCGCTCCACCGGCAGGGGCTGGCGCGCGGGATGGTGCAGGGCAAAGCCGATGGCGTGGCGCATATCGGGCGGGCCGACATGGGCCATCAGCGCGCCATCGTTGAAACCGACCAGCGCGTGGATCATCGATTCAGGGTGCACGATGACCTCGATCTGGTCCGGCCGGACGCCGAAATACTCTCGCGTCTCAATGACTTCGAGCGCCTTGTTGAACATGGACGCAGAGTCGATGGTGATGCGCTGGCCCATGTCCCAATTGGGGTGGGCGGAGGCCTCGGCCAGCGTGGCCTCCGCCAGCTTTTCAATCGGCCAGTCGCGGAAGGCGCCGCCGGAGGCGGTGATGATGATCCGCTCGACCGCCGCCATCTCCTCCCCGATCAAGGCCTGAAAGATAGCGGAATGCTCGCTGTCGACCGGCAGCAGTTCGGCGCGGTTCTGGCGGGCGGTTTCCAGCACCAGCGCACCCGCACAGACGAGCGATTCTTTGTTGGCGAGCGCCAAGGTCGCGCCCTGCTTGAGGGCAGTGAGGCCCGGGCGAAGGCCCGCGGCGCCGACGATGGCGCTCATCACCCAGTCTGCGGGCCGGGCGGCAGCCTCGTTCAGCGCCTCGGATCCCGCGGCGGCCTCCACGTCCGAGCCGGCAAGGGCCGCGCGCAAGTCCTCAAGCCGATCCGCGTGTGCCGTGACGGCCACGTCCGCCTGCAGCCGCCGGGCATCCGCAGCAAGTTGCGCGATATTGCCCGCGCCTGTGAGCGCGACGACGTCGTAGGCCTCAGGTTCACGGGCAATGAGGTCGATCGTGTTCTGCCCGATGGATCCCGTGGCGCCAAAGATCGACACCCGCCTCATAGCGGCCCCGGCGGATAGCCCGTCAGCTCCATCACCAGCAGGACCAGCACCGCGCCGCCCAGCACACCGTCGAAGCGGTCGAAAAAGCCGCCATGGCCGGGGATCAGGCGCGAGCTGTCCTTCACCCCCACCCGGCGCTTCACCGCGCTTTCGGCCATGTCCCCGATCTGGGAAAAGAGCGACGTGCCCACCGACAGCGCGACCAGCCAGACGCCGCCGGGCAGCAGCGCGGTGAACGCCAGGCCCGTCAGCCCCGCCGCGACCCAGCCGCCCGCCGTGCCGGTCCAGGTCTTCTTGGGGCTGAGCGCGGGCCAGAATTTCGGCCCGCCCAGCGTTTTGCCGACGAAATAGCCCGCGATGTCCGTCGCTGCGACGGTCAGGATCAACCAGGCCAGCCACGGCACGCCGAACTCGTAGCGCACCGACGACATGCCCCAGCCCGCCAGCAGAATCAGCGCGGCGAAGACGATGTAGATGCGCCGGTCCTGGCGCAGCCACATCCAGCCGAGGCCCGCCGGGATCATCAGGATGGGGAGGGCCAGCACCGCCGGGCCGAAGACCGCCGCGACCGAGCAGATCGCCGACAGGCTGCCCAGCCAAAGCGCCCGCTTGCGCTGGCCTGGGGCGAGCATGCGCACCAGCTCCCACACGATGATGCCGCAGACCGCTGCGACGAAGGAGACGAAGACATAGCCGCCAACCCAGATCGCCGCCAGCGCCAGCGCGGCGAGGATGCTGCCCGACACGATCCGGGGCAGAAGGTCCGTCCAGCGGCCGGCCTGCATCAGGCGCGCACCGCCCCAAAGCGCCGGTCCCGCGCCCCGTAGGACGCGCAGAGCCGGGCGAATTCCTCGCGCGTGAAATCGGGCCAGAGCGTGTCGACGAATTCGTATTCCGCGTAGGCCGACTGCCAGAGGAGGAAGTTGGAAATCCGCGCCTCCCCACTGGTGCGGATCACCAGGTCGGGATCGGGCAGGACGTAGGTATCGAGGTAGCGGGGCAGCGTTTCTTCGTCCACGTCATCCGGCGCCAGGCGGCCCGCGGCGACGTCCTGCGCCAGGCGCTGGGTGGCGCGCGCCACCTCGTCCCGCCCGCCGTAATTCAGCGCGATGGTCAGGTTCACGCGGGTATTGGCGGCGGTGAGCGTTTCCAGCTCGTCCATCAGCGCGGTCAGCTTGTCGTCCAGGCGCACACGGTCCCCGATGAAGCGCACGCGCACGCCGAAATCGTCGAGGCCGCGCGCCTCGCGGGCGATGTAGCGGCGAAAGAGGCTCATCAGCCCCGCGACCTCGACCTGGGTGCGTTTCCAGTTCTCGGTCGAGAAGGCAAAGATGGTCAGATACGCGACGCCGATATCGGGGCAGCTTTCGATGACCTCGCGCACGCGGCGGGCGCCGGCGTGATGGCCAAAGAGCCGCGGGCGGCCCCGCTGTGTGGCCCAGCGCCCGTTGCCGTCCATGATGATGGCCACGTGACGCGGCCCGGTATGGGCGGGATGATCGATGGGTGCGCTCCTGTCTCGGTGGCCGGGTGTAACCCCGCGGGGCGCCGTTTTTCAAGCCGGGTGTTGGGCAGAGGGCGTGCAGATGCCGATAGGGCGGCTTCTGGGACCGCATCCCGAAGCATTGTTTTGTGCCCAATTACGCAGCCATGCCTATGCCGTAGGTGCTGAGCCCACCGGCCTCCGCAAGGAGGCCGACACGTCGGCCCAAGCGTGCCGCGTCGCGGCGCGCGTCGCCCGGCAGCGCATTGAAAATGTGCGAGAGGGCCCCCCGTGGGCGGCGTGTCCCACGCCACCCACGCGGCCCGCTTGGAGCTGAGCGGCAATGAGGCATCGGCGCTGTCGGTGCGCCGGAAATTACTCCGAATTAACTGGCGTAGACGCAGTGGCGTAGATTAGCGGGAGTGACGCCTTAAAGCAAAACCAGTCCATGCTTCGAGCTTAGCCCACCAGCCTCCGCAAGGAGGCCGACACGCCGGCCGCCCCCCCGTGGGCGGCGTGTCCCACGCCACCCACGCGGCCCGCTTTAAGCTGAGCGGGGACCGTAGGAACATAGTGGAGGATTGGGGACCTGCTGCATCGCCTCTGGAGGATATGCGCTCGGCCAGCGCGCTATGCGCGCGTGGCCCCGGCAGCGTATCGCGCAGCGATGCGCGAGAGGGGCGCTTTGACAGACCAAAAGGTCCATCGGACCTATTGCACGGCAAAGCCGCGTTCGTGCGTCTATCCGGCGCTCCGCGCTTTGATTTGCCAAACGCCGCCCCGCGGCGTTTGCCTCCGCCGCAGGCGGAGGTATGCAAATCAAACCTGCATGATCTCGCCTTGTTTGACCTCGAGGGCCTCATCGACCCGCTTGATATAGGCGTTCGTCATCTCCTGGACCTCGCCTTCCCAGATCTTCTGGTCGTCCTCGGACATGCCGTCCGCCTTGGCCTTCTTGATCTGGTCCATCCCGTCGCGGCGGACATTGCGGATGCTCACGCGGGCGCTCTCGGCGTATTGCCCGGCCACTTTGCCCAGCTCGCGCCGGCGCTCCTCGTTCAGCTCGGGGATGGGCAGCATGATGATCGTGCCGTTCAGCTGCGGGTTGATGCCCAGACCGCTCTCGCGGATCGCCTTCTCGACTTTGCCCACAAGGCTCTTGTCCCAGACATTGATCGTCACCATCCGCGGCTCGGGCACGTTCACCGTGCCGACCTGATTGATCGGCGTCATCGAGCCGTAAGCGTCGACCTGCACCGGCTCCAGCATGGAGGCGGAGGCCCGGCCTGTGCGCAGCGAGGCGAACTCGGTCTTCAAATTGTTCATCGCCCCGTCCATGCGGCGGGTCAGATCATCGGTATCCAGCATGAAATCGTCGGACATCTCGGGGCCTCCTCAGGGTGTTGGGCGCGTAGATAGGCCTAGTCCTGCACCTTTGTATAGGTGCCCTGCCCCGCCAGGACCGCCTGAAAGCCGCCCGCGGCATCGAGGGGAAAGACGATTAGCGGCAGGTTGTTGTCCCGCGCCAGCGCGATGGCGGAGGCGTCCATGACCTTCAACCGCTTGGTCAGCACGTCGTCGTAGCTGACCACGTCGTAGCGCTTGGCATCGGCGTGGACCTTGGGATCCTTGTCATAGACACCGTCGACGCCGTTCTTACCCATGAAGATCGCCTCGCAGGCCATCTCGTTCGCGCGCAGGGTCGCGGCGGTATCGGTCGTAAAGTATGGATTGCCCGTGCCGGCGGCGAAGATGCAGACGCGCTTCTTCTCCAAGTGCCGCACGGCGCGACGGCGGATATAGGGCTCCGCCACTTCGTTCATGGTGATCGCGGAGATGACGCGGGTAAAGACGCCCTTCGCCTCCAGCGCGCTTTGCATCGCCAGCGCGTTCATCACCGTCGCCAGCATGCCCATATAATCGGCGGTCGTCCGCTCCATCCCCTGCGCGGAGCCTTGCAGCCCGCGGAAGATGTTGCCGCCGCCGATCACCATGCAGATCTCCACCCCCAGATCGTGCACGGCCTTCACCTCTTCGGCGACGCGCGTGACGGTGGGCGGGTGCAGGCCAAAGCCTTGATCGCCCATCAGCGCCTCCCCCGATATTTTCAGCATCACCCGTTTGTACGACGTGGGTTCGGGTGTGCTCATCGCGCGGCTCCTTGGCGGCTTCGGGGGGCGTTTTCAATTCCGCGCAACCTGCCTAAATTCGCCGCGAAGGGCAATCACGCGGGGGGCGGAAAATGACGGTGTCCGCCGCGGTATTGGAGAGGCTGGGGCTGGATGGGCTGGACCCCGCCCACCCGGTGCTGATCGCGGGGCCGACCGCGTCGGGCAAGTCGGCCCTTGCCCTGGCGATCGCAGAGGCGCAGGGCGGCGCGGTCGTGAACGCCGATGCAAGCCAAGTCTTCGAGTGCTGGCGCGCCCTGACCGCCCGGCCTGGGCCGGAGGATGAGGCCCGCGCGCCGCATCTGCTCTACGGCCATCTGCCCTATGACGCGCCCTATTCGGTGGGCCATTGGCTGCGCGAGGTGGCGCCGCTGTTGGCGGACGGCGCGCGGCCCATCATCGTGGGCGGCACGGGGCTGGCCTTCCGGGCACTGACACAAGGCCTCGCCGACATTCCCGCCACCCCGGGGCACGTGCGCGCCGAAGGGGACGCGCTGGGGCTGGAGGCGCTGCTGACGCAGCTGGACGCCGAGACGCGCGGGCGGATCGACATTGCCAACCGCGCGCGGGTGCAGCGCGCCTGGGAGGTGCTGCGCGCCACCGGGCGGGGCCTCGCCGCGTGGCAAGCGATGCCCAGCCCGCCCCTTCTGCCGGAGGCCGAGGCGCAGCGGATCGTGCTCCATTGTGACACCGCGTGGCTGAACGCCCGCATCGCCCGCCGCTTCGGCGCGATGTTGCAAGCCGGCGCGCTGGAGGAGGCGCGCGCGATGCAAGGCCGCTTCGATCCCGCCCTGCAAAGCTGCCGGGTGATCGGCGCGCCGGAGTTGATGGCCCACCTCGCCGGTGAGATGACGCTGGACCAAGCGGCGGAGGCCGCGGCCATCGCCACACGCCAATACGCCAAACGCCAGCGCACCTGGATGCGCGCCCATATGCGCGATTGGACGCCCGTCGATGCGCAAAGCCTGCACAGCGCCTTTACATTTTAGGACTAGAAGGCCGGGTCTATCCGCGTCTAAACTGCGCGCAATTGATCAATTACGATACCAAAGGGCCTGAGGCATGTCACTTGCGCCGATCCGCATCACCACGCTGGCGGGCCTGACCCAAGGCCAGGACTGGCGCCTGTCGCTGGCCCACGACCGGGACGAGCATCTGCTGATCTGGATCTCCCGCGGTCAGGGGCGGCTGCTGCTGAACGGGACGCGCCGCGGCTTTGGCACGCATAACGCGATCTACGTGCCCGCCGGCACGCTCTTCTCGCTAGAGATCGGGCGCCAGGTCATCGGCCAGGTGGCGCGGGTGCCTGTGGGGACCGAAGCGCGGCTGCCCAAAGGCCCGCGCCAGTTGCGCCTGCGCGACAGCGCCGCGATCGCGGAGATTACCGCCCTGCTGGACGCCGCCGAGCGGGAGGCGCGGGCCGGGCGCGCGCTGGTGCAAGATACGCTCGACGCCTATCTGGGGCTGCTCTCCGTCTGGCTGCGCCGTCAGATCACGCTGCCCGAACACCTGCCCGCGCCGCTGAACGCGGCCTCCCGCCTGTCGGTGCAGGCCTGCGCACGCATCGCGGCGCACCACGCGAGCCCCATGACGATCTCCGACCACGCCGCGGCGCTGGAGGTGACGCCCACCCACCTGGCGCGGGCCTGCAAGGCGGCGACGGGGCACACCGCGGCGGACCTGCTGACCCAGCGCGTCCTGCACGCCGCCCGCACGGAGCTGGTGGAGACGGACGCGCCGATGCAGGACATCGCGCGGCATCTCGGCTTCGGCTCCGCGGCCTATTTCACCCGCTTCATCCAGGCGCGCACCGGCCAGACGCCCACCGCCCTGCGCAGCGCCGCGGCGCGCTGAGCCGCGCATCATCCGGGTGCGCCGCGCCCGATCCGGCGGCGAATGTCGCAAACAGACCCGGCAGATGTCGCAAACGCAGCATGATTTTCCAACCAAGCCGTTGACGGATAGCCCGCTTTGCGGCCTCATAGCGTGACAACAAGAAAGAAAAGCGTCGCGGGCACCGTATCCGCGCGCCATCCAGGGGAGCTTCAGATCAGCCCGCGCACCGGCCCGCGGGCCCTTCCAGATATAGGCCCGCACGATCCGGGTGAAACCTCTCGCGCCTTCGCGCGGGCGATACGCAAAGCGCCCCGTAAAGCGGGCGAGTCATGAAACGCCCCGGAAAAACGGGCGACACCTTAAGCGCCCTACAAAGCGGGCGACACCTTAAGCGCCCTACAAAGCGGGCGACACCTTAAGCGCCCGGAACAACGGGCGACGACACAAAGCGGTCGGCCCGCCCGCCGCACGCCATCCAGACAGGGGCACCTATGGGACTATTCATCCTCCGACGATTGGGCGTGATGCTGCTGACGGCCTTGTGCCTCACCTTCATCGTCTTCTTCCTGACCAACCTTTATCCCAACCTCGAAAAGCTCGCCAAAACCCAAGGCAACTTCCGCATGACGGACGAGGCGGTCGCCTCCTGGCTGGGGGATCGGGGCTATCTGGACAATATGTTCGTCAAATACGGCCGCTGGCTAGGCGTCGCGCCCGGCTGGACGAACGAGGCGGCGGACGGCACCGTCACCGGCCAGTGCTTTGCCGAAAACGCCCCTCCCGAAGAGCGCCCTCAATTCTGTGGCGTGCTGCAAGGCGATTGGGGCTTTAGCCTGGTGTTCAAGGACGAGGTGAGCCAGTTGGTCGGCGTGCGGCTGGCCGCGACGGGCAAGTTGATGCTGTTCGTGCTGCTGGTCATGGTACCGTCGGCCCTTTTAGTCGGGGTGCTGGCGGGGATGCGAGAGGGCTCGGGCCTGGACCGCTCGCTTTCGACCTTCTCCATCGCGACGACGGCGACGCCGGAATATGTCTCCGGCGTGATCTTCATCGCGATCTTCGCCTCCTCCGCGGTGGGGCTGAGGTGGTTCAAAGGCTCGGCCACACAAGCCATCGAGAACGCCACGTTCGAGAATTTCACCCTGCCTGTCATCACGATTGCCCTCTACGGCATGGGCTACATCGCAAGGATGACGCGGGCCTCCATGACCGAAGTCATGACCGCGCAATATATCCGCACCGCGCGGCTGAAGGGGGTAAGCTTCGGCAACATCGTCCTGAAGCACGCGCTGCGCAACGCGCTGATCGCGCCCTTTACGGTGATCATGCTGCAGATCCCGTGGCTGCTGAACGGCGTGGTGATCGTGGAGACGCTCTTTAACTACAAGGGCTTCGGCTGGCTGCTGGTGCAGGCGGCGGGCAACAACGATATCGAGCTGTTGCTCGCGGTGTCGGTCGTGTCGGTCGTTGTGGTGCTGATCACGCAGCTGATCTCAGACATCGGTTACGTCTTCCTCAACCCGCGCATCCGCATTTCGTAAGGAGCAACGCATATGGATCCTTTGACATGGACCGGCGCGCTGGCGCCTTTGAATTACGCCTTCCTCGCGGCGGCGGCTTTGCTGCTGGCGGCGGTGCTGGTGAATATCGTCGTCTCCGTCGTGGCGCCGGATAACGGACCGGTGACGGTCAACCCGGACGGCACGTTGGCCGCGCAGACGGGGCCGGCGGCGCAGGTGAAGACCGTGATGCGGTGGAGCCTTTACGCCACGATCCTGATCATCCTGGCCTATGTCCTGCTGGGCGTGGCGCTGGGCACGGGTGCCGGCATCCTCGGCGGGATGAGCCAGCAGCTTTGGCCCGTCTGGCTGGGCCTGGTGGTGATCTTCGCCGCCTCCATCCGGTACAAGCGCAAGCTGGGCCTTTACGGCAAGCTGTTCGACAGCACCGTTGGCATGATCGGTTTCGGCCTGGTGATGTTCTGGGTGCTGGTCGGCTTCATGGCTGGCCCGTTCGATTTGCTGATCACCCACAACGAGCTGAGCCAGGTGTCGGGCATGAAGAACAAGCTGCCCGGCACGCCCCTGCGCCGCCCCGATGAGGGCGAGTTCGTCTGGTATCTCCTGGGCGGGGACAACCTGGCGCGCGACGTCTTCTCCCGCCTTTTGAAAGGGGCCTGGGTCGTGGTGCAGATCGCGCCGCTGGCGACGCTTTTCGCCTTCATGGTCGGGATCACTTTGGGCCTGCCGGCGGGCTATTACGGCGGGCGGCTGGACACGATCCTGAGCTTCCTCGCCAACCTGATCCTCGCCTTCCCGGTCATCCTGC
>JBCDFL010000086.1:0-13271 GCA_039178165.1 Pseudomonadota bacterium | reverse complement strand
TACACCATCGCCAAGATGGGCCTGTGGGCGATGACACAGACAACCGCCCAGGCCCTGGCCCCCGCGATCCGCGTCAACGCCATCGGCCCGGGCCCGACGTTGCAGGGCGGGCGGCAAAGCGCGGAGCATTTCGCCAAGCAGCGCGCGGCCACCGTTCTGGAGCGCGGCGCGCACCCCGCGGACATCACCGGGGCGCTCGGCTACTTCCTCGATTCGCCCAGCGTGACCGGGCAACTTTTGTGCATCGACGGGGGCCAACACCTGTCCTGGCAAACGCCCGACGTCATCGGAGTTGAGTGAGCGCAACGCAGAGTTTTGCACCGGCGCCTGGCCACTCCCGCGAGAGGTGAAAATGGCACCAATTTGCGGCGCCTTACCGAAGGTAACAGAAATGAGACGAAAAGTTTCTATGTAAATCAGCACCTTAGAAACTTGCCTAAATATCGGGCAAACTAACGAAGTCACCGGAAAACAAGGAAAATTCCAAGCTGCCCCGAACTTGTCTCCAGACTTGTCCACAGGTTTCGTGGGTTACTATACGGTTGCGCATTCAGCCGTGCCGGAGCAGCTCGGATCGAATCGGAACAGCCATATGTCCGACGACATAAGCCACTCGGAAATCGAACCGCGGCGCGGTCATGAGGTGATCGCGGATTACCTGCGTACGCTTGATTCTTCGCCCGGTGTGTACCGGATGCTGGATGCCGAAAGCCGGGTGCTCTATGTCGGCAAAGCGCGCAATCTGAAGGCGCGGGTCAGCAATTATTCCCGTCCCTCGGGGCACAGCCCGCGCATCGGGCGCATGATCTCCCTCACCGCGTCGATGATGTTCTTGACCACGCGGACGGAGACCGAGGCGCTGCTGCTGGAACAGAACCTCATCAAGCAGCTCAAGCCCAAATTCAACGTGCTGCTGCGCGACGACAAAAGCTTCCCCAACATCCTTGTCACCGGCGATCACGCCTATCCGCAGATCAAGAAACACCGCGGCGCGAAGAAGCAAAAGGGCAGCTATCACGGCCCCTTCGCCAGCGCGGGCGCAGTGAACCGGACGCTGAACCAGCTGCAGAAGGTGTTCCTCCTGCGCAATTGCTCGGATTCGATGTTCGACAGCCGCACGCGCCCGTGCCTGCTCTACCAGATCAAGCGCTGCTCCGGCCCGTGCGTGGGTCTGGTCTCCGAAGAGGATTACGCCAGCTCCGTCCGGGACGCGCAGCGCTTTTTGCAGGGCAAGACGACCGACATCCAGGCCAAGCTCGCGGAGCAGATGCAGGCCGCCTCCGAAGAGATGGAGTTCGAGCGCGCGGCGGCCCTGCGCGACCGGATCAAGGCACTGACCCAGGTGCAGACCGCGCAGGGCATCAACCCCAAGGGCGTGAGCGAGGCGGATATCGTCGCGCTGCACATGGATAGCGGGCAGGCCTGCGTGCAGGTCTTCTTCATCCGCGCGGGCCAGAATTGGGGCAACCGCGATTTCTACCCCCGCGTCGGCGCCGATGTGGACGCCACCGAGGTGCTGGAGGCGTTCCTGGGCCAGTTCTACGACACCAAAGAGCCGCCCCGTCAGCTGATCCTGTCCAACCAGATCGAAAGCCCCGACCTGATGGCGGACCTGCTGAGCCAAAAGCTGGGCCGCAAGGTCGAAATCCTCGTGCCCCAGCGGGGAGAGAAGGCGGAGCTGATCGACTCGGCCCTGCGCAACGCACGCGAAAGTCTGGCGCGGAAGATGTCCGAAAGCGCCACCCAGGCCAAACTGCTCCGCGGCCTGGCGGAGGCGTTCGATCTGCCCGCCCCGCCCGAGCGGATCGAGGTCTACGACAACTCCCACATCCAGGGCACCAATGCGGTCGGCGCCATGATCGTCGCCGGCCCCGACGGCTGGATGAAGAACAGCTACCGTAAGTTCAACATCCGCGGGGATGAGCTGACCCCCGGCGACGATTTCGGCATGATGAAAGAGGTGCTGAACCGCCGCTTTAAGCGCCTGCTGAAGGACGATCCGGACCGCGATAAGGGCCTCTGGCCGGACCTTCTGCTGATCGACGGCGGCGCGGGGCAGGTCAGCGCAGTGCAGCAGATCATGGAAGAGCATGGGGTCGAAGACATTCCTATGGTCGGCGTCGCCAAAGGCATCGACCGCGATGCGGGCAAGGAGGAATTCCACCGCACTGGCAAGACCGCGATGGCCCTGCGCCACAACGATCCGGTCCTCTACTTCGTGCAACGTCTGCGGGACGAGGCCCACCGCTTCGCCATCGGCACCCACAGGGCCAAACGCGCCAAATCGAACCTCGCCAACCCGCTCGACGACATCGCCGGCGTCGGCGCCGCCCGCAAACGCGCCTTGCTCGCTCATTTCGGCAGCGCCAAAGCCGTCGCCCGCGCCAACCTCGCCGACCTCAAAGCCGTCGACGGGGTCAGTGAGGCGCTGGCCCAAAAGGTCTACGACCACTTCCAGCAGGGCTGAGCCGGCGACCCACGTAGGGTGGGGTTCCACCCCACCACACCCTTTATGCTCAGCCCAAGCAGGCTGCGCGGATGGTGTGGAACACGCCGGCCGCAGGGGGGCGGCCTGCGTGTCAGCTTCCTCACGGCGGCCTAGGTGCTAAGCACAATCGGCATTTCCAACGTGGGATGGGCCATCTTGCCCATTCCCACCTTCCAAGCCTACCCTCCCACTATGATGAACACCTTCCCGCCCAGCCCCGACGCTCAGGTCACCCTCGCCAACTGGCGCACACAGCCCTTCAACCGCTGGGCCTTCCACCACGTGCGCGAAATCGTCCCGAGCGCGGAGATCGTGAACGATCCCGCCAACGTCTGGGCGCTGCCAGAGGCGCCCCGCGAGATTGATCTGGGCGACGCCGTCACCGGCATGGCCAACGACGCTCTGGTCATCCTGCACGAGGGGCGCATCGTCCACGAAAGCTACCGCGGCGGCATGGGCTCTGCGGACCCGCACATCCTGATGTCGGTCTCCAAATCCATGCTGGGCCTCGTCGCCGGCACCTGCATCGCGCGCGGGGAAGTGGCGGCGGAGGATCTGATCACCGATCACCTGCCGGAGCTCGCGGATACCGCCTATGCCGGCGCGACGGTGCGCGACGCGCTCGACATGCGCGTCGGCGTCGCCTTCGACGAGGATTACACCGCCACCGACGGCCCGATCCTCGCCTATCGGCAGGCAGCGAATTGGAACCCGGTGCCCGCCGGCGCCGACCCCCACGATTTGCGCAGCTTTCAAAGCCTGCTGACGCAACCCGACGGGCCCCATAGCGGGCGCTTCCACTACGTCTCTCCGGTGACGGACATGCTGGCCTGGCTGCTTGAGCGGGCGAGCGGCCTCCGGTATGCCGACCTGGTGTCACAGCGGCTGCTCGCACCATTAGGAGCTGAACGTCCGGGCTACATCACAGTCGACCGCAAGGGCGGCGCCCGCGGGGCCGGGGGCATGTGCCTGACGGCGCGAGACCTGGCCCGCGTTGGCCTCTTGATGTTGCAGGGCGGCGCGCGGGACGGGGTGCAAATCTTGCCGGCCGACTGGGTGGCGGACATCCTGAGCGGCGGTGATCGCGACGCCTGGGACCAAGGTGATTTCGCGGATAAGTTTCCCGATCTGGACATCTCCTACCGCTCCAAATGGTACATACACCACGGCGACGACCCGCTGGTCCACGGCATGGGCATCCACGGCCAGTACCTTTTTGTCGATCCGAAGCGCCAGCTCTCTATCGCCTGGTTCAGCTCCGAAGATTCGCCGACCGATCCGGGCTGTATGGGCCATGTTTTCGCCTCGGTGCAGCGCATTCGCGCGGCGTTTGGCTAGGGGCTTTCCCCCCGCGCGCCGCCGCGCTAGGCATCGCTCATGCGCCTCACCACGCCCAATATTCTGACCCTTCTGCGCCTTGCCGCCGCGCCCCTGATGGCGCTGCTTTTCCTGGTGCTGCCGCGGCCCTATGCCGACATGGTCGCGATCGTGCTGTTCGTCGGGGCGTCGCTGACGGATTGGCTGGATGGCTATATCGCGCGCGCCTGGAACCAGCGGACCAAACTCGGTACGATGCTCGATCCCATCGCGGACAAGGCGATGGTGGTGATTGCTCTGGGTGTGCTGCTGGGCACGTCGTCGCTGTCGGGCGGGTTGCTGCTGCCGGCGGTGCTGATCCTCTTTCGCGAGGTCTTCGTGTCCGGCCTGCGGGAGTTTCTGGGCGACGTCGCGGGCACCTTGGCGGTGACCCGGCTGGCGAAATGGAAGACCGCCATCCAGATGACGGCGATCACCATCTTGCTGGCGCAGGGCATCGCGGAGCATTATTTCGGGATGGGTGTTCTGGGCATGGACGACGCGTCGCTGCAGGCGGTGCTGAACGCCGATGCGCCGGACGAGACCGGGGTCGGCATGTGGTGGACGGCGCTGCAAATCACGACCTGGGGCGGGCTGGCGCTGATCTGGCTGGCGGCCGTGCTGACGGCGGTGACGGGGGCGGATTATTTCGCCAAGGCCCTGCCGCATCTGAGGGAGGACTGACATGGACGTGCTCTATTTCGCGTGGGTGCGCGAGCGGATCGGCCTGCCGCGGGAACGGGTGGAGAGCGATGCCGCTACCCCCCGCGCCCTGGTGGAGGAGCTGCGCGCACGCGAGGACCGCTACGCCGCCGCCTTCGCCGATCTGTCGGCGCTGCGCGTGGCGGTCGATCAGAAGCTCACCGATTTCGATGCCCCGCTGGACGGCGCGCGCGAGGTCGCGTTCTTCCCGCCCATGACCGGCGGATGAGCGCGCCGCTCGATATCCGGGTCCAGGCGGAGGCGTTCGATGCGGGCGCCGAGCTAAACGCATTTGCCGCCCGAACCGATGGGATGGGAGCCCTCGTGACGTTCAATGGGATTGTGCGCGCAGATGGCGGCCTGACCGCGATGGAGATCGAACATTACCCCGGCATGACCGAAGCTGCCCTGACGGAGATCGCGGCCGAGGCGGCGCAGCGCTGGTCGCTGGGCGCGGTGCTGGTGATCCACCGCCACGGCGCCCTGCGCGCTGGCGAGACGATTATGATGGTCGCAACGGCCGCCCCGCACCGCGCGGATGCCTTCGCCGCCGCGGACTTCCTTATGGACTTCCTGAAATCCCGCGCGCCTTTCTGGAAACGCGAGCTTGGCCCAGACGGCGCGTCTTGGGTCGCCGCAAAGGACAGTGACGAAGCTGCTTTAGGCCGCTGGTAGGCTATATCGATACCAAAGCACACGGCAAGCCGCTCCCATCTTTTTGTGAAGGAGCACAAACGATCATCCGGAGAGGCGAATAAACCCCCGTTCACTGGGCCAAAAACAACTCCCCCCGGAGGGGCTATCCGCCGGACCGGCCGTTAGATCAGCGCGGCACGATGGCAGCCGCGGCGTTTTCTTCCAAGAAAGCGCCTAGCCCGCGGCCTGCATCCGTTCGATGTAATTGCGCAGCTCTTCGGCCTCGTGCCGCGCGTCGCGGAGACCGTCCATGGCGGCGCGCAGCTCCGCTTCGGTCTGGCTCAGCTGATTGGTCAGCTCCGCCTCGCGTTGCTGCAGGTAGGTGATCGCTTGGTCCCGCGTTTCTTCGGCCTCGTGCAGCTCCTGGCTCATCCGGTCAAGCTCCGCGACGTCGCCCGCCGCTACGCGGCTGAAGCGCGAGATCAGCCAATTGGCAAACCAGCCCATGCAGAAGGCGACGAACAGGACGATCGCCGTCCAGATGACAAATTCCGAGCCGTTCATTCCGTGTCCTCAGCGCCGGCCCCTTCGGTGTCAGAGGCTGCTTTGGCCTCTGTATCGGCCGATTCCGCGAGGCTTTCCAGCGCCGATTCGGGCTGGGTGATGGCGGAGGGTTCGGGACGGATCAGGCGGAACTCGATACGCCGGTTCGCCTCGCGCCCTTCTTCGGTGTCGTTGGGCTGGATCGGGCGGCTTTCACCGTAGCCCTTGGCCACAAAGCTGGTCGTCGGCACGCGGCGTGCGCGCAGCTCGTTCAGGACCGATTGCGCCCGCGCCTGGCTGAGGTTGCGGTTCATCTCTTCCCGGCCCTGGCTGTCGGTGTGACCCTGGATTTCCAGGCGCAGCGTGCCGCAGGCAATGAGCACCTCGGCCACCTGATCCATCGTGTCGAGCGTGCTTGCGTCGATGGTCGCGCTGCCCGGCTCGAAATTGATTTTCTTGGCGGCGAGGATGCTGCCGATCTCGCGCTCGCACTCGTCCGGGGTCGGAATGTTCGCCACCGGGTCGAGTTTTTCGAGGTAGGCGACGTCGATCTCGAACGCTTCGGCCTCGCCCAGCTTGTCGGCGAGCAGTGTGGCGATGCGGCTGGCGGTTTCTGTGTCGCCGGTATTGCCGGAGACGTCGATCACGTCGGGGGTCACGCGCACGACGCCGTTCGATAGGTTCGACAGCGCCTCCAGCCCCGCCAGCACGCGCACCGGCCAGGTGGCGGGCAGATCGTCCACCACGCGCGCGGCGGTATAGACATTGCCGACGCCGAAGCGCGATTTGGCGTAGCTGTCGGCAACCGTGCGCAGCCCCGGGTCGCTGAGCCGGCCGCGCAATTGCACCTGACCTTCTGGGCTGAGCGTCGCGGTGAATTCGGGCGGGCCGGCATTCGGATCGACCTCTGCCGGTAGGACGGCGTAGACGGCGAAAACCCGCGGCAGTGCCGCCTCCAACTCGCCGACCACCCGGTCAAAGGTCGCCTGGTCTGTGCCCGCCTGTGCGGTCAGCGTGATGTCCGCGTCCGAGAAGGTCACCGATCCCGCGCCCAGATCGGCCAGCGCGGCGATGGCGGTGGCGACCGCCTCGGACCAGCGGGGGCTGGGCACGCCCATCCCGACCGTGCACCGGCCCTGGCCTGTGAGCCCGGCGGCGAAGGCGGCGCTTACGATCCGCTGGCGCGACCGCTCGCTGTCGGCGCTGCACGCGTCAAAGCGGGCGCCCTCATCGTCCATGACGAAGCGCAGGGTGAAGGGTGTGATGACGGGCCGCGGCGCGGCGATATCCATCGACAGGCGCAGCCCCGGCGGCGCGGCGCGGGTCAGGCGTGCCTCAAGCCGTGCCTTTTCCTCGGCGCTGTCGG
The DNA here is from genome assembly GCA_039178165.1 of Pseudomonadota bacterium. GTDB lineage: Bacteria > Pseudomonadota > Alphaproteobacteria > Rhodobacterales > Rhodobacteraceae > JBCBCP01. The sequence continues at coordinate 6,180 of JBCDFL010000086.1, read as the reverse complement.
TGATCGCAGTGATCGCCACCCGCCCAGGACTGACGGACACTTTGGCGCGCGGCAGCGCCTCCATCGCGGTAAGGGCGAAGCCGAGCGCATCGGACCAACCGCGGGGCGCCGGGTAATCCGCCGTCTCGATCAGGTCGGTGACCGGCACGTCGCCCCCCGACATGGCGTCGAAGCGGTCGGCGATTTCCGCGCGGTCCGTGCTGGCGGGCATCAGCCCGATGATCGAGATACCGGCATCGTTGCGCAGGATCTCCGCCGAAAAGCGCGGCGGCGCCAGCGCGGCGACGGCGACGACCTCCATATCGTCAATGACCCGCGCGGCATCGACCACGGTGCCGGCGGTCGACAGGGCCGCAAACCGTTCGGCTTCGGTGGGCGCCAGGCCCGCAAGCGTCACGGTAAGGCCGTCGGCCTGCACCTCGGCCCAGGGTTTGTCCGCGGCGTCGAGCGCGCTGCGCACCTGCATTTCCGATCGGTCTTCGATCAGCCCGACCGAAAACTGCGCCACCAGCAGCGACAGCCCCGCCGCGAGAGCGAAGGTCAATCCGGTGACGAAGATCGAGGATAGGCGCATTACGGCTCCCGGAATGGTGGGCTAAATCTGGTGATAAAAGCGCCTGGCAGGACTGTCCATCACACCAGCAAGGCGGCGGCAAAGAACAAGAGCGGAATCACGCCGGTATCGCGGTTCGACCGGAAGAGGCGCAGGCACTTGTCCGTGTCCTGCAGATCAAGACCGCGCAGCTGCCAGGCGAGGTGCCAGCCCATCGCCCACGGCCCACCGAGCGCCAGGACCAGCGCCAGCGGCGATGCGGTGGCGAGGCCGGCGTGGATCACCGCGATGCCCATCATCCCCACCGTGCCGACGAGGAACCAGCGCAGATACCAGCCCGTTTCCGCGCCAAAGAGGCGCGCGGTGCTTTTCACCCCGATCAGCGCGTCGTCTTCGAGGTCCTGATGGGCATAGATCGTGTCGTAGAACAGCGTCCAGGCGATCCCGGCGCAGTAGAGCGCGACGGGCGCGGCGGTCAGCGATCCGGTATGGGCCGCCCAGGCCAGAAGCGCGCCCCAGTTGAACGCGATGCCAAGGAACAGTTGCGGCCACCAGGTGAAGCGCTTGGCAAAGGGGTAAAGGCAGACCGGCCCCAGCGCCAAGATCCCGAGCCCGATGGCCGTCCAATTGAACGTGAGCAGGATGGCCAGCGACGCCAGGGCCTGCGCGCACATCCAGATGATGGCCCCAAGCACGCTCACCTGGCCCGATGGGATCGGACGAGAGCGCGTGCGCGTCACTTGCGCGTCGATCTTGCGGTCGGTGATGTCGTTCCAGGTGCACCCTGCGCCGCGCATCAAGAACGCGCCGAGGGCGCAGCCCGCCGCGATCCAGACATCTTCCCACCGGGGCGTTTGGCTCGACAGGATGGCCAGCGCCAGCCCCCACCAGCATGGCAAAAGCAGCAACCACGTGCCGATGGGCCGGTCCGCCCGGCTGAGCCGCAGATAGGGCCGTGTGGCCAGCGGCGCGTAACGGTCCACCCAATTGCGCGCTTCGGCATCCGCGACGGAGATATCTGGCGCTGGGGGCTGGTCTTGCATATGTCCGGACCCATGGATGCAAAAATCCGCCTCTACGTAGACCAAGAGCTGGGGATTGGCCATGAGGTGCCAGTGTCGCGGGACCAGGCCCATTACCTCTTTGGCGTGATGCGGCTGGGGCCTGGGGACGCGGTGCTGCTGTTCAACGGAACGGATGGCGAGTGGCGGGCGGAGGTGGCCGAGGCGGGCAAGCGCGGCGGCACGCTCATTGCCCGCGCGCAGACCGCGCCGCTGCGGATGCCGCCGGACCTGTGGCTGCTCTTCGCGCCGATCAAAAAGGCGCGCACCGATTTCATCGTCGAAAAGGCGGCGGAAATGGGCGCGCGGCGCATCCTGCCCGTGCAGACCGATTTCACCAATGCAGGCCGCATCGCCCAAGACCGCCTACAGGCGCACGCGGTTGAGGCGGCGGAGCAATGCGGGGGTACCTACGTGCCCGAGGTGGCGCCGATGCAGAAACTGCCGGCGCTCTTGCGTGCCTGGCCCCAGGACCGGGCCCTGATGTTCGCCGACGAGGCGCGGGTGGGCACGCCCCTTGGCCTGCCGGAGGCGCGCGGGCCCTGGGCGATCTTGATCGGGCCCGAAGGCGGGTTTTCGGAGGCGGAGCGGGCGATGATCAGCCAGTTGCCGCAGGCGCATCCCGTCTCCCTCGGCCCGCGGATCCTGCGCGCCGATACCGCCGCCGTCGCCGCGTTGGCGCTGTGGCAAGCGCGGCTGGGTGATTGGGCGTGAGCTTCATTCGGCCCGAAGCGCAAGCCGCCATCCTGCGCTGGCGCGAGGTGCTCGTGGGCGCCGGCGCCGCGTGCCTCGCGCTGTACTGGGTAATCGGCGCGGGGGGCCTTTTGACCTATATCGGCGCCGTGCTGTTGGTCGCAGCCGGCGCGCTGATCGCCGTCGGGGTGCAGCGCGCGCGGTTCCGCGGGTCGGACGGCGGCGTCGGGACGGTGCAGGTGGACGAGGGGCAGATCACCTATTTCGGTCCTTTGGGCGGCGGTATGGTCGCGGTGGCGGAGCTGGAGCGCCTCACCCTCGACCGCGCGCAGCACCCGGCGCATTGGCAGTTGGACCAGCGCGGCCAGCCCACCTTGCTGATCCCGGTGGACGCGGACGGGTCGGAGGCGCTGTTCGATGCGTTCGCGGCGCTGCCGGGCCTGCGGACGGAACGGATGCTGGGCGAGCTGCACCGCGGTGCGGCGCACGCGGTCGTGATCTGGGAACGTGCGCCGCTGCGCCCGGCCCGCGCGCGGCTGCATTGACACCTGTGGCAATCCGCACCATCCCTTGCCCTTAGACCAGCAGCCGGAGCGTGCCCCATGTCTATCCCCCAGTCCGGCGGCGGCCCAATCGAACACCGCGACCAACTGGCCGGTTATCTGGAGGCCGGGAACAAACCCAAGGACGCCTGGCGCATCGGAACCGAGCACGAGAAGTTCGGCTACTTGCTGCCCGCGGGCGATGGCTCTGGGCACGATCTGCACTCCTACGCGCCGCTGCCCTATGACGGCCCACGCTCCATCCTCGCGATCCTCGAAGGGTTGCGTGACCGTTTTGCCTGGTCCGAATTGCGCGAAGGCGGCAAGCTCATCGGGCTGGAGAAGGACGGCGCCAATATCAGCCTGGAGCCGGGCGGCCAGCTGGAGCTGAGCGGGGCGCCGCTGGAGACGATCCACCAGACATGCGATGAGGTGAACACCCATCTGGCCCAAGTGCGCGAGATCGCGGACGAGATCGGCGCGGGCTTTATCGGTCTGGGCGCTGCGCCCGGCTGGACCCACGAAGATATGCCCCTGATGCCAAAGGGCCGCTACAAGCTGATGGACAGCTATATGGGCAAGGTCGGCACAATGGGCCGGGTGATGATGCGCCGGACCTGCACGGTACAGGTGAACCTCGATTTCAGTTCTGAGTCGGACATGGTGCAAAAGCTGCGCGTGGCGCTGGCCCTGCAGCCTGTGGCGACCGCGCTTTTCGCGAATTCGCCGTTCTTCGAAGGGGCGCCGAACGGGCACAAGAGCTGGCGCAGCAAGGTCTGGCGGCACCTGGACGATGCGCGCACAGGGATGCTGCCCTTCGTGTTCGAGGATGGCTTCGGGTTCGAGCGGTGGGTGGACTATGCGCTCGATGTGCCAATGTATTTCGTCTACCGCGACGGCCAGTATATCGACGCGCTGGGCCAATCCTTCCGCGACTTTTTGGAGGGCAAATTGCCCGCGTTGCCGGGCCAGACCCCGACGCTGAGCGATTGGGCGGATCACCTGACTACCGCCTTTCCCGAGGCGCGGATCAAAAAGTTCATCGAGATGCGCGGCGCCGATGGCGGGCCGTGGCGCCGGCTGTGCGCGCTGCCCGCATTTTGGGTTGGGCTGATCTACGATCAAGGGGCGCTTGACGCGGCGTGGGACTTGGTCCAGGGCCTCGATGCCGAAACACGCGACGGGCTGCGGGTGGCGGCGTCTGTGGACGGGCTGCAGGGCGTGGCCGGCAACGTACGTCTGCACGATCTGGCGCGCGAAGCTGTCGCGATTGCCGAAGCAGGGCTAAAGGCGCGCGCGCAACCCGGTGCGGGCGGTCTTGTCCCGGACGAGACGCACTTCCTCAACGCGCTGCAGGAAAGCGTGGAGAGCGGCAAAGCGCCGGCGGACGAGCTGCTCGACGCGTATCACGGCGCGTGGGCCGGCGATCTGAGCCAGATCTACGGCGCGTTTTCCTACTAGTCCTGCCGCCGGCGCCGGATCAGCAGGTAGAGCCCGGCAAAGGTGGCCGTCCACGCCAGCCCGAAGCCAAAGCTGAACGCCGCGAGGGCGGGCAGGACGCTGGTCCATTGATCGGACCGCATCGTCGCGGCCCAGAAGATGACGAGCACGGCGACGGCCTTGAACCCCAGGAACATTAGGCTGCGGAAGGTACCCGGGTTCCGCCGCAAGTGCAGGACCAGCAGCGGCGTGCCGATGACGAGGTAGAGCGGCGCGCCGAACAGCAGAACGAAGAAGGAAAAGCCGCCGATGGGAAAGGTCAGCGCCGTCACGATCAACGGCGCAGCCACCAGCGCGAGGATGAACGCCACCGGGTCGATCCGGTAGCGGGGGCCGGGTGGGTTGAAGAGGGTTTTGAGCCAATCCAGCATGGGTGTGCCTTGTTGCGGTCCTGCGATGATCGGAGGGCGGCGCGCCCGTGTCCAGTCTGGGGCGCGCCGCGCCTGTATCAGCCCTCGGGTGCAGGCGCGGGCACCATGACGACCGCGCGCAAGGTGGCGACCGCGTGGCTGAAGCCGAGGCCGAGGCACAGCGCGATGAAGCCGAGCGCGGCAAGCACGGCGGTGATCGGCATGTGCGCCCAGAACGGGATCGCGGCGCCGACCAGGGCGATGCCGCCCAGACCAATTGCGGCGAAGCCGGTCGCGATGGTGACCGAGGCCGCCTGCGCTGCGGCGCGGGCCCGCGGGCAATCCCCGACCAATGCGCCGATGCGCAGGATCATCGCACATAATGCGGCGAGCAGGCTGACCGCTAGGGGCAGGTAGACGAAGGCGAGAACGAGCATGGGGCTCTCCTGTTTCAGATGTGGGGGTTAAAGGGGCCGGCGGCTCAGGTCCGAGCGCAGGCGGTTGTAGATCGCGGCGAAGGTGGCGGCCCAAAGCAGGGCAAAGATCATCGCGAACGTCACCATAATGAACAGGGCGAAGGCCGCTTGCTCCGGCCCCGTGACGAGCGCGCCAATGCCAAGCGCCACGCCCCGGCGAGGACGGTCATCATGGCCAGGGCCACGATGCTATCGCTCTTGCCTTCGTCCCGGCGCAGGTGGAACAGCAGCAGCGGCGTGCCGAGGATTAGGTAGATCGGCCCGCCCAAAACCAGCGCGAAGACGGGGATCAGAAACAGCCAGAAACTGGCGAGGGTGACCAAAAGCGGCGCGCCGATCAGCGCGATGAAGAAGGCAACCGGGTCGACCAGGTAGCGCGCGGGGCGCGGCGCTGGCATCCAGATATTGTGTGCAGTTTTTTCTGTCATGAGTGAAATCTCCAGCAAAATTTTTTTAGGCGTTTCCGCCCGGCAGCAGGCGCGCGATGCGGGCGCCCATCTTCAAAAGTCGCAATTGAACGCCGCGCGGCAGGCGCATGACTTGGCCATACCAATCGTCGAACATCTGCATCGTCTCCAACGTCGCGTCGATGCGGGCTTGTACCGCCTCGGGCGTGGCGTCGTCCTTCGCCGCCGCTTGCACGCCCTTGAGCGCCGCGAGGGTGGGGGCGTATTCCTGTGCGCGCCGCACCTCCACGACGGTGTTCACCAACTCGAACATGTCGCGGATCGAGTGGAAGTGATCGCGCCGGTCGCCCAATTTGCGCGAGGATTTGACGAGGCCCTGGGCTTGCAACTCCTTCAGCCCATTCGACACGTTGGAGCGCGCGAGGCTCAGCATGCTCGCGATTTCCTCTGCGTTCAGCGGCTCGGGCGAGATGTGCAGCAACGCGTGGATCTGCGCAACGGACCGGTTGGTGCCCCATTTGGCGCCCATATCCCCCCAGTGGAGGATGAAGTCCTGCATGGCCGGTGTGAGATGCATATTGGTTCCAGTAATTTCTGT
>JBCDFL010000085.1:0-13343 GCA_039178165.1 Pseudomonadota bacterium | reverse complement strand
GCACCGCCCCATGCTGTCGGGCGACGGGCTGGTCGTGCGCGTGCGCCCCTTCGCGGGCAGCCTCAGCCAGGCGCAGGCACTGGGCCTGTGCGATCTGGCGGAGCGGTTCGGCAGCGGTGCGCTCGACCTGACCTCGCGCGCTAATCTCCAGATCAGGGGCGTCGCCGACCACGCCGGGCTGCTCGCCGAACTGGACGCGCTGGGCCTGATCGACGCGGATCCCACCGTCGAAGGCCACCGCAACATCCTGATGCCGCCGGACTGGCGCGCGGGCGACCTCAGCCACCGCCTACACGACGCCGTACTGGGGGTCTTGCCGACCCTGCCCGATCTGCCGCAGAAAATGGGCTTCGCCGTCGATACGGGCACGTATGCCTGCCTCGGCGTAGGGTCCGCCGATTTTCGGCTGGAGCGCGCGGCGGACGGGGGGCTGATCCTGCGCGCCGACGGCATGGCGCACGGCCAGCGCGTGACGCAGGCCAGCGCCCCCGCCGCGATCCTGGAGCTGGCCGAGTGGTTTATCTGTACTGGCGGCGCGCAGGCCGGACGGATGGCGCGCCACATCGCTCGCCTGCCCCAGGCCGCACGCCCCTCGGCAGACACCGCGCCGCGCGCGCAGGCCGCGCCGCTCCCCCTCGGGCCAAACGCAGACGGCACATTCCTTGGCGCACCCTTCGGACGGATCCTAGCCGCCGACCTGCGCGCTTTGATAACCACCACCGGGGCGCCCACGTTGCGCCTCGGCCTAGGCCGGACGCTGTTCCTGCCCGGCATCCAGATCATCGACGCGCCCGGCTTCGTCGCCGCACCGTCCCCGCTGATGGAGGCGCATGCCTGCCCCGGCGCGCCCTTCTGCCCGCAAGCCAGCGTGGAGACGACGGCGCTGGCCCAGCGCCTGGCGCCCCGCGCGCCCGGCCTGCATGTCTCGGGCTGCGCTAAGGGCTGCGCCCTGCCGCGCGCCGCGCCGGTGACGCTGGTGGGCCGCGCGGGCCGGTTCGATCTTGTCACGCGCGGTGCACCATGGGATGAGCCGCGCCAGCGCGGGCTGGACCCGGACCAGATAGACGACCTCTTGTGATGCCCTACACCTACGAAAAGGACGGCGCCGCGATCTACGCGGAAAGCTTCGCGACCATCCGTGCGGAGGCCGATCTGGCCCGGTTCGATCCGGACGAAGAACGCATCGCCGTGCGCATGATCCACGCCGCGGGCCTCGTCGGGCTGGAAGAGCACATCCGCTTCTCCCCCGGTTTCGCCGCTGCCGCCCGCGCCGCCCTGGACGGCGGCGCGCCCATTTTCTGCGACGCGCGCATGGTCTCCGAAGGGGTGACGCGGGCGCGTCTGCCCGCGGATAACGACGTCCTGTGCACCCTGCGCGAACCCCAAGTGCCGGAGATGGCGCGCGCCATGGGCAACACCCGCTCCGCCGCAGCGCTGGAGCTTTGGCGGCCCCGCCTCGCCGGAGCGCTGGTGGCCATCGGCAACGCGCCCACGGCCCTCTTTCACCTGCTGAACATGCTGGAGGATCCCGATTGCCCGCGCCCCGCGGCCATCATCGGCTGCCCCGTCGGCTTCGTCGGCGCGCGCGAAAGCAAGGACGCGCTCTGGGCCGATCAACCCGTGCCCTGCTGCATCGTCGAAGGGCGCCTGGGCGGCAGCGCGATCACCGTCGCCGCTGTTAACGCCATCGCGAGCCGCGCGGAATGACCGGAACGCTCTACTGCCTCGGCCTGGGGCCGGGGGACCCGGACCTGATGAGCGTGCGGGCCGACCGCCTGCTGCGCCGCGCGGCCCATGTCGCCTATTTCCGCAAGGCGGGGCGCCGCGGCCAAGCCCGCCAGATCGTCGAAGGGCTGCTGCCCGACGGCGTGACGGAATTCGCGATGGAATACCCCGTTACCACCGAAATCCCCTTCACCGACCCCGAATACAACCGCCTGCTCAGCGCCTTCTATGCCGAGTGTGCCACCCATCTGCGCAGCCTGGTCGAGGGCGGCGCGGACGTCATGGTGCTGTGCGAAGGGGACCCGTTCTTCTACGGATCGTTCATGCACCTGCACAGCCGGTTGGCCGAGGCCATCCCGGTCGAAATCGTGCCCGCGATCACCGGCATGTCCGCCGCCTGGACGGCTACGGGCAGCCCGATCACCTGGGGCGACGATGTCCTGACCGTGCTGATGGGCACACTGCCGGAAGCGGACCTGACAGCCCGCATCGCCGGCAGCGACGCGCTTGTGGTTATGAAGATCGGGCGCAACATCGACAAGGTGCGCCGGGCCCTGCGCGCGGCGGGCAAGTATGAAGACGCCTGGCTGATCGAATACGCCTCCATGACCGGGCAAACCGTGCAGCGCCTGGCGGAGGCGGAGGGCAAGGTCACGCCCTATTTCTCGCTCATCGTGGTGCACGGGCAGGGCCGCCGGCCTTGACCGGCTGGGTCACTATCGCGGGCCTCGGCCCCGGCGCGGACGCGCTGGTGACGCCGGAGGTGCAGGCGGCTCTGGCGGAGGCGACCGATATCGTTGGCTACATCCCTTACGTCGCGCGCGTACCGGACCGGCCCGGCCTGACCAAGCACGCCTCCGACAACCGGGTGGAGCTGGACCGTGCAGCGCACGCCCTCGCCCTGGCGCAATCGGGCCGGCGGGTCGTTGTGGTGTCCTCCGGCGATCCCGGCGTCTTCGCCATGGCCTCCGCCGTGTTCGAGGCGCTGGAGGCCGCTCCGCCCGCGTCCCGCGGCACCGACATACGCGTGCTGCCCGGCATTACCGCGATGCTGGCCGCCGCGGCCCGGGCCGGCGCGCCCTTGGGCCACGATTTCTGCGCCATCAATCTGAGCGATAACCTCAAGCCCTGGCCCCTGATTGAGCGGCGCCTGCGCCTGGCGGCGGAGGCGGATTTCGCCATGGCTTTCTACAACCCGCGCTCCAAGGTGCGGCCCGAAGGCTTCGCCCGCGCGCTGGAGGTGTTGCAGGACGCCTGCGCCGACACGCGGCCCGTCATCTTCGCCCGCGCCGTCTCCACGCCCGAAGAGGCGATCCGCGTCGTCCCGTTGCCCGATTGCACGCCGGAGATGGCGGATATGCGTACGGTCGTGCTGGTCGGATCCTCACTGACGCGGCACGTGCCCGGGACGGACTGGGTCTACACCCCAAGGTCGGCGCCGTGAGCGGTCAGCCAATCCAGCGCCTCGGCCACGCTGCGCACCTCATGCCGCGCCGGAACGGCCGGCCGGTCGATCATCAGGACCGGCAGACGCAGCGCCCGCGCTGCGGCGATCTTGGCCACCGCGCCGCTGCCGCCCGCGTTCTTGGAGACGACCATTTGGATGCCGTGCGCCTGCATCAGCACCCGGTCCCCGTCTTCTGTGAAGGGGCCGCGGTCGACGATCACGGTGGCGTTCGGCAGGGGCAAGTCGCCCTCCGGCGGGTCGACCAGGCGCAGAAGGTAGTGATGCTGCGGCTGCGGCGCGAAGGCGGCAAGGTGCAGACGCCCAACCGCCAGCATGACCCGCTGCGCCGGGCCGGCCAGCGCGGCAACAGCCCCCGCGATGTCCGGCACGTGGCGCCAATCGTCGCCCGGCTGCGGCGTCCATGCGGGGCGCACCAAAGCGGCCAACGGCACGCCCACTGCGGTGCAGGCGGCGACGGCATGGGCGCTCATCTGCGCGGCGAAGGGATGCGTGGCGTCGATGACGTGGGTGATGGCTTCCGTGCGCAAATACGACACAAGGCCCGCCACGCCGCCGAACCCACCCACGCGCATCGGGAGCGGCTGCCGCTTGGGCCGCGCGACGCGCCCCGCCAGCGACAGCGTGCCCCGCACCTCGCGCGCGGCCAGCTCGGCGCACAGGGCGGAGGCTTCGGTCGTCCCGCCCAGGATCAGAAGGTTGGGCGCCATGGCTGAGGCTCCTTGGCTCACAATCATCGGTCTGGGCGAAGATGGTCCGGACGGCCTGCCCTCCGCAAGCCGCCAAGCGCTGGAGCGGGCCGAAGTGATCATGGGCCCGCCCCGCCACCTGGAGCTGCTCGGCGCCACCGACGCGCAAACGGTGCCGTGGCCCGTGCCCTTCGCGGATGGGATCGAGACCCTGCTGAACCTCCGGGGGCAGCGCACAGTCGTCCTCGCTTCAGGCGATCCGTTCTGGTTCGGCGCGGGCGCCGTTCTGGCCCGCCATCTAGCAGCGGAAGAATGGACCGCCCTGCCCGGCCCGTCCTGCTTCTCCCTCGCCGCCGCGCGCCTCGGCTGGGCGCTAGAGCGGACGACCTGCCTGGGCCTGCACGCTGCCCCGCTCGGTCGCCTGCGCCCGCATCTCGCCCCCGGTGCACAGCTGATCGTGACGCTGCGCGATGGCGCGGCGGTCGGCGATCTGGCCGCCTATCTGGCTAGCGCCGGCTTCGGTCCGAGCGTCCTGCACGTGATGGAGGCGCTTGGCGGGCCGCGCGAGCACATCACACACCAGGCGGCCGACGACGATGCCAGCCCAGCCTACGCCCACCCTGTCTGCGCCGCCATCGAGGTCCAAGGCCCCGGCCCCGCCCTGCCTTGCGTGCCTGGCCTGCCCGACGAGCTGTTCGCCCACGACGGCCAGATCACCAAACGCCCCGTGCGCGCCCTGACCCTGTCGGCTCTGGCCCCTGTGCCGGGGGAGTCCCTCTGGGATATCGGCGGCGGCTCGGGGTCCATCGCGATCGAGTGGCTGCGCGCCCACCGGGACATGCGCGCCACCAGTATCGAGGCGGATGCGGGCCGCGCCGCCCGCATCGCGCAGAACGCCGCCGCCATGGGCGTGGACCATTTGAACATCGTCCACGGCACAGCGCCCGGCGCGCTAGAGGGACTGGAGCCCCCGAACGCGGTCTTTGTCGGCGGGGGGCTGGGCCCGGCGCTGCTGGACCGCCTGACCGCCCTGCCCGCCGGCACGCGGCTGATCGCCAACGCCGTCACGCTGGAGGCCGAAGCGCTTTTGACCCAAGCGCAGGCCGCGCACGGTGGCGATTTGCTGCGGATCGCGCTATCGCAGGACGCGCCCTTGGGCCGCAAGCGCGGCTGGCGGGCGAGCTATCCCATCGTGCAATGGAGCGTGACCCTATGATCGTCGCCGGTTTCGGATTTCGCAGCGCGGCCCAGACCGCCAGCCTGCGCGACGCGCTGGCCCGGACCGGCGGCACGCCGAACCTGCTGGCCACCGCCGCGGACAAGGCCAGCAGCGCGGCCTTCACGGCCCTCGGCGCCGAGCTGTCGCTGCCCACACGCGGCGTCGACCCCGCGGGCCAGCACACCCTGACCCAAAGCGCCGCCAGCCAGGCCGCGCGCGGCACCGGCAGCGTGGCCGAGGCGAGCGCCCTCGCCGCCGCGGGCCCGGGCGCGCGGCTTTTGGGCCGGCGCGTGATCTCCGCCGACCGGCAGGCCACCTGCGCCCTCGCCATCGGAGCGGCCCCATGACCGTGCACTTCATCGGCGCCGGCCCCGGCGCGCCCGACCTTCTGACCCTGCGCGGGCGCGACCTGATCGCCGCCTGCCCCGTCTGCCTTTACGCCGGATCGCTGGTGCCGGAGGCGATCCTGTCCCACTGCCCGGACGGGGCGCGCATCGTGAACACGGCGCCGATGGACCTGGACGCCATCATGGACGAGATCCGCATCGCGCACGGCGCCGGACAGGATGTCGCGCGGTTGCATTCGGGGGACCTGTCGGTCTGGTCCGCGATGGGCGAGCAGATGCGCCGCCTGCGGGCCGAAGGGATCCCCGTCTCCGTCACGCCCGGCGTGCCCAGTTTTGCTGCCGCGGCCGCAGCTTTGGGAACGGAACTGACCTTACCCGGCCTTGCGCAATCGGTGGTGCTGACCCGCACGCCGGGCCGCGCCTCCTCGATGCCCGAGGGCGAAAGCCTGACGAATTTCGCCGCCACCGGCGCCACGCTGGCCATCCACCTGTCGATCCAGAACCTGTCCCGGGTCGTCGCAGATCTGACGCCCGCCTACGGCGCCGATTGCCCCGTCGCCATCGTCTACCGCGCCTCCTGGCCGGACCAGACGATCCTACGCGGCACGCTGTCGGACATCGAAGGTCGGCTTGGCCCCGACATCCAGCGCACCGCGCTGATCCTGGTCGGCCCGGCGCTGGCCGGGGAAGGGTTCGAGGACAGCTGCCTTTACGCCGTGGATTACGACCGCCGCTACCGCCCGCAAAGCGCGGAAAGCCCCTGGGCTGGCTGGACGCCGGACGCGCCATGAAGGGGCTCATGATCTCCGCCCCGGCCTCCGGTACGGGCAAGACGACAGTGATGCTGGGCCTGTTGCGCGCCCTGCGCGAGGACGGGCTGGCCGTGCAGCCATTCAAATCCGGCCCTGACTATATCGACCCGGCCTTCCACCTGGCGGCCGCCGGGCGCGCCTCCTTCAACCTCGACACCTGGGCGATGGACGACGCGCTTCTGGGCGCGATCACGGCCCAGGCGCAGGGCGCGGATATCTGCGTCGGCGAAGGGTCAATGGGCCTCTTCGACGGGGTGGCGACGCGCGGGCAAACCGGCTTCGGCGCCAGCGCGGAGACGGCGCAGCGCATGGGCTGGCCGGTCGTGCTGGTCCTCGACGTCGGCGGGCAGGCCCAAAGCGCCGCCGCCACCGCGCTGGGGTTCAAAAGCTACCTCCCGGACCTGCCCTTCGCGGGCGTGATCCTGAACCGCGTCGCCTCCCCCCGGCACGAGCGGCTGACCCGCGCCGGGATGGACCGCGCGGGCCTGAAGGTGCTGGGCGTGCTGCCGCGGCGCGGCGATCTGGCCCTGCCGGAGCGGCATCTGGGCCTGATCCAAGCGGTGGAGCATCCCGATCTAGAGGCGGCGATCAGCGGCTACGCCGCGTTTCTGCGCGACAACGTCGATCTGGACGCGATCAAAGCCGCCGCGCGCGGCGCGCCTCTGGGCACCGGCACCCTGCCGCCCCCGCCGGCGCAGCGCATCGCCCTGGCCCGCGACGCGGCGTTCTCCTTCACCTACCCGCACCTGCTGGAAGGCTGGCGCGCCGCGGGGGCGGAGATTTTGCCCTTCTCCCCCCTCGCCGACGCGCCGCCCGCGGCGGACGCCGATCTGGTCTGGCTGCCCGGGGGATATCCCGAACTCCACGCGGGGCGTTTGGCGGCGGCGGCGCGCTTCTTGGACGGCCTGCGCGCCCACGCGACCAGCAAGCCGGTGCACGGGGAGTGTGGGGGTTACATGGCTCTGGGCGACGCGCTGATCGACAAGGACGGCGTGCGCCACAAGATGGCGGGGCTTCTGGGCCTCGTGACCAGCTATCAGACGCGCAAATTCCACCTCGGCTATCGCCGCGCAGTGCTGGAGGCGCCCATGCCCGGCGCCGCTGCCGGCGCGGCCCTGCGCGGGCACGAATTTCACTATTCCACGATCCTCGATCAACCCGACGCGCCGCTGGCGCAAGTCTTCGACGCGGACGGAAACGCGGTGCCTGAAACCGGCTCGCGCCGCGGGCACGTCACCGGCACGTTCTTCCACCTCATCACGGCAGAGCGCCCGGCATGACCGGATTCGTCAGCTTCGTCGGCAGCGGACCAGGCGATCCAGAGCTGCTGACCCTCAAAGCCGCCGACCGGCTGGCGCGGGCCGACGCAGTGCTGTTCGACGATCTCTCCGCCGGGCCGATCCTGGAACATGCGGGGGCGGACGCCGATCTGGTCGGCGTCGGCAAACGGGCGGGCCGCGCCTCCCCCAAACAGGACCACGTGAGCCGCCTGCTCGTCGATTACGCAAAGACCGGCCAACGGGTCGTGCGCCTCAAATCAGGCGATCCGGGCCTTTTCGGCCGTCTGGAGGAGGAGCTGGTCGCCCTGCGCGCGGCCGGCATCCCCTACGAGATTATCCCCGGCGTGCCCTCCGCCGTCGCGGCCGCCGCGGCCTGCGGCATCCCGCTGACCCGGCGCTTTACCGCGCGGCGGGTGCAATTCGTCACCGGCCACGACGCGCGCGGCGCGCTGCCCGACGATATCGACCTCGCAGCCCTGGCCGATCCCGCCGCCTGCACGGTGATCTTCATGGGCAAGCGCACCTTCCCCGCCCTGCTGGAGGCGCTGATCGCCCGCGGCCTGCCGGGCGACACGCCGGCGATCCTGGCCGAAGCCGTCTCTACCCCCCAGCAGCGGGTCACGCGGGCCAGCGTACGGGCGCTCGCCGCCACGCTCGCGCAGGATGTCGGCACAAAACCGGCGCTGATCCTCTACGGCCCGTTGGCGGACCTCGATGACTGAGCTGTGGCTCATCGGGATCGGCACGGGCCACCCGCAGCACATCACGCTGGAGGGGCAAGAGGCCCTGCGCCGCGCCGCCGCGATCCTCCTGCCCCGCAAGGGCACCGGCAAGGAGGATCTGGCCCACCTACGCGAGGCTATCATCGCGGATGCCGGAGCCAGTGCCCGCGTCATCCCGTTTCAGATGCCGGTCCGCGATGAAGCGCTGCCCTACGCCGCACGGGTGGAGGCGTGGCACGACGCCATCGCCGCCCGCTGGGTGGACGCGCTGCAAACGGCGCCGGAGGGACCGGTTGCGCTGCTGATCTGGGGCGATCCAGGCCTTTACGACAGTACCTTGCGCATCGCCGCGCGGCTGGACCCGGCCCCGAAGGTGCGCGTGATCCCCGGCATCACCTCGCTGCAGGCGCTCACGGCGGCGCACGCGATCCCGTTCAACACCGTCAACGGCGCCGTGACCGTGACCACGGGCCGCCAGCTACGGGACCACGGCTGGCCCCAAGGGGCGGAGACCCTCGTCGTGATGCTCGACGGTCAGTGCAGCTTTCAGGGGTTGGAGCCGGACGGCACGCATATCTGGTGGGGCGCGTTCCTCGGCATGCCCGAACAGGTGCTGGAAGCCGGCCCGCTGGCCGACGCCACGCCCCACATCCTGCGCACGCGGCACGCAGCCCGCGCCGCGCATGGCTGGATCATGGATACCTACCTGCTGCGGCGCGGCGCGCCTTAGCCGCCCAGAGCGGCGGCCAGGGTCGCCGCGTTGTGGCGCATCATGTCGACATAGGTGCCGGCCGGGCCTTCGGGGCCGGACAGAGCGTCGGAATAGAGCGTCCCGCCGATCGTCGCGCCCGTCTCCGACGCGATCTGCTCCAGCAGGCGGTTGTCGGTGATCGATTCCACGAAGACCGCTTTGATCCCCTCGTCGCGGATCTGGGTGATCATGCCCGCGACATCCGCCGCAGACGGCTCGCTTTCCGTGCTCAGGCCCTGCGGCGCTTCAAAGCGCAGATCATAGGCCTGCGCGAAATAGCCGAACGCATCGTGGGAGGTGACGACCGTGCGGCTGTCCTCCGGCAGGCCCGCCATCAGCGCCGCGATCTCTGTCCCCAGCGCCTCCAACTCCGCAACGTAGGCCGCGCGGTTCTGGTAGAAGAGGGCCGCGTTGTCCGGGCTCGCTTTGGCCAGCGCGGCGGTGATGTTGTCAGCGTAGATCACCGCGTTGTCGATGCTCTGCCAGGCGTGGGGATCGAAGGCGCCGTGGTTGTGGCCGTGGTGGTCCCCGTGTTCATCGCCGTGGTCGTCGTGCCCGCCATCGGCGTGTTCCTCCTCGCCATGGTCATGCTCTTCGCCCTCGGCGTGTTTTTCCTCGCTATGATCGTGATCCTCGCCCTCGGCGTGGTCGTCGTGACCCTCTTCCTTGTCGTGATCGCCATGATCGTCGTGGTCCTCATGATCATCGTGATCATCGTGCCCCTCGTCGAAGGCGATGGGCGTGATCCCCGCCGTCGCCACGACCATATCGCCGGAGAAGGAGGACGCTTCGGCCAGCCGGTCCAGCCAGCCTTCGAATTCCAGGCCGTTGACGATCAGCACGTCCGACGACGCCACCGCCCGCGCATCCGCCGGCGTGGGCTGATAGACATGCGCGTCCCCGTCCGGGCCGACCAGCGTCGTGACCGCCACGGCATCGCCACCGATCCGCTGGGTCATGTCCCCGATGATCGAGAACGTTGCCACCACGGACAGCGTCTCGTCCGATTGGGCCAGGGCCGGGTGCGCGGCCACCAGCGCCAAAGCGGCGGTTGCGGACATCAGGAAAGGTCTACGGGAAATCATCGGGCATCCTCATTTCAAGATCGGGCGGGGCGCGGCGCGCACCTGGCTTTGTCCCGGCGTACCCCAGACCGCGCGGCGGATGCCAGCGAAAATGTTATGAGATAACGTAACGCCCTAGTAATCGCGGTCCCAGAAGATGCCGATACCCGCATTTCCGGTGTTGGAGGCCGACCCGCGCAGCCGCGTGTTGCGCCCGATATCGAGGTTCAGGTTCAGCTGCACGTCACCCTGGGTGCCGACCTCCACCTCCGAATAGATGTCTTCGTTGATGCGCTGGCCAAAGGACAGCTCCGTCTCGCCCGTCACCTCGTCGGTGCGCGCGTCGAAATCGTCCACACCGAAGACCCGGCGCGCGTTGCCGGTCAGGCTGGAGCCCTTGCCCGCCAGCGTGTGGATCGACGCCACCAGCTGCGCCAATTGAAAGGGCGACAGGGTGTCGAAACTGCGCCCGAAGAGGAGCCGGGCCAGCACCTCGTCCTCCGGCAGCGGCGGGGTGGAGCTGACGCTGACCTCCAGCGCGTCAGCAGGGCCTGAGACGGTGACCTGCGCGGTGATTGCGTCCAGCAGGCTTTGCGCGACGACCTGGATTTCGGGCACCTGAACGCCGGTCAGCAACACGCGGCCTTCGGTCAGGTTCAGACGGCGGCCTAGGAAGTCGAGGCGGCCGCGCTCTAGGCTGAACTGGCCCACGGGTTCGGGCCGCGCGGCCGTCCCGCCCAGACGCAGCGCCCCGCCGAACGCCGCATCCAGGCCGCGGCCCCTCAGGAAGATCGACTGGCGTGCCGTGATGCGGATATCGAGCGGGACGGCAATGCCGCCGTCCCCGGCGCCACCGCTGTTCCGCCCGCTCAGGCCGGCCCGCGCGCGGGTGCGCTGCACGCCGGGCGGCGCGCCGATATGGGTGATGTCCGGGATCGCCGTCGCGCCGCCCAGGCCGGTATCGGGCACGCGGATCTCCGTCTCCGACAGCGCGATATCCCCCGTCGCCGCCAACCGGGTGGAGGCTGCACCGCGCAGCGCGATCTGCGCGTCGATGCGGCTGCGCAGCAGGCCCGCAATGCGGTAGACGAGGCCCGCCGCCTGCACGTCGAGGTCCGTCTCGAAGGGCGCCGTCAGCCCCACCCGGCCGCCCAAGCGCAACGTGCCCTCATTGGCCGTGCCGGACGCGCTTAGCTGTGCCGCGCCACCCGCGATGTCGACCTGCGCGCTTAGCGCTTCGACGGTCAGGCCGACGCCTGGATCGAAGAGCCGCCCGCCGGTGATCCGCACCGCGCCACTGAGCCCAGAGAGCGAGAGCGGCCCGCGCAGCGCCAGGTCGAGGTCGGTGGACCCGCTCAGCGCGCGATCCCCGACGAAGGGCGTGGCCAGAGCCAGTGGGACGTTGCCCGTGACGCGCAGGTCCGCCGCACCCGCCGGCACTTGCCCGCTGACCCGCGCCGCGGCGCCGGAGGTCGTGCGCACATCCGCCTCCACCTGCCGCGCGCCGCGCAGATCGCGCAAAGCGGCCTCCAGCGTCGCGCCACCGCCCAGGCCCGGCGCGAAGCGGGCGATCCGGTCCAGCTGCGCCCGCAGGTCTATGGCGTCCGGATCGCCCGTCACTGTCGCCGAAAGCCCCGGACCCGCCAGGTCGGCGCTGAAGCGCTGCGCCCCGGTGGGATCGGTCAACGCCGCCTCCAGCCGCGCGGCGCCGGGCAATTGGGGGACGAACAAGCCCAGATTTGCGGCCTCTGCGGTCAGGTCGAGCCGCCCGTCCTCGCCCAAGGGCCGCCCGCTGACCCGTGCGGTAAACCCGCGCGGCGCGGTGAGGGCCGCCGCCAGGGCCGGCACGCCCGTGGGATCGGTCACCGCCGCGCTCAGCGTCGCGGGCCCGGGCAGCACAGGGACAAAGGAGGCCAGATCCGCGATCTGCGCCTCCAGCGTGATCGGTGTGCCGCCCAGCGCGCCCTCTACGGTGGCCGACAGGCCCGGCTGCGCCGTGGCCGCAGCGCGCAGCCGCGGCGCGTCGCCGGTCAGATCGAGCGTGCCGTCCACCCGCGCCGGTCCCGGCAGAGCAGCGACGATCGCGCCCAAATCCTCCAGCCGCGCAGCAAAGTCCAAAGCCGCTTGTGGACCGGATACCGGGCCAGTCAGGCGCGCGGTCATACCCGGCGCGACGCTTAGATCGGTGCGCAGAACCGGATGCGGGCCGGTCAGGGTCAGAGCACCGTCCAGGGCCACACGCCCCGTCAGTGGCGCGGCAAAGCGCTCCACCTCCGCGAACGTGCCCTCGAACTCCAGCCCCGCCGCCTCCCCTCGCAGCGCGCCGGTCAGCGCCGCATCAAGGCCGAAGGCGGCCTCCAGCCGCGCCGTGACCGCCGCCCGCGTCTGCACCTCGCGCAGCGTCGCCGACAGATCCACCGGCCCGGCGAGGCGCGCGTCGAACGTGCCCGCATCTTCCAGCCGCGCGGTCAGGTCCAGCGCCCCGTCCGCATCGTCGATCTGCCCCTCCGCGGCGACCGACAGGGCCACGTTGGTCAGCGCAAAACGCTCCAACTCCGTGCCCGCCGCGTCCCGGCGCAGCGACAGCGCCAAGTCGGTCTGCGGCGCAAGCAGCGGCGTCAGCGCCGGCTGACCGATATCGAGGCCGCGGCTCTGACCCGCCAGCTCCACAGCAATTGCCCCGCCCGGCAGCTCCGCCGACATCGTCAGATCGGCCCCCAGCGCCCCCGCGAGCGGCAGACCCGCAAACCCCCCGAACGGCGCCAGATCGGGGACATCGGCGCGCAACGTCGCCCCCAGCAGGACCCGCCCATCGGTCGGCGTGCCGCCCAGATCGCCGGCCAGCGTCAGATGCGGGCTCGTCAGGCGCAGCCCCTGCAAGGCGAAGGCGTTCTGCGCATCAAGTCGCAGCCCCGTGACCAGCGACACCTCCGGCCCGATCACTGCGGTCAGGCGCGGATCCCCTGGCGCCTCCACCCCGCGCGCGCGCATCTCCAACCTGCCCGTCAGCGGCGCGGCGCCGCCGGGCATGATCTGCCCGGTGCCGGCGAGCTCCGCGTCCGCGATACGCACCAAGCCGGCGTCGAGCGCGGCGAGCGTGCCGTCCAAGCGCCAATCCGGCCCCGCGGCCGCATCGAAGGCTAGGGTCAGGTCCGCCGCATCCAGCCGCACGTCGCTGCCGGGCAGTCGCACCGGCCCGTCCCCGGCCAGCGCGAGCCGCGCGTCAAGCGCACGCGGCGCGCCGCTGGCGTCCAGCGCGCCCTGGCCTT
>JBCDFL010000084.1:0-13447 GCA_039178165.1 Pseudomonadota bacterium | reverse complement strand
GCGCCAACGCCGCCGCATCGACCGGCCCGGACGCCCCCGGCGGGCGCACCACCAGCAGCGCCTCATCAAAAAGCGGCATCGCGGTCAGGCCCGCATTCTCCACCGGCAAGGCCAGCAGCGCGACGTCGATCCGCCCCTCCTGCAGCGCAGCCAGCAGGGTCGGGGTCAGCGTCTCGCGCACCGCGATGTCCATCTCGCCGAACCGCCCCCGCAAAGCCGGCAGCACCCGGGGCAGCAGATAGGGCGCAATCGTCGGGATCACGCCCAGCCGCAACGTGCCGCCACCCCCCGCCGCGCGCGCCACCTCGCCCAGATCGTCGACCGCGCGCAAAATGCCCTGCGCCCGCCCGCGCAGCGCGTCCCCGAACGCCGTGAGCGACACGCCCCGCGGCCCCCGCTCGAACAGCGGCGCGCCCAGGGCGTCCTCCAGGCTTTGCACCTGCACCGACAGGGCAGGTTGCGAAATAGCGCATATCTCCGCCGCGCGGCCGAAATGGCCGGTCTGCGCGACCGCCTCGAAATAGCGGAGTTGTTTCAGGGTGATATTCAGCGCCATAGGTCCAATCTATTGCGCCGATAGGTATATGCAAATTTTCCCTATGACGATTCCCGCCTATATCCAACCCATCCAGGCAGGTGGCCCCGCACGGGGACGCCCCAACCAACACGGAGGACATCCCAAATGATGGACGGCAACGATAAGAGCGAGGGCAAATGCCCCGTCATGCACGGCGGCGGCCTGCACACCCTGTTCAGTGTGCGCGGCAACAAGGATTGGTGGCCGAACCAGCTGAACCTCGGCATCCTGCACCAGAATAATCCCGCCGGTAATCCTCTGGGCGCGGACTTCGACTACGCCGAAGCGTTCAAAGGCCTCGACCTCGACGCGCTGAAGGCGGACATCGCCGAGATGCTGAAGACCAGCCAGGACTGGTGGCCCGCCGATTACGGCCACTACGGCCCCTTCATGATCCGCATGGCCTGGCACTCCGCCGGCACCTACCGCACCGCGGATGGCCGCGGCGGCGCAACCTCCGGCACCCAGCGCTTTGCGCCCCTGAACTCCTGGCCCGACAACGGCAACCTGGACAAGGCGCGCCGGCTGCTGTGGCCGATCAAGCAGAAATACGGCAACGCGATCTCCTGGGCGGACCTGATGATTCTTGCCGGCAACGTTGCGCTTGAGGATATGGGCTTCAAAACCTTCGGCTTCGGCGGCGGCCGCGCCGATGTGTGGGAGCCGGAGCAAGACATCTACTGGGGCCGGGAGACCGAGTGGCTGGAGGAATCGGGCGGCGAGAATTCCCGCTACACCGGCGACCGCGTCCTCGAAAACCCGCTCGCCGCCGTGCAGATGGGCCTGATCTACGTCAACCCGCAGGGCCCCGACGCGAACCCCGATCCGCTCGCCTCGGGCCGTGACATCCGCGAAACCTTCGGCCGCATGGCGATGAACGACGAAGAAACCGTCGCGCTGGTCGCGGGCGGGCACACCTTCGGCAAGGCGCACGGCGCCGGCCCCGAAACCCATGTCGGTGTGGAGCCGGAAGGCGGCGCGATCGAGGCGCAAGGCTTCGGCTGGACCTCGACCTACAAGTCGGGCAAGGGCGTCGACGCGATCACCTCGGGCATCGAAGGCCCGTGGACCCACACGCCCACGACCTGGGACATGTCCTATTTCGACGCCCTTTTCGGCTACGAATGGGAGCTGACCAAATCGCCCGCGGGCGCCTGGCAGTGGCAGCCCAAGGACGATGACGCCAAGCAAGCGCCGCAGGTCGACGGCAGCGGCACCGTGCCGCTGATGATGACCACGGCCGACATGGCGATGCGCATGGATCCGGCCTACGAGAAGATCAGCCGCCGCTTCCACGCCAACCCGGACGAGTTCGCCGACGCCTTCGCCCGCGCGTGGTTCAAGCTGTGCCACCGCGATATGGGCCCGATCCAGAACTACCTGGGCAAAGAGGTCCCGACCGAAACGCTGATCTGGATGGACCCGATCCCGGAGCCGACCTACACTCAGATCGACGCCGGTGACATCGCGGCGCTGAAGCAAGAGTTGCTGGCCAAACTCAGCATCTCCGAACTGGTCAAGACCGCCTGGGCCTCCGCCTCCACCTACCGCGGCTCCGACCGCCGGGGCGGGGCGAACGGCGCGCGGGTGCGCCTGGCGCCGCAGAAGGATTGGGAGGTCAACGAACCCGAAGCGCTATCCAGCGCGCTGGGCGTGATCGAAGCGATCCAGGCCGACTTCAACGCAGCCGCGGATGCGGGCAAGCAGGTGTCGGTCGCGGACCTGATCGTCCTCGGCGGCACGGCGGCGGTCGAACAGGCCGCAGCGAATGCCGGCCACCCGATCGAGGTCGCGTTCACCCCGGGCCGCGGCGACGCCACGGACGAGATGACGGACGCCGACAGCTTCGATCCGCTCGAGCCGCGCGCGGACGGCTTCCGCAACTACCAGGCGACGGACTTCTCCTTCAGCGCCGAAGAGTTGCTGGTCGACCGGGCGCAGCTGCTGGGCCTCACCGCGCCGGAGATGACTGTCCTGGTCGGCGGCCTGCGGATGCTGGGCGCGAACTGGAACGGCTCCAAGCACGGTGTCTTCACCGACCGCGAGGACACGCTGAGCACGGACTTCTTCAAAGCGCTGATGGATATGAGCGTCGAGTGGAAGCCGGTCGCCGATGCGGACGGCACCTACCAGGCCGTGGACCGCGCCACCGGCGACGTGAAGTGGACGGGCACCCGCGTGGACCTGGTCTTCGGCTCCAACAGCCAACTGCGCGCGCTGACCGAAGCCTTCGCCCAGGACGACGCGTCGGGCCGCTTCGTGGACGCCTTTGCCAAAGCCTGGACGAAGGTGATGGACGCCGACCGGGTCGACCTCAAAGCCTGACCCATAGGGCGGGCAATCCGCCCATCCCGCGATGAACAATCGGCCCCGCTGGCAACGGCGGGGCCGATTTCGTTCTACCCCGTAGGATGGGCAATCTGCCCATCCGCCGCTGTCACCAAAAAAACGCGTTTCCCCCGATTACCAAACCGAACGCCCCGAACACCAAATGGCAACCATCCCTTGCGCCGCCGCCAACAGGCCGCACCGGTCCCGAGTCGCGTCTGTTCAAGTTGGGGGATAGGCCTCAGCGTCTTGTACGTCTTGGGGAACGGCGATCAAAAAGGTGTACAAAACGGGGGATTCACCCGCGTTCCCACCAGCTGGCCGGCTTCACACGCCCCCCGCGCTTGCGGTCGAGCCAGAGCGCAAATCTTTTCAGAATTTTTTCCGGTCGCAACGCGAGGCGCAGCCAGAGGCGATGTTTCCAGTCGCTGAAATCGCGGTTGAACGGGCAAACCCGCATGCAGATCGCGCAGTCGGAGGCCATCTTCGCCCAAAAGCCGAAACACGCCTCCGCATCGGAGGTCCACTTCCGAACTCCTTGAATCGCCGAGATATTCTTGCCCCCAACCTCGGGCGGACCGAAGGGCAGCGCGTTCACCGGGCACGCCTCCGCACATTTCGTACAGACGTCGCAGAACTCTCTAACCCCCTGTTTTTTCGGCGTATCCGCCTCCAGCGGCAGGTTGGTGAAGACCTTCGAGAACCGCAGCCGCGGCCCGAATTCCGGCGTGATCACCATCTGATTGCGCGCATATTCCCCCAGCCCCGCCTGAACCGCGTAGGGGATGACGAGGGCGGTATCGTTCATCGACGGGACCGCCTCATATCCCAAATTCCGTATGAATACAGCGACTTGCAGCGCGACTGCCGCCTCGTGCGAATATTCCCGCCCCGTCGCCGCGCCCGCCAAAGCCGACGGATAGGTGGCCACCAGGTCCTCCTCCATCGCGTGACCCATCACGATCACGGAATTCAGCCCTTCTGGCAGGCCATGGGGGGCGTCGCTCATGTCCCGCACATCCACGCGCGCCGTGTAAAGCCAGCGCTCGTCGAAGGCGGTGATCCCGCACAGGTCCGCCCCGAAAAACCTGGCCACCGGCTTGATTTCCTTTGACATTTGGGCCGGATCGTCCACCTCGACCCGGGTATCCGCGACCGGGACGGGCGGGGTCATCGGCGCCTGAAATCCTTCGCGCCGGCCTTCGTCCGCCCGCAAATCGGTGAAGTGATCCGAGATCGCCCAGGAGGCGTTGCGCAGGGCAAAATCGCGCTGCTGAAACCCGTCGCCCCGCCGCGGGATCGCGTCCATCCGGTAGCTGGCAAAGAAGGCATCGGTCTGTTTGGAACGCACGCTGTCGTCCCAAAATGCGCGGGTAAACACGTCGTTGCGCTGGGCGAACCGCTCGAACCCCTCCGTCACCTCGATCCCGGCCTCCGCGTCGCCTGGGCGCGGGCCAAGGGCGTTTCTGCGCTGATCCGTCATGGCCCAAGCGTAGCGGCGCCAAAAGCGTTTGCAAATGCCGCCGCCCCCGCCCTAATGCAAGGCGGCAAGAGGGAGGCGCCCATGCGCATCGGGTTTATCGGGTTGGGCAATGTCGGCGGCAAGCTGTCGGGCGCGTTGATCCGCAATGGCTGGGACGTTTGGGTCCACGATCTGGACCCGGACCTCGTGGCGGACAAAGTCGCAGCCGGCGCGCAGGACGGCCAAAGTCCCGCAGTGATGATGCAATCCTGCGATGCCGTGATCACCTGCCTGCCAAGCCCGGCAGCCAGTGCCGCAGTGCTGCAAGACATGCTCCCCCACGTGACGCCCGGCAAGATTTGGATGGAGATGTCGACGACCGACGCGGGCGAGGTGCAGCGCATCGGCGCCGCCGTGATCGCGGCAGGCGGCGCGGCGGTGGATTGCCCCGTCTCGGGCGGCTGTCACCGGGCGGATACCGGCAACATCTCGATCTTTGCGGGCTGCGACCGGGCGACCTTCGACCGGATCCTGCCGCTGCTCACCACGATGGGCCGGCGGGTCCTGCACACGGGTGATCTGGGCAGTGCGAGCGTCCTGAAGGTTCTGACCAATTACCTCGCGACCGCGAACCTGGTGTCGGTGGCCGAAGCGCTGACCGTGGCCAAGGGTGCGGGCCTCGACCTTGGCGTGGCGTATGAGGGGATGGCGATCAGTTCGGGCACCTCCTTCGTGCACGAGACCGAAGGGCAAGTGATCCTGAACGGCTCGCGCGATATCTCTTTCACCATGGACCTTGTTGCCAAGGACATCGGGCTTTTTCAAAAGGTTGCCGACCGCGCGGGCGTGCCTTTGGATCTTAATCCGCTGCTCATTCGCCTCTTCGACGATGCGATTGCGCGCTTCGGGCCGCGTGAGCTGAGCCCGAACATCATCAAGCGTTTGGAGGAGGCGACCGGCCTCGACGTCACCGCGCCCGGTTTTCCGGCCCAGATGGTCGATGATGAACCCGAAGCGCGCGGCCACGAGGTGGTTCCGGCCCGATGAGCGACGAAGTTCTGGCCCGTATCGAAGCCTCCCCCGGGCGGCGCCTGCTGGGCGTCGGCTGTATGGGGCTGCTCGCCTTCATGCTGTTTTGGGTCGCGTTCAGCACGCCGCCGAGCCTGGGCTGGCAAGCGTTTTTGCTGGCGCTCGGTGCAGCTTCCGCCTGGTTGGCACTGCGCATGTACCAGGCGACGGCGCTGAGCCTTGAGCTGACGGAGACGACCTTGCGCGACAGCAGCGGCCAGATCCTGGCGGAGATCGATCAGATCGCGGCGATGGACCGCGGGTTCTTTGCGTTCAAGCCGTCCAATGGCTTTCTGCTCAAGACCCGGAGCGCCGCGCCGCGCGCCTGGCGTCCGGGCCTGTGGTGGCGGCTGGGCAACCGGATCGGCGTCGGTGGCATGACCCCCGGCAGCCAGTCCAAGGCGATGGCGGAGATCATCGCCGTGAAGCTGGCGCTGCGCTAGTTCTGCCAGAGCACCTGCGGCGCATAGCGCGGCTTGGTGAAGACAAAATTCTCGATCGTGCGGTTTTGCAGACCCGTGGCGAAGGGTGGATCGTAGTCCACGAACGTCTCCACCAGGATGACGCGGTCGTTGTGCACCATCACGGGCAGGCGGCTGTGCCAGTTCTTCACGTCGTTGTTGGTCAGAGGTTTGGGCCCGGACCCTTGGACCTTGGACCAATCGCGGCGGTACTCTTTCTTGTTTTCATTCCAACGGACCGACGTGATGCGAATGGCCGCTTCGGAACTGTCCGAATTGGACAAGTATTTCAGCGCCCCGCGCATGCCGGTCAGGAAGGACGCATCGATCGGGGTCGTCTGGCGGGAGACGATGTCGCCGATGGTGAACGCGGCCTTCTGGTTGATCGCGTGCTGCCGGTAGGCGTCGAAGATGGCGAACATCGACAGATACGCCCAGAACAGGATCGGCAGGATGATGACGGTTTCGACCGCCAGGCTGCCTCGCTCGTCGCGGGCGAAGTCCTTCAGGAAGGATTTGATCTCAAGCATCATACCGGCTCCTGCACGAAGGCGGACGTGGAGGTCATCATAGCCCGGCCAGACCCGTCCTTGGTGAAGTGAAAGCCGAGGCCGGTGGACGGAAAGACCGGCTCGAACATGAAGCACGCGCGCAGCAGCATCAGCTGGTGTTCGGTGCCATGCACAAAGCTGCGCGAGGGGGAGACCGGCTTGCTGACGTCGTTGCAATCGGGCGGGCCCGCAAAGCCGGAGAAGGCGCGCGGATCGACCGGGTTCATCTCTAGCTTCAGCGTGGTGGAGCAGTCCGGCAGGAAGCCGGAATAGGCGCAAATGCTGTCCTTGAGGTCCTTGTGCGTATAGTTCGCGCCGGTGTTCAGCCGGATATCGCGCACGGTCATGTCTAGCCCGCGGTCTAGGAACATCTGCCGCATTTGGTAGATGCCCAGCTCGACCGAAGTCATGAAGAGCGTGAACATGAGCGGGATCGCCAGCGCGAATTCGATCAACATCTGGCCGTCTTCGCGGCGGCGGAAGCGGCGCAGGCCGCGGAACAGTCGCTGTATCATTGGGTCAGCCTCAGCTGGTTGATGGAGCGGGCGATGGCCTCGAACGCTTCGGAAATCTCAACGCCTTCGACGCGGAAGAAGTGGCTGGGCGAGGACGCGCAGTTCTTCATCTGCGTGGCGCCGTGGTTGTCGACCTCGAAGCCGATGGACCACACAACGATGCCTTTTGCCTTGGCCGCGTCGCAGATCTGGTCGAGGTAGAAGTCGCCGGTCGACGGGGTGTAGATGTCTGCGTTGTAGTAGTAGTGGCGCTGGCTGTGGTGCACGTTGTCGTAGAGCCAGTACCAGAAGTTGTTCTTGGACCAGTGCACATATTCGGACGGCGCGTCGTACGCCCAGCTTGCGATGCGGTTGGAATAGTGGTTCCGCCCGTCCGTCATCAGAACGATGGTCTTCAACGTCTCAACGTCGGAGTAGGCGGCGGGGCGCGAGATAAACTCGTTGTCGACCTTACCGGCGGTGTTCAGCTTGCGCAGGATCGTGTTGAAATCGGGGTCCAGCAGGCCGACAGCCCATTTCATGCCCAGGAAGATCGAGGTTGATCCGCGCGCCTGCATCTTGCCGATGCGGTTTTTCAGATCGGTGGCGTTCTGGCTGTGGGTGACGACCTGTTCGTACCATTGCTTGGGGCACATCGGGTTGTTGACTCGGTTCTTGCTGTCGTAGCCCCACTGGAAGTGCTGGCCCTGATCGTAGGTCAGGCTGCGGTTGATCTTGGTCTTGGTGTATTCGGAGTTCGGAAACTCCATGCAGAACGAGTAGTTGTGCCGCCGGATCGTTTTGAAGGCGCCAAAGAGGTCCGGCCCCGCGTTCACGTGTTCCGAATAGGGCACCATCGAGAGGGAGATGAGGTCTTCGGTCTCTTCCCGGATCACGGTGTCGACGAAGACTTTCGCGGCATCGCGCATGTTCTTGATCTTGTTGTTCGATCCCATCGAGCCCGAGATATCGAGGACCATGGAAATCTCGACATTCGCGATCCGCTCTTCGGCTTGCGAGATGGCGGGGACGGGCAGGTCCGGCACGCCCATCAGACGCATGAATTGGGTCTGCGAGGCGGTGGAGGCGTCGGCCGTCACGATGCGGAAGTTCAAGCCTTCGTTGATCGTGACCGAGTTCACATAGGACGACATCCCCGCTTTCGCGAAGTAGTCGTTCACGACGGCGGTGGGGTCGAGTTCCTGATCCAGGTCCGCAGCGGCCAGAACCGCCCGGTCGACCGTGTTTTGCAGGCGCACGCGCTCCATCTCGTTGCGCATGAGGTCAACCCCGATGCCGCCGACCAGCAGCATCATCATGAAGATGTAAACGCCGAACAATGTCATCGTTCCGCGCTCGTCCCGCGCAAATCGGGCCAGAGCGGCCGCGCTGCGCAGTCTTAGTTTGGCACGTTGAGCCATGGGTGCTTCGTCCTTCCAATCCAAGGCGCCGCGATCCGGACGGACCTGTTGCGCCAAGGGTGGAGTGACGGGCATTTGTGGCCCGAAAGCGGCAAAACCGCGAAACCACTGTGATATTTCGGCCCCATGCGGGCGGGAACTGGGGGGCGGGTGCGGTCCGGTTCATCATTCGTTAATCCTTCCCTGCGCCCGCCCGCCGCGGATCAATGGGTCAGTTGGAGCGGCCGGATTTGACGTGCGATCTGAGCGAAGGCGTCGTTCAACTCGCTGTCCTTTACATCGAAGAAGTGGCTGGGCGAGGACGCGCAGTTGCGCATTTGCGTCTTGGCGGAGGCAGGCGCCTCGAACGCGATGGTGTAGATCTGAACGTTGCGGCTGGGATCCTTCGCAAGATCACAAATTTTGTAGAAACTTTTAACGTTCGTACCTGCCGACGTGATGCTCTTGCGGTCGCTGCCGCGGAAGTTCAGCTCGCGCGTCGGGTTCTTCTTGTGCAGCGGGTCCTTGGGCCGGTCTTGCTGTGTGATCTGTCCGTCCGTCATCAGAACGATGAACTTCTCCGCCCGCTGATCGCCCCAATCGGCGGGCCGGGCTTTGAACTCGTCCGGCACCAGGCCCGCGGCGTTCAGCGCCTTGAAGTCATCGCGGCTGGACGGGTCGAGCAGCGCCAGCGCGTATTTGATGGCGTAGTGCGTGCCGGTGCCGTCGTGCATACGGATGCCGTCGATGAACTTGTGCAGCGTCTTGGCGTCGTTCTGCGCGTACTGGATCGCCGTGTCGTCCGTCGGGCACCAGCCCCAGTCCATGACGTCTGCGGCAATCGCCCAGTTCATGAAATGCGCCGTCTGGTTGTAGCTCGCCTTGTTCGGCAGGCCCGAATAGTCGAAGTCAGTCTGCTCGATCTCGATACAAGAGCTGTCGTTGGGAAAGACGTAGCGCACGTTCTTCTGGCTGCCCGCGCCAGCCGCTTGGCTGTGGTGAAGCAGGGTGTTGTTGAACCGCTCGTCCACGCCGCCGTCCTTCTCGTCCAATGCCATCGCGGCGTAGCGCTGACCATTCAGGCGGTTAAACATGAACTGGCCCGGGTTCGTCTGGCCGGCGTAGGGGATGAGGTTGATGGAGGTGTATTGCGCCAGATCACCCTTCAGCAGCGTGCTCACGAAGTCTTTGGCCGCCGGCTTGAGCTCGGTCATCCGGTTGGAGAACCGCATCGAGCCCGAGATGTCGAGCACGAGGGAAATTTCCAGTTCGGGGATCACCTGCACGGCCGTGCCGGCGGTGTAGACCGGAAGGCTGTTCGTGCCGACGAATTTCATCCAGCCGGTGTCTTGCTGCATCAAATCCGTCGCCGTCACGGTGCGGTGCGTCGCGCTTTGGCTGACGGTGACCGACACTTTGCTGCCGTCGAGCCCGGATTTCGTGAAGTAATCGCGCACGACCGCTTCGGGGTCGAGCGTCGTGTCCATGTCGGCGGCGGCCAACACGGCGCGGTCCAGGATTTGTTGCCGCTTGTTGCGCTGGTATTCGGCCAGCATCAGATCGACGCCGATCCCGCCGACCAGCAGCATCATCATGAACATGTAGAGCGCGAAAATGGTCATTGAGCCATCTTCGGAGCGGCGGAAACGGGTAAGGGGCGCGCGAACGCGGAATACAGGCAACATTATGACAACTCTCGTGGCAGCTTCGAGTTGTTGACAAAGTCTTACCCAAGTGTGGCCGAATTGGGGCACGGGCCGCGCAACTCTCTGGCATCGTCGCGCGCGGGGAAACGGTTCTGACGGCAGGCTGTGATTGTCCGCGCTTTGCCCGCCGTTATCCACATGTTCATATAACGCTCAAAAAAGTCGCACGGACCCTACGCTTCGTCTTAGGATTGGGAATAGCCTGACTCGTCCCTCATAAGGAGCGCCCGATGAGCCCCCAGACCGAGCCGTCGTTCCGCGAAAGCGTGGACCTGATGTTCAACCGCGCCGTGGCGTTGATGCCGCTTCCGCCGGGGCTGGAGGAGAAGATCCGCGTCTGCAACGCCACCTACACTGTGCGCTTCGGCGTGCGCTTGCGCGGGCAGATCCACACCTTCACCGGCTACCGGTCGGTCCATTCGGAGCATATGGAGCCCGTGAAGGGTGGCATCCGCTTTGCGATGGGCGTCAACCAGGACGAGGTGGAGGCGCTGGCAGCGCTGATGACCTACAAATGCGCGCTGGTGGAGGCGCCCTTTGGCGGCTCCAAAGGCGGTTTGCGGATCGATCCGCGCCAATACGACGAGGACGAGATGGAGCGGATCACCCGCCGCTTCGCCTACGAGCTGATCAAACGCGACATGGTCAACCCGGCCCAGAACGTGCCGGCGCCCGATATGGGCACCGGGGAGCGGGAGATGGCGTGGATCGCCGATCAGTACAAGCGAATGAACACGACCGACATCAACGGCGCGGCCTGCGTGACCGGCAAGCCGATCAATGCGGGCGGCATCCAGGGCCGGACGGAGGCGACGGGCCGGGGTGTGCAATACGCCCTGCGCGCGTTCTTCCGCGACGGCGACGGGATGAAGAAGGCCGGGCTGAACGGCAGCCTCGACGACAAGGCGGTCGTCGTTCAGGGGCTGGGCAATGTGGGCTACCACGCGGCCAAGTTCCTGAGCGAAGAGGATGGCTGCCGCATCACCGGCATCATCGAACGGGACGGGGCGCTGGTGGATAAGGACGGCCTCGACGTCGACGCCATCCGCAAGTGGATCGCGGAACATCACGGGGTGAAGGGCTATGCGGATGCCGAATACGTGGAAGATGGCGCATCCGTCCTCACGCAGGACTGCGATATCCTGATCCCCGCCGCGCTGGAGGGGGTCATCAACCTTGAGAACGCCGCCGACATCCAGGCGCCGCTGATCATCGAGGCGGCCAATGGCCCCGTGACCGCCGGGGCCGACGCGATCCTGCGCGACAAGGGCACGGTCATCATCCCCGACATGTATGCCAATGCGGGCGGGGTGACGGTGTCTTATTTCGAGTGGGTGAAGAACCTCAGCCACATCCGCTTTGGCCGGATGCAGCGCCGCCAGGAAGAGACGCGGCACCAGCTGCTGGTCGATGAGCTGGAGCGGATTTCCAAGGACAGTTCGATCAACTGGACGCTGTCGCCCGGGTTCAAGGACAAGTACCTGCGCGGAGCGGGGGAGCTGGAGCTGGTGCGCTCCGGCCTCGACGACACGATGCGCGACGCCTACGGCGCGATGGCGACCGTCTGGCACGAGAGGGACGAGATCGACGATCTGCGTACTGCTGCCTACCTCGTCGCGATCGGTAAGGTGGCGGACAGCTACAAGGCCAAAGGTCTGTAGCCTCGCTTCCGTGTAGGCGCTGCGCGACACCGGACGTCGCACACAGACCTGCCCGCGTCGAAAAGTGCCGTGGCGGGGCCTCGCCCCCTTGCTAGACAATGTGGGTCAGCAAAGGGGGCGCGGCATGGGGATCTTCGGCAAAGACGGCTTTTCGGGCTTCCGCGTCCTGCGCGAGGGCCTGAGTGGCAACAAAGGCTGGGGCCCCCATTGGTCCAGCCCGGAGCCGAAGGCAGAATATGACATCATCATCGTGGGCGGCGGCGGGCACGGGCTGGCGACGGCGCATTACCTCGCTTCGGTCCACGGGATCACCAACGTGGCGGTGATCGAGCGGGGCTATCTGGGCGGCGGCAATGTGGGCCGGAACACGACCATCGTGCGCGCGAACTACATGCTGCCCGGTAATTCGGAGTTCTACTCGCACTCGCTCAAGCTGTGGGAGGGTCTGGAGGAGGACCTGAACTACAACGTGATGCATTCGCAGCGGGGGATCATCAACCTCTTCCATTCGGACGGGCAGCGGGACGCCTTTGCCCGCCGCGGCAACCAGATGCTGAGTCAGGGGGACGATGCGATCCTTCTGGACACCGAAGGGGTGCGGCGCGAGCTGCCTTACTTGGATTTCGAGCAGACGCGCTTTCCGATCTATGGCGGGCTGTATCACAAGCGCGGCGGGACTGCGCGGCACGATGCCGTGGCCTGGGGTTTTGCGCGAAGCGCTTCGCAGCGCGGCGTGCATCTGATCCAGCAATGCGAGGTGACGGGCATCGACATCTCGAACGGGCAGGTTACCGGCGTGCAGACGACCAAAGGGCCGATCCGTGCCAAGAAGGTGGGCCTCTGCGCTGCGGGCCGGTCATCGCAGGTGGCGGCCATGGCCGGGCTGACCCTGCCGATCGAGAGCCACGTCTTGCAGGCCTTCGTGACGGAGGGGCTGAAGCCCTGCATCGACCACGTCGTGACCTACGGGATGGGCCACTTCTATATCAGCCAGTCGGACAAGGGCGGCCTCGTCTTTGGCGGGGATCTGGACATGTACGCAAGCTATGCCAGCCGCGGGAACCTGCCGCTGGTGGAGCATGTGACGGAGGCGGCGATGACGCTGATGCCGATGATCGGCAAGGCCAAGATGCTGCGGTCCTGGGGCGGGATTATGGACATGACACCCGATGGGTCCTTCATCATCGACCGGACGGATATTGGCGGCCTCTACGTCAATTGCGGCTGGTGCTATGGCGGGTTTAAGGCGACGCCCGGCTCGGGCCACACCTTTGCGCATCTACTGGCCACGGACACGCCGCACGCGGTGACCAAGCACCACCGCCTGGACCGCTTCCGCACGGGCTACGGGATCATGGACGAAGAGAGCACGGGCTCTCAGCACAATTTGCACTGATGGTGCGGGTTGTGAGGGCGGGAGCCTCCAGCGGGAGTTGTTTTCGGCCAAGTGAAGATGCGGGTTTGCGCGTCGACTGGAGACGATAGATGAGAATTGTATGCCCAATTTGCGGCCCGCGTGATCGCCGGGAGTTCTACTATCTCGGCCATGCCGGGGCGCTCGAACGTCCCGGACCCGATGCCTCGGCCGAAGAGTGGGATTGGTATGTCTATTTGCGCGAAAATCCGGCCGGCATCGTGCGGGAGCTGTGGCAGCACGAGGCAGGCTGCGGGGCGTGGATTGTAGTGACGCGGAATGTCGTCACGCACGAGGTCCTGAAGACCGAACTGGCGTGCGACGT
>JBCDFL010000083.1:0-13603 GCA_039178165.1 Pseudomonadota bacterium | reverse complement strand
GCGCTCAGCGCCAGCCACAGGGGCAGTTCGGGGAGGGAGCGCAAGATCTCGATCACCCGCTGGATCGTCCAGTCGATCTTGCCCCCGAAATACCCCGCGACGGAGCCGAAGAAGATGCCGAGGACAAAGCTGACCGTGATCCCGATCAGCCCCACGGTGAGGCTGAGCTGCGCGCCGTAGAGGATGCGGCTAAAGACGTCGCGCCCCAGCCGGTCGGAGCCCAGAAGGAAGATCGTCGCCCCCTCCGGCGCGCAAAAAAGGTGCGTGTCCGCGGGGATAAAGCCGGCCAGTTTGTAGGGCGTGCCCTCGCAGAGGAAGCGCAGGCGCAGGGGCCGCGTTTCGTCCGCGGTATACTGCCACTGGAAATTCTCGAGGTCCGGCGTCGCGACGGTTGGGTAGACGAAGGGGCCGATGAACTCGCCCTCGTGGCTCCAATGGATCAGCTGCGGCGGGTGAAAGAGGTGCTCGGCATTCCGCTCGTTCGGGCCATAGGGCGCGAAAAAGCCCGCAAAGGGCAGGGCGAGGTAGCTCAGCAGCAGGAACAGGCCTGAGATGAGACCCAGCTTGTGCTTGCGGAACCGCCGCCAGGTCAGCACCCAACCGGGCGCGTCCATGTCCTTGCGGTCGAGCGCGCTGAGATCGACGTTTGGATCGTAGGGTGCGTCGTCGACATAGCGCCCGTCGGGTAGAATGCTCATTCGCGCGCTCCGTAGCGGATGCGCGGGTCCAGCGCGACCAGCAGCAGGTCAGAGATCATCGTGCCAATCAGCGTGAGCAGCGCGACGAACATCAGCACGAAGCCGGCCAGGAACATGTCTTGCGTCTTCAGCGCGTCGAGCAGATCGCGGCCCACGGTGGGCAGGCTCATCACAACCGAAATGATGACCGAGCCCGACACCATCGACGGCAGCAGGTTCCCGATATCGGCGACGAAGGGGTTGAAGGCCATCCGCAGCGGGTATTTCGCCAGCATCTTCGACGGGTTCATGCCCTTGGCCATCGCTGTTTCGACGTAGGGTTTGCTCAGCTCGTCCAGCATATTGGCGCGCAGGCGCTGCATCATCGCGGCGACGCCGGCGGTGCCGATCACGATGGTCGGCACGATCAGGTGCAGCAGGATGCTTTGCACCTTGGCCCAACTCAGCGGCTCCCCCTCGAAGGCCGGGTCCATCAGCCCGCCGATGGGCAGGCCGATATAAATGCGACCGTAATAGTAGAGGATAAGCGCCAGCAGGAAGTTCGGCGTGGCGAGGCCCAGATAGCCAATGAATGTCGTCGTGTAGTCCACCCAAGAGGCGGAGCGCGCCGCCGCTAGAACGCCCAAGGGCACGGCGGTGAAGTAGATGAAGAGCACCGTGGCGAGGTTCAGGATCACCGTCAGCCAGATGCGGTCGCCCACGACCTCCGACACCGGGCGGTCGTTGTAAAAGGACCAGCCGAGGTCTCCCTGCAGCAGCCCCGAAAAGCTGTTGACGCCGGGCGCGAAACCCATCCAGATCAGGTATTGCTGCCAGAGCGGCTTATCGAGGGAGTATTCGCGGCGCAGGAACTCCGCCTTCTCCACGCCGTCGACTTGGCCCGTGGCGCGCAGCTCCGCGATTTGGTTTGACAGGTAGTCGCCCGGCGGCAGGTTGATGATCACGAAGATCAGCACCGACACGACGAGCAGCGTCATCACCATCGTCAGCAGCCGGTAGGCCGCGTAGCGGGCGAACATCATTGATCCAGTTCCGCCGTGTTTTGATCTGCGTCGAACCAGAACTCGTCCATGCGGTGCACGCCGAAATGGGCGCCCGGCTCCCAGGCCCACTTGGCGTCGGGCGGCACGTTGCGCAGCCGGCGGGAAACGACGACGGGCTGCGGCGCGGCCGCCAGGATGCCGATGCCGTATTGCTGCTCGGCGTGGATGCGCAGCATCTCGGCCCAGATCTCCGCCCGCGTACCGGCGTCTTGGGTGGCGCGCCAGGCCTCTGTCAGTTCCATCAGGCGGGCCGGTGCCTCCATATCCACCGGCTCGCCGGCAGTGCCGCGGGTCTGGTGGTACTGGCCCCATTTGGGCCAGGCGAAGAATTCCTGGTTCACCGGCGCGAGGTAATCGGGCTGCGTGCCGGGCACGGGCAGGCCGTTGTCCCACCCGAACCAGACCGCGCCCATCGAGATGCCGGCATAGACGCGGTTGCGCAGGATATCGCGGTCGAGCGGGCGCATGATCAGCTTGATGCCCAGATCGCGCCAAGTGTCGGTGATGATGCCGAGCGCGTTTTCGACCTCTTGCCGCTCGCCTGCCGTCTCGATCACGAACTCCATGGGGCGGCCGTCAGGCAGCAGGCGCACGCCGGCGGCGTTGCGCTGGGTCAGGCCGATCTCGTCCAACAGCGCGTTGGCGGCGGCGGGGTCGTATTGCGACCAGGCGGTGAGGTTGTAGGCGTCGAAGAGGGGCGAGGCCTCAAGCGCGGTCATGCCGCCCTCCCGCGCCAGGCCGAAGTACAGCGCGCGGTTGATGATCGTCCGGTCGATGCCCATCGACAGCGCGCGGCGGAAGCGGACGTCGCGGATCACGTCCCGCCAGCCCGGATCGGCGTGGTTGAGGTTCGGATAGATCGCGATCTGGCTTGCCGCGCCGTTGGACCAGAGATGCGTCTGATAGCCCGCACCGTCCGCCTCCCCCTTCTTGAGGATCGACACGTCCCGGAAATCGAGGCCGCGGGCCTGAAGATCGACCTCGCCCGCATTGGTCTTGGCCGCGATCAGGCCTGCCGCGACCACGTTCACTTGGACGATGTCGATATAGGGCAGCTGCCGCCCGCGCGCGTCGATACGGTGGTAGTAGGGGTTGCGCACGAAGAGGTTGCGCGTCCCCTCACCCGTCCGCGCGGCCATCCAGGGCTGCAAGGTGGGCAGCTGATCGTTGTCGAACTTATACATGTTATCGACGCGGTTGTGCAGCGCCGCCCAGGAGCGCACACGCTTGGCGCGGGTCTTGGCGGCCAGGTCGTCTGGGTCGGCAAAGTCGACGTGGAATTGCTTGAGATACGCGGCCGGCCGGTAGATGAAGGGCGGCCGCGCGCCCGCAAGGCGCGACAGGAATTGCGAGTTGGGCACGGACCATTCGATCACGACCGTATGCGGGTCGGGGAAGGTCATCGTCGCGACATCCTCGCCCACGCGCATGATGTCGGGCGGACCGTTGGGGCTTAGCTCGTCATTGTTGGCGACGTGGTCCCACCAGTATTGGAAATCTGCGCTGGTGAAGGGGCTACCGTCCGACCATTTGTGTCCGGGGCGCAGGCGCAGGGTGAAGCGGCGCTCGCCATCCGCGACCTCCACCGCCTCCAAGATGTCGGGTTTCAGCGTGTAATCCGCGTCGTAGCCCACCAGCCGGGCGTAGCCGTAGACGACCATCTGGCGGATGTCCTTGGAGCGGGAGACCATCGTGCGGAGCTGCCCGCCATGGGTGCCGAAGCTGCGGCCCTTCGCCTCCAGATCGACAACCAGAGGCACGTCGGGGATGCGTTCGGAGGCGGGCGGCAGGTCGCCCGCGTCCACCTGGTCGAGCCAGAAGTCGCTTTCGATGATGTAGGACGGGGTTTGGGCGGTGGCGGCAGTCGCAATTGCCAAAGCGACAGCCCCGCTAAAGACCATCGCCCGTTGGAACAACGGGCGGCGCTGCCCACTGACCGGCAGCGTATCGCTTGCGATGCGCGAGAGGGGCGCCCCCGTCAAACCAAAGGTTTGCATTCGGCAAAATGGGGCGGCGCTTTGGTTGGGCCGGTCAACGGCGCCGCCGCTTTGGCGGGTTGCGAAAACGATGCCTATCTTTAACGGTGTAGCGCCCCCCCGACGGGCCGGCGCTGCCCTTGCTCCTAAGCTGAGAAGTCTCAAGACGTTTCTAAACATGGCAGCGTACCTGATGTCCGGGGTCCATCTCGATCAGTCCCGGCGCGTCGCCGCCTTCCTCAAAGCGGAAGGCGTCTGGCCAACTGGCCGGGCTGCCCGCGCCCTGGGACACCAGCCCCAGATCGATGGGGCGGGCGATGTCCGGCTCGGGCTGGGCGGCGATCAGCGCCTGCGTGTAGGGATGTCGAGGGTTGTAGAATAAGGCCTCGGGGGCGGCCTGTTCAACCACCACCCCCTGGCGCATCACGGCAACTTCATCGGCGATCCGGCTGACTACGGCCAAATCGTGAGAGATGAAAAGATAGCTGAGGCCCATGCCTTGCTGAATGTCCTCCAGCAGCGTGAGGATCTGTTCTTGCACCGACACATCGAGGGCGGAGGTCGGCTCGTCACAGACCAAAAGTTGCGGATCCAGCGTCAGCGCCCGCGCAATGCTCAGCCGCTGGCGCTGCCCGCCCGAAAATGCATGGGGATAGCGCGCCAGCATATCGGGGCTGAGGCCGACCCAGCGCAGCATTTCCGCCGCCTTGTCGCGCCGATCGGCCCGTGTGCCGACATTGTGGATCTCCAGCGGCTCGGTCAGCGCCTCCTGGATCCGCATCCGGGGCGAGAGTGAGGAATAGGGGTCCTGAAACACCATCTGCGCGTCACGTTGGAAGGCGATCTTCTCCGCCCGGCTCATCGCGTGAACGGGCGTGCTGGCCTCCGCCCCTTTGCCGCGGAAGAGCACCTGACTGCCGTCATCTGGTGTCTCCGCCCCCAGGGCGATCCGCGCGCAGGTCGTCTTGCCCGAGCCGGATTCGCCTACGATGGCGAGCGTCTTGCCGCGGGGCAGCGACAGGTTGATGTCGATACAGGCGCGCACGTCCTTGCCGGGGGTGAGGCCCTGGCCGCGCGTCCGGTAGGTCTTGTTCACACCGCGCAGGGCCAAGATCAGATCGCCCTCCGGCCGCAGCGCCGTCACGCGCTTTGGCGCCTGCGCGATCTCAGGGATCTGCGGCGCCGCGGCGAATAGGCGCTTGGTATAGCCGTGGGCCGGATCGCCCAAAACAGCCGCGGCCGGTCCCGCCTCCATCACCCGGCCCTTGTTCATCACCACGACGCTGTCGGCCATGTTGGCCACCACGCCCAAATCGTGCGTCACGAGGATCACCGCCATGCCGGTGTCGCGCTGCAAATCCTTGATGAGGCCCAGCACCTGCGCCTGCGTGGTCACATCAAGCGCCGTCGTCGGCTCGTCCGCGATCAGCAGGTCCGGCCCGGCGACCATGGCCATCGCGATCATCGCGCGCTGGCGCATGCCGCCCGATAGCTCGAACGGGTAGGCGCGGAAGGCGCGGTCCGGATCGGCAAAGCCAACCTTCTCGAACGTCTGCAGCACCTGGGCCTTGGCCTCCGCCTTGCCCATATCGCGGTGCAGGGACAGCACTTCCGCCACCTGCGCGCCGATCTTGTGCAGGGGGGAGAGGGAGCGCATCGGCTCCTGGAAGATCATGCTGATCCGGTCGCCGCGGATCGCGCGCATATGGCGGTCTTTCAGAGTTAGCAGGTCCTGGACATGCCCGCCGCGGTCGAAGCGGATGCTGCCGGAGCGTAGCTGGGCCGAGCCCGGCAGGATGCGCAGCACGCTGCGGCAGGTCAGCGTCTTGCCGGACCCCGATTCGCCGACCAGCGCGAGCGTCTGGCCCGGCTGCACCTGAAAGGACACGCCCGTGACAACGGGCGGCGCGTCGCCGAACCCGATGCTCAGATCGTTCACATCCAATAAAGGTGTCATCGACGCCCCTTCCTGCCCCGCGCCACTGAAGCCCATTCCGCGGCGATTCCGCAAGGGACGCCGCCCGCCGCTCGGTCGAATAGGCGCCCGCGGCGTTGGCCTTCCCGCACGGTGCAGCCTATACCCCGGCGTGTGTGAAGGAGATGTTGATGCCCCAAAGCCGCCTGGACCTATTCATCGACCGGATGGTGTCGCAACGCGCCTGCCTGGATCACGCGTTCAGCGCAATGCCGGACGGCCCGGTCTTCGAGCTTGGCCTCGGCAACGGGCGGACCTACCACCACATGCGCACGCACCTGCCGGGGCGCGACCTCTTCGTATTCGAGCGTGCCGTCGCCTCGCACCCCGACAGCACACCGCCGGAGGACGCGTTGATGCTGGGCGATGTGCGGGACACCCTGCCCGCCGCTCTGGCGCGGTTCGGGGCCACCGCCGCGCTGATCCACGCCGATTTGGGCGGGCACGACCGGGCCAAGAACGATATCTTCGCGCGCCTCGTCTCCCCCCTGATCGAGCC
Organism: Pseudomonadota bacterium; assembly: GCA_039178165.1. Lineage (GTDB taxonomy): Bacteria > Pseudomonadota > Alphaproteobacteria > Rhodobacterales > Rhodobacteraceae > JBCBCP01. Next base: position 7,412 of record JBCDFL010000083.1, on the reverse strand, counting down.
GCTGCTTGCGCCGGGCGGGCTGATGGTGTCGTCGGACCGGATGTATTTCGACCGGCTCGAGCCGCAGCCGCTGCCGGCGGGCGCGGTGGAGGGCCGCTGCTTTATCTACCGGCGCTAGGGGCGCCGCCGCGCGCGCCGTGACGCTGCGGCGTTTCCGCGCCGCGCGCTTGCCCGTCCCCCCGCCACTGCCCTACCTTGAGACGTGAAACGCGGTTTCGCAGGTCGGACCGCAGACGTGCAGGGCTTGGGAGGGCCTCAAACCATATGAGCGACAAGATCGCCTATAGCCGCCAGGGCGACATCGCCGTCCTTACCGTCCAGAACCCGCCCGTGAACGCGCTGAGCCAAGCCGTGCGGCAGGGGCTATGGGACGGCATGGACCGGGCGGAGGCCGATGACGGCGTGCGCGCGGTCCTGATCGTGGGCGAGGGGCGCGCGTTTTTCGCGGGCGCGGACATCACCGAGTTCGGCAAACCGCCGATGGAGCCGCATCTGCCCATGCTCATCAACCGGATCGAGCAAAGCCCCCTGATCGTCGTCGCCTCCATGCACGGCGTGTCGCTGGGCGGCGGGCTGGAGGTCGCGATGGGGTGCCATTACCGCATCGCCGTCCCCTCGGCCAAGGTGGGCCTGCCCGAAGTGCATCTGGGCCTGATCCCCGGCGCGGGCGGCACCCAGCGCATGCCGCGCCTGACCGGCGTGGAAAAAGGGCTGGAGGTTATGACCACGGGTCGCCACGTGAAAGCGGGCGAGGCGGCTGACATGGGCCTGATCGACGTCATCAAAGACGGCGATCCGAAGGAAAACGGCCTGGCCTACGCGCAGGAGCTTCTGGACGCGCATGCCCCCCGCCGCGCGGTCAGCGAAATGGACCCACCCGCCGCCATCGACTGGGACGCGGCCTATGAGGCAATCCTGGCGCGTGGGCGCGGACAGATCAGCCCGGCTCAATGCGTGCGGGCCGTGCAAGCCTCCGTCGAGCATCCGTTCGATCAGGGCCTCGCGGCGGAGCGCAAAATCTTCATGGATCTGATGCAGACCGACCAGCGTAAGGGGATGATCCACGCCTTCTTCTCCGAACGGCAGGTCTCTAACCTGCCCGAGCTCAAGGGCGTGGAGCCGCGCGATATCGCCGATATCGGCGTGATCGGCGGCGGCACGATGGGCGCGGGTATCGCCACGGCGGCGCTGCTGTCCGGCCTGGACGTCACCATGCTGGAGATGAGCGCAGAGGCCGGCATCGCCGCCGGCAAGCGGATCGAAGGCAACCTGTCGGGTGCGCTGAAACGCGGCAAGATCAGCCAGGAACAGCACGACCACATCATGCAAAAGGCGCTGTCCGTCACGACCGCCTACGACGATCTGGGCGACGTGGACCTGGTGATCGAGGCCGTGTTCGAGGATATGAGCGTCAAGAAGAAGGTCTTCGCCGAGCTGGACCGCGTCTGCAAACCGGGCGCGATCCTCGCCTCCAACACCTCATACCTCGACATCAACGAGATTGCGGCGACCACCTCGCGCCCGGCGGACGTGCTGGGCCTGCATTTCTTCTCCCCCGCGCACGTGATGAAGCTGCTGGAGATCGTCGTGGCGGACAAAACCGCGCCGGAGGTGACGGCGACCGGCTTCGCGCTGGGCAAGCGATTGAGCAAGATCAGCGTGCGCGCGGGCGTCTGCGACGGGTTCATCGGCAACCGCATCCTGTCGACCTACCGCACCGCTGCCGATCACATGATCCTCGACGGCGCGTCGCCGTACGAGATCGATAAAGCGCTGGAGGGCTTCGGCTTTGCCATGGGACCCTTCGCGGTTGCGGACCTCGCCGGCCTCGATATCGGCTGGGCCGTGCGCAAGCGCAAACGGGCGGAGGGCATCGACCCCAACGCCCGCGACAGCAGCTATGCCGACAAGCTTTGTGAAGACGGACATTTCGGCCAGAAGACCGGCAAGGGCTACTACGACTACGCCGCGGGCCCCAAGGCGCGCGTCCCGAACCCGGACGTCATTTCGCTGATCGAGGCGGAGCGCGCCGGACAGGGCCTCACCCCCCGCGCATTCAGCCACGATGAAATCGTGCGCCGTTACATGGCCGCCATGGTGAACGAGGCCGCCAAAGTGGTTGGCGAAGGCATTGCCCGCCGCCCGCTGGACGTGGATATGACCCTGCTCTTTGGCTACGGCTTCCCCCGCTACTGGGGCGGGCCGCTGAAATGGGCGGACATCGTGGGCCTGCCCGCGCTGCTCGAAGACCTCAAAGGCTACGCTAAGGAAGACCCGCATTTCTGGACCATCGCTCCCCTGCTCGAAGAGCTGGTGGCGGAGGGCCGCACTTTCGACGACCTGAACAAATCCGCTTAAGGAGACGTGACATGGACATGAGCTACACCCAAGAAGAACAGGCCTTCCGCGCGGAAGTCCGCGAATTCATGCAGACGGATGTCCCGCAAGAGATGCGCGACAAGATCCGCATGGGTCAGGAACTCGGCAAGGAAGACCAGGAACGCTACCACGCGATCCTCAACGCCAAAGGCTGGCTGGCGCCCAACTGGCCCAAGGAATACGGCGGCGGCGAATGGAACGCCGTGCAGCGCCACATTTTCGAGGAAGAGGCCGCGATGGCCAACGCCCCGCGCATCGTGCCCTTTGGCCTGTCGATGCTTGGCCCCGTGCTGCAGAAATTCGGCAGCCAGGAGCAGAAAGACTATTGGCTCCCCCGCATCCTGTCCGGTGAGGACTGGTGGTGCCAGGGCTATTCGGAGCCCGGCGCGGGCTCTGACCTTGCCTCGCTGAAGACCACGGCGGTCCTGAATGATGCCGGCACGCATTACGTCGTGAACGGTCAGAAAACGTGGACGACGCTGGGCCAGTACGCCAACATGATTTTCTGCCTGGTGCGCACCAACAAAGAGGTGAAGCAGCAGGAGGGCATCAGCTTCCTTCTGATCGACATGAACACGCCCGGGGTCGAAGTGCGCCCGATCATCCTGCTGGACGGCACGCACGAGGTGAACGAGGTCTGGTTCTCCGACGTCGAAGTGCCGGTGGAAAACCTGGTCGGCAAGGAGAACGAAGGCTGGACCTACGCCAAGTACCTCCTGACGCACGAGCGGACGAACATCGCCGGTGTCGGCTTCTCCCAGGCGGGTCTGGCGGCGGTCAAGCGTGTGGCCAAGGCGGAAAACACCAACGGCAAGCCGCTGATGCAGAACCCCCATTTCGCCGCGCGCGTCGCGCAGGTCGAAATGGATCTGATGGCGATGAGCACGACCAATCTGCGCATCATTTCCAAGGCCGCCGCGGGCGAGGCGCCTGGGGTCGAGGCGTCGATGCTCAAAGTCAAAGGCACGGTGATCCGGCAGGAGATCAACGATCTTGCCCGCCGCGCAGTCGGGCCCTATGCGATGCCCTTCGCCTCCGAAGCGCTCGAAGGGGCGAACGACCAGATCCCCGACCCGCACGAGGCTGGACCCGTCGCCGCGGATTACTTCAACAACCGCAAGCTGTCGATCTTCGGCGGCTCGAACGAGATCCAGCGCGGGATCATCGCCAAAGTCAAAATGGCGCCCGGCGCCTAACAGAGAGCCAAAGATGAACTTCGATCTTACCGAAGAACGGCAAATGCTGCAGGACAGCCTGCGCCGTTACCTTCGCGACAAATACGACACCGCCGTCCGCAACAAGATCCTTGGCTCAGAGACGGGCATGAGCGCCGAGATTTGGGCCGAACTGGCCGAGCTCGGCGTGATAGGCGCCCTCTTCACCGAGGATCAGGGCGGCTTCGGCGGCGCTGGTTTCGACATCGCCGTCGTCTTCGAAGAGCTTGGGCGCGCCGGCGTAGTGGAGCCGTTCCTCGACTCCGCGCTGCTGGGCGGGCGTATTCTGGCTGCGTGCGGCAATACCGAGATGGTCGAAGAGATGATTGGCGGCGGCCTGCACCTCGCCGTCGCGCACGGTGAGCCGGACAGCCGCTATGATCTGAACCATGTCCGTACGGCAGCGGATGGTACGAAGCTCAACGGCCGCAAGGCGGTCGTGATGAACGCCGAGGCTGCCGATCACATCATCGTCTCCGCCCGGATGTCGGGCCAGGTGGCGGACACGGACGGCATCGCGCTGTTCCTTGTGGCCAAAGACGCGCCGGGCCTGACGATCCAGGGCTACCCGCTTCTGGCCGGTGGGCGCGCGGCGGAGGTCATCCTCGAAGATGTCGAGGGAGAGTTGCTGACCGAAGACGGCTTCAAGGTCATCGAAGAGGTCACGGCGCTCGCCACCGTCGCCCAATGCGCCGAAGCGCTCGGCGCGATGGAGACGGCGACGTACCTGACCAAGGACTACCTGATGACGCGCAAGCAGTTTGGGCGGCCCATCGGGACCTTCCAGGCGCTCGCCTTCCGGATGTCTGACCTGCTGATCGAGATGGAGCAGGCCCGCTCCGCCGTGATCAACGCCGCGGGCTATTTCGACACGCCGATGCGGGACCTCAACATCTCCGGCGCGAAGAACCTGATCGGTCGGACCGGACGGTTGGTGGCCGAGGAGTCGATCCAGCTGCACGGCGGCATCGCCATGACGCAGGAATACGAGCTGGCCCATATCGCCAAGCGCATCGTGATGGCCGACCACCGCTTCGGTGACACCGACCACCACCTGGAACGCTTCATCGCGCTGAGCGCTGCATGAGCATGATCCGCGACGAAACCGGCGCGCAAACGCTCCTCGGTTACGTCGTGGATCTAACGGACGGTGTGGCCCGATCTATTCTCGATATCGGGCCACAGCACACCAACCGCCACGGCGGCTTGCACGGCGGCATCATGGCCGCGATGCTCGACAACGCGATGGGCTACGCGGCCGCGCTGCGCTACGACCCCGACGCGATCCCGACCGTCATGACTGTTTCAATGACCACCAGCTATATCGCGCCCGTACGCGAGGGTACGGTAACGGCCACCGGCACTGTGACCGGTGGTGGCCGGTCGATCCTCTTTGTCGACGGCGCCCTGACGGCGGAGGATGGCCGCTTGCTTGCCACCGCGACCGGCGTCTTCAAGAGGATCAAATGAGCGGGCGTACGCGCCACCCCAACGCAGCGCGGGCCTTGCTGGCCCGGCGTGAACAGCTTGAAAGGCCATTCCATGACCGACGCCACGTTTGAGATCACGGGCCACCGCGCCATCGTCTGGAACGGCAACGACGCCCGCCGCGGCGCGCTGACCCCGGAATTCTACGAAGCGATCGTCGCGGCCTGCAAAGCCGCAGAAGACCCCAGCATCCGTTCAGTCACCATCACGTCCCGCGGCGACTTCTTCTGCGCAGGCGGCGACCTGAACGTGTTGATCACCCGGCGCAATTACTCCGAAGTCGAACGAGGCCAGCAGATCGACATCCTGCACGACGTGATCCGTGCGATACAGTCCTGCCCGGTCCCCGTCATTGCGGCGGTCAAGGGCGGTGCTGCGGGGGCAGGGGCCTCCATCGCGCTCGCTTGCGATTTCATCATCGCGGACGAAGCGGCCAAGCTCACCGCCGCCTACGTGAAGGCCGGTCTGGTGCCCGATGGCGGTCTGACCGCCCACCTCGCACGGATCGTCCCGAAGTCGCTGGCGATGGAGATGTGCGTGCTCGCCCGTCCGATCCCGGCGAGCCGGCTGGCGGCCACGGGCGCGATCAACGCTGCCCTTCCTCTGGCGGAGGTTGAAGACGCCGCGGCGGCCCTGGCCGCCCACATCGCCGACGGCCCGCCCGCCGCGCAGTCGCGGATCAAAGCGATGGTCAACGCCGCTTACGATCAAGCCATGCCAGAGCAGCTGGACACCGAACGCGATGCCATGGCCTGGGCCACGGGCGCGGACGAGGCGGCGGAGGGGATCGCCGCCTTCCTCGAAAAGCGCAAGCCGGTCTTTGGATGAGCGCGCGCCTCGACCACCTGCTGCAAACGCAACTCGCCGCGCGCCCCGACGCGCCCGCCTTCAGCGATGATGCCGGACACGCGCTCAGCTACGCAGGCCTCGACGCCGCGAGCGCGGAGATTGGCGCCCGGCTCGTCGCGCTGGGCGTCAAGCCGGGTGACCGGGTGCTGCTTCTGTCTGAGAATTGCTGCGCCGCGGTCACGAGCCTTTTTGCCGCCTGGCGCATCGGCGCAGTGATCGTGCCCGCGAACGCGCGCCAGACCCAAGCCGAAATCGCGCGGATCGAAGAGCACTGCACGCCAGCTGCTATCCTCGCGACGACGGAGGTGTCGCAGAACGCGGCCGCGCACGCCAAAACCTACGGGCTGGCAGAGCATACGGGACCGTTCGGAACGCTCGCTATCGGCGCCGCGCATGACAGCAACCCGGCGGATGACACAGACCTCGCCGTCCTTCTCTACACCACCGGGACGACGGGCGCGCCGAAGGGTGTGATGCTGTCCCACGCCAATGTGCGGTTCGGCGGACTGACCTCGGCAAATCTGCGGCAGATGACACCGGACGATCTCATCTATGGCGTGCTGCCGATCACCCACGTCTTCGGGCTTTGCTCTGTGACGGTCGCGTCTGTGACGGCTGGCGCTCCGGTCCGGCTCGCAGCGCGGTTCGACGTGGCCGCCACGCATGCCGCGCTGCGGGACGGGATCACGCTGTTTTCGGCCGTTCCGCAGATGCACGCGCTTCTGATGGCCCATGTGAAGGGGCAAAACCTCAACTCGCCGACGCTGCGCTATGTCTCCTCCGGTGCTGCGCCGCTGGACCCGACTTGGAAGCGCGAGGCGGAGGGGTTCTACGGCGTCGCGCTGCAGAATGGCTGGGGCATGACCGAATGCTCTGCCGGGGCGGCGGCGACCCGCAACCCGCTGGGATCGGACGATATCTCTGTCGGCCCGCCCTTGCCGGGTGTCGAAAACACCGTCGATCTGGACGCGCCCGGCGCGGAGGAAGATGTGGGGGAGGTACTGACCCGCGGCCCGCACGTCATGATGGGCTACTATCGCAACCCGGACGCCACGGCGGAGACGATTACGCCCGAAGGCTGGCTGCGCACCGGAGATCTGGGCCGCATCGACGCGTACGGGCACCTGCACATCGTCGGTCGCAGCAAGGAGCTGATCATCCACGGTGGCTTCAACGTCTACCCGCCGGAGGTCGAAGCCGCGCTGAACGACCACCCGGACGTGATCCAGGCGGCAGTCGTTGGCCGCAGAATAGGCGGTGACGAGAAGGTAGTCGCCTTCTGCCAAGTGGCGCCGGATACGGCGTTGGAGGCCGAAGCCCTACGCGCCTTCGTCGCCGAACGGCTCACGGGTTACAAACGCCCCAGCCAGATCGTACTCGCCGAAGCCTTGCCCGCTGCACCGACGGGAAAGATCCTCAAACACAAGCTGCTGGAGCATTTTGCGGACGAGCTCGACTAGGTCCACGTCCCTTTCGCCGCCG
>JBCDFL010000082.1:0-13811 GCA_039178165.1 Pseudomonadota bacterium | reverse complement strand
GTTCATGGAAGGGTACGAGACGTTCTGGGCCTACATCCCGCACTTCGTGCACTCGCCCTTCTACGTTTACGCTTACGCGTTCGGCGATGGCCTGGTGAACGCGCTCTACTCGGTCTACGCCAGCGGCGCGGAGGGGTTCGAGGACAAGTATTTTGAGATGCTCAAAGCCGGCGGGTCCAAGCACCACAAAGAGCTTCTGGCCCCCTTCGGCCTCGACGCCTCCGACCCCGCCTTCTGGGACAAGGGGCTGAGCATGATCGAAGGCTTCATCGACGAATTGCAGCGGCTCGAGCCGTAAACGGCTAATTTCCGGGCGCTTGGCGCCCGGCCCTTGCCCCGCCGGGCCAATGTTCACTCGACGGGTCGGTCATTCCGTAGGAAGATGCGGCTATTGAGCGCCACGGCGCACCGCATTCTACGGACCAAATTTCATGACCGACACAGCACAACCGGGCGCAGAGCCCGACATTTCCACGTCCCGCTACATCGCCCAGCTCATGGACAGCACGATCAAGATCCCTGGCACGGGGTTTGCCATCGGGCTGGACGGTATCCTGGGTATCATCCCGGTCATCGGCGATCTGATCACCGGCGCTGCAGGCGCATTCATCTTGGTGGACGCGGCAAAGCACAAGGTGCCGCCGGAGACGATGGGCAAGATGGCGGCCAACCTCGGCGGCGACATCATCGCCGGCGCGGCGATCCCGGTGGCGGGCGACCTGTTCGACATCGTCTGGAAGGCCAATCGCAAGAACCTGACGCTGCTGGAGGATCATCTGGGCCTGCCGCGCACCTACGCCAAGGGCGGCGACGACATGCCGACGGAAGCCCGGTATCGCCCCAAAGCGCCGCGGCGCGCGGTGTCGCTGACATCGTTCGTGCTGGGGGGCAGCGGCGCGGGCGGCGGAGGGGGCGGCACCGATGCCTCCGCCGTGGACAGTGCCGAGGCCGGGCGGCCCGCCGAATTTGTGCGCTACACCTTCGTCGCCGACCGGGTCGAACGGCGCACCGAAACCCATATCCGCGGCGGCGGTGGCGGCGGGATGATCCAGACGGTGGGTGGCCAGACATCGGGCCACATCGCGCCGGTGACGATCAATTCCTGGACCACCCACACGAATGAGGTGTGGTACACGCAGGAAGACGGGACGGAGACGTTCCTGCTACTGGACGCCAACGCTATTCCGATCCGGTCGGGTCAGAAAATCTCGCTCGTGTTCACGGCGGCGCCGCATCTGAAGGGCAAGATGGCGCTCACTATCGTGCGCAACCATTCGATGGGTCAAACCAAAGTCTATCCCGGCACACAGAGGGCACAGCGGATTTCCGGCCACGGGTTCGCACCGGTGATGACCGCGCTGATCGCCCTCTCCTTCGGCGCGGCGCTTCTGGCCGGGTTCGGGGGCGGTGCGGTCTTTCTGGCAATGCTGCTGATCATTCCCGGCGCCGTCTTGGGCTTCCGCGAAGGACGGCGGGTGGAGCGGAAGACCGCCGGGTTCCTGGCCGAGGCCGCCGCTTTTGCCGAAGACGGTTAGGCCCGAACCCGCGCAAGGAACCGGTCCACCAGGTCCGGCTCTGTCGTGCTGAGGCAGCGGTCCGCAAAGTACCACCAGATGTATTTGTCATAGGGCCGTTTGCGCGTGGGCGCCTTGAGCGCGTCGATCAGGGCGGCGGCATCGCGCACTTCGTCCGCGATATGGTGAAAATCCGCACGGCCGCACAGGATCACTGGCTTGCGGTGCAGGTATGCCTCGATCCCGACGGCTGAGTTGATCGTGACCACGCGGTCCGCCGCGGCGATAATGTCGTGGATATTGCCGTCGGTGACCGTCACCGGCAAGCTGGCAAGCCAGTCGCGCGTGGCGGGGTCCGTGTCGCGGGGGTGCGGTTTGACGACGACCGGGCCGCGTTCGGCCCCCAGCACTGCGTCCACCATCGCGCGCCGGTCCAGCCACATCGTCTCCCCCACGCCGCGATGCGCCTCCGACTGTAGGAAAATGGCCGTGCTCCCCTGCGGCAGCTCCGCCACCGCATCCGGCTGCGCGTAGCGGGACCTGCGCGCGTCCACGATCCGTTGGCGCAAACGGCGGAAGAACGGGCGCGCGATCTCCGCGTCTATTCCCCGCGGGTCGAAGGGCGCCTCCGCGATCGACGAAAACGCGCGGATGCCCCAGGGGTCCATGTTCCAGAACGGGTAGACGTAGGCGATGCCGGCGTTCAGGACGCGCGGGTGACGGAACCGCCCGTGATTGACGATGTGAAACGCGTCGTCCTGCGCCACTCGGTCTAGCAGCCCCTCACGCTCCAGCGGGACGATATCGAGCGGCACGTCGCGCGCCGCGAGCCCCTCCGTCAGGCGGCGGTAGAACGGCAACAGCCCAGTGCCCACCGGCCCCAGCCACGAGCGCGGCAGGTGGAAGACTAGCCGCCCCGGTCCATTCTGTGTTCCGATCAAACGCCCGTCCTGTCCAAGCGGCCCCTCGCGGTCGGCGCGGCATATGCACAAAAAAGCCCCGCCCGGTCTTTCCGGGCGAGGCTATCTGGGCAAGCGCCGGCGCGAAAGGTCAGACGCCCAGAAGACCCTTTTCGCGCGCCAGCTCCCGCATGCGTTTTTGCAACTTCTCGAACGCGCGGACCTCGATCTGGCGGATGCGCTCGCGGCTGACGTCGTATTGACCGCTCAGCTCCTCCAGCGTCACTGGCTGATCGGACAGGCGCCGCTGGGTCAGGATGTCCTTTTCTCGGTCGTTCAGAACGTCCAGCGCCGCGGCGAGCATTTCGCGCCGCACTTCCAGCTCGTCCCGTTCCGCATAGTCGCTGGCTTGGTCAGCATCTTCATCCTCCAGCCAGTCCTGCCACTGCATGGCGCTGTCGCCTTCGGTACCGACAGTGGCGTTCAGCGATGCGTCCCCGCCCGACAAGCGCCGGTTCATGGAGATCACTTCGTCCTCAGTCACGCCCAAATCGGTCGCAATGCGCGCGACGTTTTCGGGGCGCAAATCGCCCTCCTCTAGTGCGCCGATGCGGGCCTTGGCCTTGCGCAGGTTGAAAAACAGCTTCTTCTGCGCCGACGTCGTGCCCAGTTTCACCAGGCTCCAGGACCGCAGGATGTATTCCTGAATCGATGCCCGGATCCACCACATCGCGTAGGTGGCGAGGCGGAAGCCTTTTTCCGGATCGAAGCGTTTGACCGCCTGCATCAGTCCGACATTGGCTTCGGAGATCACCTCCGCCTGCGGCAGCCCGTAGCCGCGATACCCCATCGCGATTTTCGCGGCGAGGCGCAGGTGGGATGTCACCATCTTGTGCGCAGCGCCTGTATCTTCTTTTTCCACCCAGGCTTTGGCCAGCATGTATTCTTCTTCGGGCTCCAGCAGCGGGAACTTCCGAATTTCCTGCATGTACCGGTTCAGCCCACCTTCGGGCGTCGGTGCGGGAAGGTTCGCGTAATTTGCCATGATGTCCCCCTTTCTACGGACGCGCATGTTACAGCGCTTAACATCGGATATGGGCATCGACGGGGCGCGGCGCAAGAGGCGACCCGCTCAACGATAACTTCACCCATTCGCGCACGGTGCGGCAGTGCGCCTCGCGCATATGTGCGTTGCTGTGCGCGCTTAACGCGACAGGGCCGCGATCAGGTCCGCCATATCTCGCGGCAAAGGTGCGTCAAAGCGGAGCGTTTCGCCCGAAACCGGGTGCACGAAGCCCAGCTGCGCCGCGTGCAGGGCCTGGCGCGGAAAGGCGCGGACCGCGTCGGCGCCCTGCATCGCCGCCGGCAACTTCCGCGCTCCACCATAGACCGGATCCCCGACCAGGCCATGCCCCGCATGGGCCATATGCACACGGATTTGGTGCGTCCGCCCCGTCTCCAACCGGCAAGCGACCTGCGCCAGCGCCGGTGGCGCGCCAAACGTCGCTTCGACCCGCACGCGGGTCACCGCGTGTTTGCCGCCCTCGAACAGCACCGCCTGGCGCTGCCGGTCGGTCCGTTGCCGCGCGATTTGGGTCGTAAGCTTGAGCGTGCTGCCCTCGAACGACGCGCCGCGCACCCCGCGCAGGCGCGGATCGCCCGGGTCCGGCACGCCGTAGACAAGCGCGGTGTAGGTCCGCAGGGCGCTATGCGCCGCGAATTGATCGGCGAGCCCATGATGCGCCGCGTCGCTTTTGGCAACGACGAGCAAGCCAGACGTGTCCTTGTCGATCCGGTGGACGATGCCCGGGCGCCGCACGCCGCCCACGCCGGACAGGTCGGCACCGCAATGGGCCAGCAGCGCGTTGACGAGCGTGCCGGACGGGCTGCCCGGCGCAGGATGCACCACCATGCCGGCCGGTTTGTCCACGACCAGCAGGTCGGCATCCTCGTAAGCGATGGAAAGGGGGATCGCCTCGGGCGCGATATCGCTCTCCTCCGCCGGGGCGACGGTGATGGCGATGGCGTCCCCTTCCGCCACGCGCGCCTTTGCATCGGTGCACACGGCGCCGCACACGCGCACGGCCCCATCCGCGATCAGTCGCGCCAGACGCGTGCGCGACAGCGCGGCGCCCTCTGGCACATCGCGGGCCAGCGCCTTATCAAGCCGCGCGGGCGGCGCCGCGCCGATCACAAACTCAACGAGGTTGTCCATGTCTCACCCAGAGCCCGAGGAAGCCGGCGTCCAATTGGTCTGGCTGCGCCGCCTCGTCACGGTGCTGACCGCGACGATGATCGGCGGCGTTGTACTGATCGTCGTGCTGCTTGTCATCCGCCTCAACACCGCTGCGCCGCCTTTGGCGGTCCCTGACGGATTGGCCGCGCCGGATGGCCCCTTGGCGGCGGTGACCTTTACCCCGACCCGGATCCTGTTGGTGGACGCAGAAGGGATGCTGCATGTGCATGACAGGGCCAGCGGCCAGTTGCTGCAGAGCATTCAGATCGACTGATAACGGTCTGATATAGATTCTGATTTTCGTTATGTCACTCGGTTGCGCGCCTGATAGGCTGGATTGTCCCACAGGCGGTCCGTCAATACGGCTTCGATATGCTCAGCCGCTGCGCGCACATCATCCTCGTCGATATAAAGCGGCGTGAAACCGAAGCGCATGATGTCGGGGGCGCGAAAATCGCCGATCACGCCGCGCGCGATCAGGGCCTGTATGGCGGCGTAGCCATGCTCGAAGTGAAAGGACACCTGGCTTCCGCGCAGCGCCGCGTCACGCGGGCTGGCCAGGATCAGGTCCGTCCGGGCCTCCACCTCTTGGATGAAGAGGTCCTGCAAAGCCACTGAAGCTGCACGTAATTCCGAGATGTCCACACCCTCCCAAGCATCGAGGGCCGCGTCCAGGGCGGTCATCTGGAGGACGGGCGGTGTGCCGACCCGCATCCGCTCGATCCCGCCGGCGGGGCGGTAATCGGGATCGAAGGCGAAGGGGGCCGCGTGGCCCAGCCACCCGGCGAGCGCCGGCTGTACCTGGTCCGCAAGATCGGGCCGGATATAGATGAAAGCCGGCGCGCCAGGCCCACCGTTGAGGTACTTGTAGGTGCAGCCGATTGCGAATTCCGCATTGCTTTCCAGCAGGTTGACCGGCACGGCACCCGCGGAATGCGCCAGATCCCAAATCATCACAGCGCCGGCGTCGTGCGCCACCCGCGTGATGGCGATCATATCGTGCATGCGGCCGGTGCGATAATCGACCTGGGTCAGCATCACGGCGGCGACGTCTTCGGTGATTGCTTCGGCCACACCCTCCGGCGCGACGACACGCAGCGCGTGACCCGCGTCAAGCGTGTCGATGAGGCCCTGCGCCATATAAAGATCGGTTGGGAAGTTACCGGAATCGCTCAGAATTACCTTCCGGTCCGGTCGCATCTGAAGCGCCGCGGCGACAGCCTGATACACCTTGATCGACAGAGTGTCGCCCATCACGACGGAGCCTGCAGGCGCGCCGATCAACGCGCCGACCCGGTCGCCGACCTGGCTCGGCTGGGCCATCCAGCCCGCCTCGTTCCAGCCGCGGATCAGCATCTGACCCCATTCCTGCGCCATCATCTGAGCGACCCGCGAATTCGCGGATTTCGGCAACGGCCCCAAGGAATTACCATCGAGGTAAATCACCCCGTCCGGCAATTCGAACAGCTCTTTGCGCAGGATCATCTAAAGGGCGCCTCTCACGTGCCAGAGTTCGGGGAACAGCTCGACATCAAGCATTTTCCGCAAATAGGAGACCCCCGCCGTGCCGCCGGTGCCGCGCTTGAAACCGATGATCCGCTCCACCGTGGTGACATGGTTGAATCGCCACCTACGGAAGTAGTCTTCGAGATCCACCAACTTCTCAGCCAATTGATAAATATCCCAGTGTGTTGCGGGGTCTTTATAAACCTCTGTCCAAAGGTCCTGTACTGCATCCTGCGCGGCCCACGCCCCGCCGCCGGGAAGGCCGGAGGGGTCCGCCCGGTCCAAGGCCGCGGCCGCGATCCGCAGCGCGACTTGGTAAAGGCTCGGCTGCGCAAGCTCGGTCTCCAGCACCGCATGCAGCGGCGGGCGGTGGGCGTGGACCTTCATCAGCGCGGTCTGCCGGTTGCCGAGGATGTATTCGATCTGCCGGTATTGGTGCGACTGAAAGCCCGACGATTCGCCCAGCGCAGGGCGAAATTGCGTGTATTCGGACGGGGTCATCGTGCGCAGCACGTCCCAGGCATTGTTCAATTGCTCGAAAATCCGCGCGACGCGGGTCAGCATCTTGCAGGCCGGCTGCAGGTCACCCGCTCCCAGCGCGGCGCGGGCCGAATTCAGCTCGTGAATGGCCAAACGCATCCACAGCTCGGAAGTCTGGTGCTGCACGATGAACAGCATCTCGTCGTGGGCGTCGGATAGTGGATTTTGCGCTGTCAGCAGCGCATCCAGGCCCAGATAATCGCCGTAAGACATGCGCGCCGCAAAATCGAGTGTCGCGCCCTCGTGTTCGCCGGACGGCGTTAACGGCGATTTCATGGTTTGCGCTCTACGGTTAACTCGCCCAGGCTCGCTCGCGCGGGGGCGGCGATCGGGACGGGGCGGCGGCTGTCGCGACTGACATTCACGTGGACGAAATGGCCCTCGGCCGAGGCTGTTCGTTCCGCGTTGCGAAACAGGCCCAGCTCGTAGCGGACGGACGAGCTGCCCAGCCGCGCCACACGAAGACCCGCGTGAATCACGTCGGGGAAGGCAAGCTCGCCGTGATAGGTGCATCCGGTTTCCACGACCAGAAAGACTGTGGCGCTGTTGGTGAGGTTCAAGAGCCCGCGTTCGATCAACATGCCGTTCACCGCGGTATCGAACAGCTGGTAGTGCATGGCGTTGTTCATGTGCCCGTAGATGTCGTTGTCGAACCAGCGGGTCGTGATGGTGGAGAACGCGGCGTAGTCGGATCGGTCGCCGGGCGCGGCTTTGGCCATGGGAGCCTCGTGGTTGCTTGGCGCTGCCCCCGGTCGGGGCCTACAGCGCCGCTTGATAGATGCCGAACGCGTCCGCTTCGGTCACGGTACGCGGGTTGTTCACCAACAACCGCGTTTGGTTCATCGCATCCCGCGCGAGACGGGGCAGATCGCCCGCGGCGATGCCGACGCCGCGCAGACCAGATGGCAGCCCGCAGCGCGCTGACAGATCGCCCAGCGCGTCGGCGAAGGCCGCGGCGGCCTCCTGCCCCTGCAAGTGCGCCAGATCGGGGAAGGCATGGGGCAGCAGATCGGCGTAGGGCCTCGGCGCTTCGGCGGCGTTGAAGCGCAGGACGTGCGGCAGGACCAGCGCGTTGGAGAGGCCGTGGGGCACTTTGAAATGCCCGCCAATCGGGTAGGCCAACGCGTGCACAGCGGCGACGGGGCTGTTGGCGAAGGCCTGCCCCGCCAGCAGCGAGCCGAGCAGCATGTCACCGCGGGCGTCCATGTCGCCCCCGTCCGTCACGGCCCGCTCTAGGGCGCCGCCCATCAGCCTCAGGGCTTCGACGGCGAGGGCGCGGCTGACAGGGTTATTGTTGGGGCTGGCGGAGGCATAGGCCTCGATCGCGTGGACCATCGC
The DNA here is from genome assembly GCA_039178165.1 of Pseudomonadota bacterium. Lineage (GTDB taxonomy): Bacteria > Pseudomonadota > Alphaproteobacteria > Rhodobacterales > Rhodobacteraceae > JBCBCP01. Next base: position 5,778 of record JBCDFL010000082.1, on the reverse strand, counting down.
GTCGATGCCGGTCGCGGCGGTGACGGGGGCGGGCAGGCCGCGGGTCAACTCCGGGTCTAGGACGGCGATGTCGGGGATGATCAGGGGCGTCACAACGCCCATCTTCTCCGCCGTTCCGGTGGTGACGATGGAGATCGGTGTGACCTCGGACCCCGTACCGGCAGTGGTCGGCACAGCGATCAGCGGCAGCCGCGGGCCTTTGGCGACGCCGACGCCGAAGACGTCCGCCAGCGACTCTCCGGATGCGGCCAGCAGCGCGGCCAATTTCGCCGTGTCGATAGACGATCCGCCGCCGAGGCCGATGACCACGTCCGCGTCCTTCGTGGCCTCCGTTGCGGCGTGCACGACCGCTTCGGGCGGGTCGGCAACGACGTCTGCAAAGATGGTGACGTGGGCGCCGGCGGCGGTGAGGCCCGCTTCGGCGCGGGCGACGATGCCGGTGGCGATCATGCCGGGGTCGGTGACGATTAGCGCGCGGGCCCCGGCGGGGACCATCTCGGCCAGGTTGTCCAGCAGGCCCGGACCGAAGCGGATGGACGGTGCGGTGTTGAATGTGAAGGGCGTCATGGGCGGAGTGTTTGGCACCGGTGCGCGATCGTCAAGCGGGGTTTGAGGTGGTTGCATTTCGGCTGAACGGCCGGTCGATGCGCTTGGCCACAAGGCGCCGCGAGCAGGGGACCGCCACGCCGCCTGTATTAGGATGATTTGACCTGCACGCCGGTCGAGACTGTCGCATGCCGTGCTCTGCAAAGCGACGGCGCGTCCAGGGACGGATTAAAGATCATTCGGTGGGCTTAGCCTAAAGGCCTCCGCGAGGAGGCCAACACGCCGGCCGCCCCCTTTGAGCGGCGTGTGCCACGCCACCCACGCGGCCTGCTTAGGGCTGAGCGCCACGGAGATAGCGAAAGTTAAGCATTTTTCGGCGTTGTCAGGCAGGTCAGTAAGCCTGAAAACTCGGTCTTCCTCAGGTCATAGGCCTCCGCGAGGAGGCCGACACGCCTGCCGCCCCCCTGCGGCTGGCGTGTTCCACGCCACCCGCGCGGCAGGCTCCAGCTGAGCTGGGATGGTTGTGGGGCCCATGCACCCCATCGCGGGCTGTTTGGCTGGTCAGCGCAGGCGGGTGAATTTCTCGATCCCAGCGCTGAGACATCCACGAGGATGCAGAGGCGCGGGCCGCCGCCCGCGGCCCGCTTTGGCTGAGCGCCTAGGGCGGGTGCGTTGTGTTCCTACACCGCGTCCTTCAACAGATCGGCAAAGGCAGCCTCTTGCTTGGCCATCTTCGCCTGGATCGCGCTCATCATGTCTTCGGGGCGCAGCATGCCCGCGTTCCAGGTGGCGATCTGCTCCAGGGCGTCCTCGACCGAGTGATCGCGGGCGTAGGCGATCGACCGCTTAATGCCCGCAATCGCCAGCGGGCTTTTGGCGGCGATGTTCTGGGCCATGGCCATGGCGCCGGCGATGGTGGCCTCGCGCCCGTCGAACACGGCATTGACCAGACCCCAGCCCTGCGCCTCGGCGGCGGAGAAGCGGCGGCCGGTATAGGCAAGCTCGCTCACGATGCCGGGCGGGATGAGTTTGGGCAGGCGCTGCAAGGTGCCGACATCGGCGGCCATTCCGATGTGAATTTCCTCGATGGAAAACCGCACATCCGCGCTGGACACGCGCAGATCGCAGGCCGTGATCATGTCGATCCCCGCGCCGACGCAAGCGCCGTGGGTCGCGGCGATCACCGGGACACGCAGCTTTTCCAGCGCGGTGAGGCTGTCCTGCAGGTACAGCACCTGATCGCGCAGCGCGTAGGCCGCGCGGCCCGCCTCCGCCTGGGTCAGATCGGCGATGCCCGAGAACGCGCTCAGATCCATGCCGGCGGTGAAGTGGCGGCCCCGGCCCGACAGGACGACGCAGCGGACGGAGGGATCGCTGTTCAGCGCCCGGCAGATCTGCGGCAGCTCGGCCCAGAACGCGGGCGTCATGGCATTGGCCTTGTCCGCGTTGTTCATCTCAAGATGCACGACACCGCCGTCGCGGCTGAGGGCGAAGAAAGTGCTGCTGGGCAGATCGGTCATGGGGGCCTCCTCTTTGCGCTTAGCGCTAGCATGGGGGCCGCGCGTGGGTCACGCGGGACGTTGGGGCAGAGCCTTGCAAGTGCCCCCGCGCCGCGGGACAACGGGGACATGAGCAAACCCTGTTGCAGCCCGGCCCGCGGCGGCATCGCAGCGCCCGCGCCCGAGATCGCCAAGGGCGCACCGCCCGACCTCGGCTGGTGCGACATCCCGGGCGGCACGGCGCTGATCGGCACGGACCACCCGGGCTTGCCCGCAGACGAGGAAGGGCCGCTGCGCCGCAAGCGCCTCAAGCCCTTCGCGATGATGGCCGGCGCGGTCACCAACGCGCAATTCTCCGCCTTCGTTGAGGCGACAGGCTACACGACGGACGCGGAGCGCTTCGGCTGGTCCTTCGTCTTTCAGCACCATGTGCACGCCGCGGCGGGCGCGACGCAGCGGGTCGTGGGCACGGAATGGTGGCACCGGATCGACGGCGCGCAGTGGCGGCGCCCGGACGGGCCCGGCGGGGCGGACGCGGACCCGGACCATCCGGCGGTCCACATCTCCTGGACCGACGCGCGCGCCTTTGCCGCCTGGGCCGGGGGCCGCCTGCCGACGGAGGCCGAATGGGAGCACGCCGCGCGGGGCGGTCTGGGCGATGTGCCCTTTGTCTGGGGGGATGCGGCGCCGGACGACGATAGCTTCCAGCCCTGCAACATCTGGCAGGGGCGCTTTCCGGACCTCGATACAGGGCGCGACGGCTATATCGGCACGGCGCCGGTACGATCCTTCGCGCCCAACGGCTACGGGCTGTTCAACATGCTGGGCAATGTGTGGGAATGGACGTCCGAACCGGCGCGCCTGCGTTCATTGTCAAAAGCGAAACGGGCGGCCCACCACTGGCCGCCCGGCGCGAAACTTTTGAAGGGCGGCTCGTTCCTGTGCCACCGCTCCTATTGCTTCCGCTACCGCATCGCGGCGCGGACCGGCAACACGCCGGATACGGGGACCGCGCACCAGGGCTTTCGCTTGGTGCGCGGTCTGTAGGGGTCAGCTGGCCGCGACGCCGAGGTCCATGAGCCCCTGGATTTGCGACTTGGACGTCGCCGCGACGAGGCGGCCCAATTCTTCGTCCCCGCGCAGCACGAGCAGGGTCGAGCGGCGGGGGATCCCGCGCGAGGTCGTGACCTCGTGCCGGCGGAAATCGTCCCAGTCGACCCGCACGAAGGTCATCGCGTCGGCATAGGCCGGGTTTTCGGCCCACAGCGCCTGGATCACCCGTTCCTGCGTCTTGCAGGTGCCGCACCAGTCGGCGGCGTAATCGACGAAGACGGTCTTACCGGCGGCCAGCTCACGCTGGATCAGGCCTGGCGTGTAGTCGACGAAGCCCGCAGCGGCGCGCGCCGCGCGGACCGGAAGGATGAGGCTTGCGGCGCCGGCGACGGCGGTGCTGAGGAAGATACGGCGGTTCATGGGAAAGCTCCTTTGACAATCATATGGCTACGGATAGGTCGATCAGCCAGGCGGGCAAGACCTCCAGCGCCCAGGCTTCCAGCATATGGTGGACGCCCAGTAAGAGCAGAACACCGACGGTAAGGAACGTGGCACCCAGGATGGGCTTGGACCGTTCGGCCAGCCCGCGCAGCGATTGCGCGCGCGCCCGCAGCGCACCCCGCGCGCCGAGCCCCAGTGCCAGGATCAGGGTGGAGACGCCCAGCGCGAAGAACGACATGATCAGCGTCACATAGCCCAGGCTTTGCCCCTGGCTGGCCAGCGAAATCGCGGCGCCCAGCGTCGGGCCGATACAGGGGGACCAGACGGCGCCCAGCAGGATGCCGCCCAGAAACTGGCCCCGCAGACCGTCTGTGCCGACCTGGTCGATGCCCCGGTCTGCGCGAGCTGCAAAGCCGGCGGTCGCGGTCTCGAACCGGCGGGCGAAGGCGGGGACCAGGAGGATCGTGCCGAAGACGATCATCAGTGCGGCGCCGGCCTGCGCGATCACGAACTGGTCGAGGCCGATGGCGCTGCCGAAGGCGGTGACCCCGACCCCGACGGCGACGAAGCTAAGTGACATGCCTGCCGCCAGCGCGACCGGGCCGTAGCGGCTTTGTCCCAGGGCGGAGGCCAGCACGATTGGCAGGACCGGCAGGACGCAGGGGTTGATGAGGGTCAGAAGCCCCGCGGCGTAGGCGAATATCAGTTCCATGCCCTTGGAATGAGAGCTTTGCCGACGCCGGTCAATGCGGGCGGGATAACAACGCCGTCAGCGTGATGGGCCTGTGGGGCCCCGACGGGCTCAGCGCTTGGGCTGAAGGTCCAAAAGCTCTTCGAAGAGGCCGGCATGGTCTTTGCCCCCGCCGCCGAGCGCGTGCACGTACCGGGCGTAGCGGTCGCGGATTGCCTGGACGAGCGGGAGGTGCAAGCCCTCTGCGGCGTCCAGAACGTTGTCCATATCCTTCAATTGGATGGCGGAGGGGCCGCCGGGGGTAAAGTCGCGCGTGGACATCCTTTGCCCGTGCTGTTGCAGGATCGTGCTGTCGGCGAAGCCGCCGCGCAGCGCCGCGCGCACCGCCGCCGGGTCCGCGCCGCCCGACTCCAGCAGCAGTGTCGCTTCGGCCACCGCGCCGATGGTGATGCCGACGATGGCTTGGTTGGCGAGTTTCGCGAGTTGTCCCGCGCCCTGCGGTCCGACGCGGACGGGACGGCCCAGCGCGCGCAACACCGGAGCGGCTGCGTCGAAATCATCCTCCGCGCCGCCGACCATGATGGCGAGCGTGCCGGCCTCCGCCCCTTTCGTCCCGCCGGAGACGGGCGCGTCGAGGAAGCGGCGCCCCTGCCCCATCGCCTTGGCCTCGGACGGCTTGGTGGAGGACATGTCGACCCAGAGCGCCTCGCTTTGGGCCTGCGCCATGACCTGCGCCACGGCGGGGCCGTCCGTGAGCATGGAGATGACCATGTCCGCGCGCTGCACCGCCTCTGCCGGGGTGGCGGCGACCTGCGCGTCGAGGCCCTGCGCCTTGGCCGCGGTGCGGTTCCAGGCGGTCACGGTGTAGCCGAAGGAGACGAGGTTGCGGACCATGGGCGCGCCCATCAGGCCGGTGCCGAGAAATGCGATGTCCATGGGCTTGCTCCTTCCCCTTTGGCGGGCGATGGTCCCGGCGCTACCAAGACAAATGGTGATGGCAAAGGACATACCCGTTGCTTGCAACGGGCAGCCCCCGACCGCCCCCCGTCAAACCGCAGGTTTGCCCACGGCAAAACTGCGGGGGCTTCACCCCCACCCTTCCGGCGCGCTCCGTTTACTGGCACAGATGAGGCCAGACCGGCCGCAGGATCAAGCCATGCCAAAAATCGACCCCTCCCAGCTGCGCTCGCGCAAGTGGTTCAACAACCCGGACGACCCGGAGATGACGGCGCTCTATCTGGAGCGCTACCTGAACTACGGCCTCACGCGGGCGGAGCTGCAGGACGGCGGGCCGGTCATCGCCATCGCGCAGACGGGCAGCGATCTGAGCCCCTGCAACCGCCACCATATCGAGCTGGCCAAACGGGTGCGCGACGGGATCACCCGGGCGGGCGGAACGTGCCTGGAAGTGCCGGTGCACCCGATCCAGGAAACCGGCAAGCGGCCCACGGCGATGCTGGACCGCAACTTGGCGTATCTGAGCCTGGTGGAAAGCCTCTACGGCTATCCCATCGACGGCGTCGTGCTAACTATCGGCTGCGACAAGAC
>JBCDFL010000081.1:0-13870 GCA_039178165.1 Pseudomonadota bacterium | reverse complement strand
TGGCCCGCCACCATCCGCTGGCAAACGTCGTCCCATCCCGCCGTGATGCTGGCCGGGACGGGCGTGCGCCTGCGTCGGCTCACCCTGACCCATCCCGATGCCGGGGCGCTACAAACCGCGCTCTCCGCGGTGTTCAGCGATGACCGCGTCGCGGTGGAGGCGGGGCCCGCGGGCCTGCACGCCGTCTTCGCCACCCCGCACGGCGACCGCACATTGTGATCCGCGCCGCGACGCCCGCTGATGACGCGGCCATCGCCGCGATCTGGAACGACGTGATCGCGCAGCCGCACATCACCTTCACCACCACGCCCAAAACGCCCGCCGATATCGCTGCCCTGCGCGCCGCCGGCCCGGTTCTGGTCACCGAAGACGCCACAGGCTTTGCCTGCGCGGGGCCCTTCCGCGGCGGGCCGGGCTATGCGGATGTGGCGGAGCTGTCGGTCCATTTGGCCCCCGCCGCGCGGGGCCAGGGGCAGGGCCGCGCGCTTGTCACCGCGCTCGAAGCCGCGCTGCCTCAGGTCGCAGTGATCGTCGCCGCCATCTCCGGTGCCAACCCGGACGCGGTCCAGTTCCACATGGCGCTCGGCTACCTGCATGTCGGCACGATGCCCGCCATCGGGGACAAGGGCGGGCGGCGGTTCGACCTGATCCTGATGCAGAAATTCCTGCCCGCCCATCCTGACTTCGGGCGGCCCCAGCGCTAGACTGCACGCCATGTCGCTTTGGTCCCGCATCACCGCCGCCGTCGCCGCGCTCACCTCCGGCGAAAGCCTCGCGACGGTGTTCGACCGGCTCCGGGCGCCGCCCGAACGCTCCGTCGCCTTCGCCATCGCGGTCATCGCGTTGGGGGCCAAGATGGCCAAGGCGGACGGCCAGGTGACCCGCGATGAGGTGACAGCCTTCCGCGAGGTCTTCAACATCCAGCAGCAGGACGAGGCGGGCGCGGGCCGCGTCTTCAACCTCGCCCGGCAGGACGTCGCGGGGTTCGAGGAGTACGCCACCCGGATCGAGGCGATGTTCAGCGATGAGCCCCAGACCCTGTCGGACCTGATGGAAGGGCTCTTTCACATCGCGATGGCGGACGGGTTCTATCACCCCGGTGAGAATGCGTTCCTGCAGCGCGTGGCGGAGATCTTTCGCCTGCCTCAGCCCGAATTCGAGGCGATGCGCGTGCGGTTCGTGCCCGACGCGCCGCGCGATCCCTACACCGTGCTGGGCCTGGCGCCGGAGGCGGGGGTGGAGGTCGCCCGCGCCGCCTGGCGCAAGCTGGTGCGCGAGAACCACCCCGACGCGATGATCGCCCGCGGCGTGCCCGAAGAGGCGGTGCGCCTGGCCGAAAAACGCATGATCGACATCAACCGCGCCTGGGAGGAGATCTCGGGGCGCGGCCGCTGATGCGGCTTGCCACCTACAACGTCGAGTGGTTCAACGCGCTCTTCGAGGCGAACGTGCCGGCCCCCGACGGCGCATGGTCGGGCCGCCACGGCGTGACCCGCGCGGCGCAATGGGCGGCGCTGGGCACGGTCTTTCGCGCGATGGATGCCGACGCGGTCCTAGTCGTGGAGGCGCCGGATCAGGGCCGGCAATCGGACAGCGCAGCCGCATTGCAGGCCTTCGCCGCGTCCTTCGATCTGCGCACGCGGGCGGTAGCGCTCGGCTTTGCCAACGACACCCAGCAGGAAATCGCGCTGCTGTATGACCCGGACGTGCTGCGCGCGCGGCACGCGCCGATGGCGGCGCCGGATGCGCCGCGCTTTGACGGGGACTTTCACATCGACCTTGATGTGGATGGAACGACCGACCGCGTTGTCTTTTCCAAACCGCCTTTGGAGCTCGCTGTGGAAAAGTGCGATGCCCGCTTCACTTTGATCGGCGCGCACCTCAAATCCAAGGCCCCGCACGGCGCGCGTACGCGGGACGCGGTGATGCGCCAATCCATCGCCAACCGGCGCAAACAATTGGCGCAAGCGATCTGGCTGCGGCGCCGGATCGACGCGGTCCTGGCCGCCGGCACGCCGCTGATCGTGGCGGGAGACATGAACGACGGGCCGGGCCTCGACGAATACGAAAGCCTGTTCGGCCGCTCCTCGGTGGAGATCCTGCTGGGCGACGGGGACCTCTACGATCCCCACGCCGCGCGCGCGCTGGAACGGCGTTTGGGCGCTGCCCCGACCACGGCGCGGTTCTGGATCGGCGCGGAGGAGCGGTATTTGCAGGCGCTGCTCGATTACATCATGGTCTCCGCCGACCTTCGGGCGCGCGCGCCGCGCTGGCGCATTTGGCACCCTCTGGACGATCCGGCCTGCTGGGCCGATCCGGCCCTGCGCGATGCGCTGGTGACCGCCTCCGATCATTTCCCCGTCACGCTCGATCTGGATATCTGAGCGTCGCTTCCCATCTACCTCATATGAAACGCGCCCTGATTATCGCCGCACTGCTCGCCGCGCCGGCCGCCGCCGAAGAAACGCCGCCACCCTCGCTGATGGAGCGTGGGGCGCAATTGTTCCTCGAGGGCCTGCTGAAAGAGATGGAACCCGCGCTGGACGAATTCGAAGGGCTGGCCGAACAGATCGGCCCCGCCTTTCGCGATTTCGCGCAGGCGATGGGCCCGGCCTTGGGCGATTTGATGGAGCGGATCGACGATTGGACGCTGTACCAAGCGCCGGAAGTGCTGCCCAATGGAGATATCATCATCCGCCGCAAACCGTCGGCGCCGCCACTGGAAGAGCCCATAGAAATCTGAGGTTTAGTGAGCTGTCTGCACGTTAAAGATCGGCTGTGTGGATAAGTGTCGCCAGATCAGGTTTAGCTTTTAAAATCAGTGCATTGCCCGCGCCGCCTCACCCAATGCCTCAGCTCACCTGCTTGCCGCCGATCGTCACCTGCAACTCGGCCTGGAGCGCACCGGCCAGCGCGGTCATGCGGGCGGCGGCAACCTCGCCATAAAGAGGCGCGGCTGCATCGGTCAGGTGCAGCTCCAGCACCCGGCGTTTCGGGCGCCAGCGCAACTGCCCGCTGTCCCCTTCGGCCGTCCACAGCATCGCGCCGACCCGCATCGCGCGGCCCAGGACCTCCGCATCGCGCAGGTCGCGGTCGGTCAGCATCCCCAGCAGCGGCGCGATCCGCGTGCCATCGTGTTTGGAGCTGTAGCGATACATCAGCGCGAGCCCCAAAAACACCCGCTCGGCATGTTTCAGACCGCCCAGATTGGCGCGCGTGGCGTTGTCAAAGCAGATCTCAGCCCGGTAGTCGGGATGGGCGCGCCAGCTGACATCGTGCAGCAGGCAGGCCGCCTTGACCAGCCGCAGACGGTGATCGGGCAGGTTCCGGAACAGCGGCTGGAGAAACGTGTAAAGCTTGCGCCCGAAGCCCGGCAGGCGCGCGTCCTTCGCCTCCGCAAAGCGGGCAGCTTCGATCAGCGGGTCACGCTCGCGCAGGCGGTCGGGCATCTGCTCGTAAAGCAAGCCCTCCCGAATGCCGTAGCTGGAGACGGCGATATCCTTCGGGCCGACATGACGGACCAGCCGTGCCAGGACGTCCGCAGCAAAGGGGACGAGCGCCATCCGGCTGGCCGACACACCCGCCTCGACCCGCAGCGCCTCAAGGTCCGCCTTCGCGATCATCGCGCAGGTCTTGCGCACCGCATCGCGGCTCATCCGGTATTCGTGCAGCACCTTCAGGGGATAACCCCGGCGGATCATGTCGATTTTGGCAATCGCGCGCCACGATCCACCCACAAGGAACAGCCGGTCGCGCTGCGGCCCAATCTCGGCGGTGATGCGGTCCAGCGTCTCTTTGATATGGGCCTTGCGCCCTTTGCGCCCGCCTTTGATGTCCATCAGCTTGAAGGGGCCCAGTTCGGACGTGACACGCCGGCCCACGCGTCCCCCGGCGATCTCTGCCAGTTCCATGGACGAGCCGCCGATGTCGCAGACCAGCCCGTAGGCGCCCGGCCAGCCCAGCAGGACGCCCTGCGCCGACAGTCGCGCCTCCTCCAGCCCGTCGATCACCCACAGCTTCACGCCCGTCTCGCGCAGCACTTGGTCCTGAAAGTCCGGCCCGTCGCTGGCGTCGCGCACCGCCGCCGTCGCCACCGCGGTGAGGGGCGCGATGCCCATCGAATCCGCCAGGGTCGCGAAGCGGCGCAACGCCGCCAGTGCCCGCGCCCGGCCCTCGGGCGACAGATGGCCCGTCTCACCAAAGCCGGCGCCCAGGCCGCACATGATCTTTTCGTTGTAGAAATAGGCAGGCGACCTGGCCGCCCCGTCGAATACGACCAGCCGGACTGAGTTCGATCCAACGTCGACCACGCCCACCCGCGACAGGGCGCGAACCGACGGGTCGTCGAACAAGGGCCGCCCAAACGGCCCCCAATCTGGCGTGGTCTCACTCGTGCCGTCCATGCGCGCGTCTCCCCCGGGCGGGTCCAGCCTTGCCGCAGCGTGCCGCTTTGGTCAATGCGCGGCGGCGGCGTTCAGTCCTCGGTATGCGTCAGCTTGGGCACGTCCGACGCGCCTGCCGACCCCCGGCCCGACAGGGACGGGTTTTCCATGAAGAACCGGTGGCAGTTGAAGGCGAACGTGCCTTCGGGCGGGGCCGGGCGGTGAAAGCTGCCATCGGGCGCCATCAGCCAGCTTTGCGCCACATCGGCCATGTTCGCCGCCATGATCTGACTTGTGATCTGCGCTTTGACGGTGGCGTTTTCGATCTCCACCAGGCTTTCGACGCGGCGGTTGAGGTTGCGGCCCATCCAATCGGCGGAGGAGATGAACACGCGCGCCTTCTTGTGCGGCAGCCCGTGGCCGGAGCCGAAACAGACGATGCGGCTGTGCTCCAAGAACCGGCCGATCACCGATTTGACGCGGATATTGTCGCTCAGCCCTTTGATCCCGGGGCGCAGCCCGCAGATGCCGCGCACGATCAGGCTGATCTGCACCCCCTTTTGGCTCGCGGCATAGAGCGCGTCGATCACCTCCGGCTCGATGAGGGAGTTCATCTTGGCCCAGATCTGCGCCGGGCGGCCCGCTGCGGCGTGATCCGCCTCCGCCGCGATCAGCTCTAGCAGCCGCGCCTTGAGCGTGCCGGGTGAGATGGCGAGGTTGTCCAGCGCCTCCGGCTCGGCATAGCCGGACAAGTAGTTGAAGACTTTGGTCGCGTCCCGCCCCAAAGCGGCGTCGCAAGTAAAAAGGCTCAGATCGGTATAGATACGCGCGGTGCCCGGGTGGTAATTTCCGGTGCCGAAATGGGTGTAGGTGACTAGCTTGTCGCCCTCGCGCCGCACGACGGTACTGATTTTCGCGTGGGTTTTCAAATCCATGAAGCCATAGACAACGTGCGCGCCCGCCCGCTCCAGCCGCCGGGACTGACGGATATTCGCGGCCTCGTCGAAGCGCGCTTTCAGCTCCACCAGCGCGGTGACGGATTTTCCGTCCTCCGCCGCTTCGCAAAGCGCCTCCACGATGGGGCTGTCGCGTGAGGTGCGGTAGAGCGTCTGTTTAATCGCCACGACATTCGGATCGCGCGCCGCTTGGCTGAGGAAACGGACGACCATGTCGAACGTCTCGTATGGGTGGTGCAGCAGCATGTCCTTCTGGCGGATCGCGGCGAACATGTCGCCGTCGAAATCCTGCACCCGTTCCGGTACGCGGGGGGTGAAGCTGGGCCACAGCAGATCGGGCCGGGCGCTCGTGACCAGCTCGCTCAGATCGGCCATGCCGAGCATGCCGTCCAGCTCGATCACGTCGGCCTCGGCCACGTGCAGCTCGTTCATGATCAGCGCCTTCAGCGCCTCTGGCGCGCCGGCCGAATGGGTCAGGCGCACGACCTCGCCCCGGCGGCGGCGCTTCAGCGCGACCTCGAATTCGCGCACCAGGTCTTCGGCTTCCTCCTCGACCTCCAGATCGCTGTCGCGCAGCACGCGGAACTCGAAATGATCCTTCAGCTTGTAGCCGGGAAAGAGGTGCCCGAGGTGCCCGAGCACCAACCGCTCCGTGGGCAGGTAGCGCAGGCCGTCGCCGGGCAGCAGGGCAAAGCGGGGCACCTGCGCGGGAATGGGCAGCAGCGCCTGCAGGGGCCGCTTGTCGCGCCGCCGCTCTAGCTCGAGCGCCAGGGCGAAGCCGGTATTGGGGATGAAGGGGAAGGGGTGCGCGGGATCGATCGCCAGCGGCGACAGGACCGCAAAGACCGAAGACAGGAAATATTCCGTGCAGAACGCGCGGTCCGCCTCCGTCAGGTCGGCGTCGGTCAGAACGTCGATCCCGGCCTCTTCCATCTCGGCGGTCAGGGCGACCAGCACCTCCTGCTGCCGGCGCATCAGGGCGCGCGCATCGTCGTTGATCAGCACCAGCTGATCGGCCGGGCTCAACCCGTCGGCGGCGGGCGTGGTGTTGCCGGCCATCGCCAGCTCGCGCAGGCCCGCGACGCGCACGGTGTAGAACTCGTCGAGGTTGCCGGAGCTGATCGACAGGAACCGCAGCCGCTCCAGCAGCGGCACGCGCGGGTTCTCCGCCTCCTCCAGAACGCGCCAATTGAAGGCCAGCCAGCTCAGCTCGCGGTTGAAGAACCGCGCCGGGCTGGCAGGGTCGAAATCCGGCAGCTCGGCCGGGGCGGGATAGGCGGCTTTGAGGAAATCGGCTTGGGTCATGGGGCCATATTGCGGCGTGTTACGTCACCAATGTGACAGGGGATTATGTGGGCTCTGCCCGCAGGCTGTCCAGCATCTGCGCCGCCAGGGGCCGCGTGATCGCCCGGTGCTCGGTCAATGCGGCGGCGTCGATGGCGGCAACGACGGCGCGGGCGGTGGCGAAATCACGGGGCATGTGGGCGGTCAGGTAGGGGATCACGTCCTCGCGCGGGGTCAGCTGACGGTCGGCAAAAAGCTTGGCCAGCACCCCGCCCAGTAGATCGTCGTCCGGCGAGCCCAGGGGGGCCACGGGCAGGGCCGCCATCCGACTGGCGAGGTCCGGAAGGGTTAGGCCCCAATGCGCCGGCTCCCCCGCGCCCGTCAGCAGCAGCGGCATCTGCGCCGCTGCGCAGAGGTTCGCAAGGTGAAAGAGCGCGGTTTGCGTTGGCGCATCCTGCGCGACGTCCGGCACATCCTCGACCGCGATGGGCGCGGCGGCCAGCGCCGGAATATCCGCCTCCCCCAGATGCGTGGCGGCGATGATCTGCGCCCCCGCCAGCCCCGCCCAGACATGGGTCAGGTGCGTCTTGCCCGCACCCTCCGGGCCGATCAGCGCCGCGCGCGCGCCAGGCCAGTCGCGCCATCCTTCGATCATCGCGACGGCCACCGCATTGCCGGGCGAGACCAGAAAGTCCGCGCGGCCCAGCGCCGGGCGGGCGCCGAGGTCAAAGCTGAGCTGTGCGGGTGTCATTCGGCGGCGTCTTCCATCCGCTCGGCGATCTGCGCGCCGTCCGGGTCGGTGCCGCGGAAAAGCTTGCTGGCGGTATATTGCTCCAGCGCGAAGCGGACGATCACGCCGATGGCGGCGGCGACCGGCACGGCGACCAGAAGGCCGACAAAGCCGAAGAGCGTGCCGAAGACCGACATCGCGAAGATCAACCAGACCGGATGCAGGCCGACATTGCTGCCCACCAGCTTGGGCGTCAGCACGTTGCCCTCCGCCACCTGGCCGATCCAGAAGATCACCGCGACCGCCCCGATAGACAGCCAATCGCCCCAGAACTGGAACAGCGCCAGCCCGATCGCCAGCAGCCCCCCGATCAGCGCGCCAAGGTATGGGATAAAGGTCAAAAGCCCCGCGACGAAGCCGACGACCAGCCCGAATTGCAGGCCCACCACCATAAGCGCGACGGCGTAGTAGGTGCCCAGGATGATGCAGACCGTGCCCATCCCGCGGATGAAGCCGGCCAGCGTGCGGTCGATATCCCCCGCCAGGCGCCGGATGACGGGGGCATGATCGCGGGGCAGCAGATCGTCGACCCGCGCGACCATCCGGTCCCAATCGAACAGCAGGTAGATCGCGACGACCGGCACGATGATGAACAGCACCAGCACGTTGATGAACCCCGCCGCCGAGTTGAGGACGGAGTTCAAAAGCTGCCCCCCGCGGCTCTGGATCGTCTCCCCGATGCTGGCGAGGGAGCGGTTCACAGTCGAGCCTTCCTCCAGCAGCGACGGAAAGCGCTCGGTCAGGAAGCCCCCGAAATCGCTCGCCAATTTGGGGACGGTGTCGACCAGTTGCACCGCTTGCTGGATGAGGGTCGGGATCACGAGGACCGCACCCAGCACGAAGATCAGGACCGCGACGATGGTGATGATCGCCACCGCCAGCGCGCGGCTGGTTCCCATCTTCTCCAGCCGGTCGGCAACGGGGTCGAGGAAATAGGCGACCGCGCCGCCCAGCACGAAGGGTAGGAGCACATTGCCGAGGAACCACAGCAGCAGCACGAAGATCGCGGCGGCGATGCCCCAATAGCGCAACTGGTCTTTGACGGGCAGAGCCATGGCGGGTCCTTGTGGTGGGTCTTATCCTATGTCGCCGCTTTGCGGGTTTGCTTCAAGGGCGCATCCGCACGCGGCGCGTGCGGGCGAGACGCTGTTTCGCGCTCTGGGATATTTATGACCCAAAGAAGAGGTGTGTTTGGCCTCCGTTCGGGGCGGCGTTAACCTTAATGTCCGATAAGGTTAACGGCCGCGTTCCAAGCCGCTGTTGGGTGGTCTCCATGGGCGCCCCAGGCATGTCGTTTGTGGGGCGGGCGGGGTCTGGGCAGAGGTCAGGGCGGCTTCGGCGCCCCATTTGAAACGCGAAAGGAGCGGTGCAGTTGCACGCGCTCCTTTCTGGAAAGCCCAAAAGCCTTCTTCGGGTGCGGTCATCGGCGTCCCCGCCTGTACCGCAGGATCGGACCTACCCTCTGCCGGGTAAACACCTGGTTAACATTCTTCTTTGGGTTCCAAATATCCCGGGGGCATGGGGGCAGAGCCCCCATGCCGGTCTCTCAGACGCGCCTTAGTGGCAGTCTGGGCGCGTGCCGGGCAGCAGCACCTTGTCGATCACGTGGATCACGCCGTTATCGGCTTCGATATTCGCGATCACCACATTCGCGCTTTGACCGGTGCCGTCGGCGATGGACACGCCCGACGCGCCCTTGGTGATGCAGATCCGCTCGGAGGCGAGGATCGGTTTGAAGAAGTTCGACCCGTTCGGGATCATCTCCGCCGTCAGGTTGCGGTCGTCCACGTGGTAGAGCAGCACGTTCGTCAGCTGGCCCTTGTTTTCCGGCTGCAGAAGCGTCTCCACCGTGCCGTCGGGCAGGGCGGCGAAGGCATCGTTCACGGGGGCGAAGACGGTGAAGGGGCCGGGGCCCTGCAGCGTTTCGGCCAGGCCCGCGGCGCTCACGGCGGCGACGAGGGTGGAGAACCGCTCGTCCCCCGCGGCAATCTCGACGATGTTCGCGGCGGAGGCGGCGCCGGCGCAGGCGGTCAGGGCCGCTGCCGCGGCGAAGTGCTTGATCTTCTTCATCATATCTTTCCTTGTGTTGTGTCCCACGCCCCAGTCGGGACATGTGCGATAAGTACGCCAGCCTGCAGAAACCGGATGGGTCCACTCACCCTGCCGTGATCGTCCGTGAGAATTTCGCCCGCCGCCCGGCGCGCGCGTTGCGGCACATGCCCCTTTGGCCTAAGCAAGCGCGGACAACGACCCGGAGCCGCCCCATGCGCCTGACCCGCTACTTCCTGCCCGTCCTCAAAGAGACGCCCGCCGAGGCGCAGATCGTCTCGCACCGCTACATGCTGCGTGCGGGCATGATCAAACAGGCCAGCGCCGGCATCTATTCGTGGCTGCCGCTGGGCCTGAAGGTGTTGGAGAATATCAAGCGCATCGTCGACGAAGAGCAGCAGCGCGCGGGGCACATCCCTTTGCTGATGCCCACGCTGCAATCGGCGGAGCTGTGGCGCGAGAGCGGCCGCTACGACGATTACGGCGAAGAGATGCTGCGCATCCGCGACCGGCAGGGCCGCGACATGCTGTATGGCCCCACCAACGAAGAGCTGGTCACCGACATCTTCCGCAGCCACGTGACCAGCTACCGTGACCTGCCGCTGACCCTGTACCATGTGCAATGGAAGTTCCGGGACGAGATGCGCCCGCGCTTCGGCGTGATGCGGGGCCGCGAGTTCTACATGAAGGACGGCTACAACTTCGATCTGGACAAGGACGCAGCGCTGCACGCCTACAACCGCCACCTGGTCAGCTACCTGCGCACGTACGAGCGGATGGGCCTGCAGGCGATCCCGATGCGCGCGGATGGCGGTCCCATCGGGGGCGACTACACCCACGAATTCCTGGTCTTGGCGGAGACGGGCGAGAGTGAGGTGTTCTACGACAGCGCGGTGACCGATCTGAGCTTCGGGGATCGGGAGATCGACTACGACGATGTGGCCCAGTGCCAGGCGGTGCTGGAGGAGTTCACCAGCCGCTACGCCCGCACGGACGAGACCCATGACGAGGTGGTCTGGGCCGAGGTGCCGGAGGACCGCCGCCGCGTCGCGCGGGGGATCGAGGTGGGGCAGATCTTCTACTTCGGGACCAAGTATTCGGAGGCGATGAACGCCGTCGTCCAAGGCCCGGATGGCAAGCAGGTGCCGGTCCACATGGGCAGCCACGGCATCGGGGTCAGCCGCCTTCTGGGCGCGATCATCGAGGCGTCTCACGACGACAAGGGCATCATCTGGCCCGAAGGTGTCACCCCATTCCACGCGGGCATCGTGAACCTCAAACAGGGCGATGCAGAGGCGGACGCGGCCTGCGAGAACCTCTACGCGGCGCTCACCTCAGCCGGCTTGGAGCCGCTCTACGACGACCGGAACGAGCGGGCGGGCGGCAAGTTCGCCACCATGGACCTGATCGGCCTGCCTTGGCGCATCACCGTCGGCCCGCGGGGGCTGAAGAATGGCGTGGTGGAGCTGACCTCCCGCCGGACCGGAGACAGTGAAGAGCTGGCGCCGGAGGCCGCGGTGCAGCGGCTGGTGGACATCTACGCCGTGCATCGCTGATGCGCTGGCTGGCCCTGATCCTCTGCCTCGCCGCGCTGCCTTTGGCCGCGCAGGAAGCACCGGACAGGGCCGCGCGGGCGGAGGTGATCCAAGACGCGTTCCAGACCTGGCTGGATGGCCTGGACGGGCGCGGCGCGCTGGCCGTGCGGTACGCCGGCGCGCCGGTCTCGCTGACAGGGCATGGCCTCAATCCCGATGATCCGCAGCCCATCGCATCGCTGTCGAAAGCGATCACAGCCACCTGCGCGATGCGCCTTGTGGCGGAGGGCGCCTGGACGCTGGAGACGACCGCCGGCGACGTTCTGGGTGGGACCAGCGCCGCGACGCTGGGCGAGTTGATCACCCACACCGCCGGCCTCTGGCCCGACAGCACGCAGGGGTGGAGCAACGTGCTCCTCCCCCTCAACCGCCTGCGCGCGCCCGAGGTGGGGGCCAAGGCGCTGGCGCGGGGGGCGGATCCGGGCCTGCGGGGCACGTACCTCTACAGCAACGAAAACTACGCGGTGCTGGGCGACATGATCGCCGCGCAGACCGGCACCAGTTACGAGGCGGCCTGCCGCGCCCGGGTGTTGGCGCCCGCTGGCGTGCCCGCCGCGCCCGCGCCCGCCGTTGCACCGATGCTAGCCTGGGGCGGCTGGCAGATGGCGCCGGATGACTACGCCGCCTTCCTGCACCATTGGTACCGGGCGCCGGACCCGGCGCCGCGCCACCATTTCGGGGCGGGCTACTGGTACGGGACCGGCATGTTCGTACGGCCCTGGGGGGCCGGCTACAACTTCTGGCATTTCGGCGGCTATTGCATCCCCGGCCAGTTGGAGGTCGGCAGCTTCGCGGTGTCCTGGCGCGGGGAATGGTCGGTGGTCGCGGTTTACGACCGGTGCATCACTGAAAGCCAGATGATCTCCCTCGACGCAGTGCTGGCCGCGGCGGCGCACCGGGTGCTGCCGTGATCGTGCGGGTCCTGGCCCTCGCGGGCGGCCTGGCGGCGGGGGGTGTGACCTCTCAGTTCCCTAAATTTTCGCAGCAATACGTGCAGCGGCTGGGCGGAGCGGTGGACGCTTTGGAGCAAGTGGTGGCCGATTTCGACGCTTCCGCCGCCGCTGTGGGCCTCAGCCGGTCGGAGGCGCTGGCGCAGATGCAGGGCACGGACTTCTTGGACCGCCGCCGGGCCGATATGAGCCGCACGATCGACCGCTACGACCGGCTGCGTGCGGATCTGGCAGACGTCCAGAACGCAGGCCCCTTCATGCGCGCCTACCATGCCAGCGCGCTGACCGATAACGAGGTGGGGCGGGCGACAATGGAGGCCTTTGCCCCCGCCGTGCCGCTGACGCCGGCGGGCGCGATCTTTGCTGGGACGGGCTTTCTGGCGGGGCTGATGGCGGTCTGGGCGGTGCTTCGCCTGATGCTCTGGCCCCTGCGCCGCAGGCCCGCTTGACGGGCGCTGGCAAAGCGGCCATCGAAGGCAAAAAGGCAGCCCGCATGACACCCGCCCCCTTCGCCCCGTTCGAATGGCTGATCGCCTGGCGCTACCTGCGCGCGCGCCGCGCCACGGGCGGGGTCAGCGTCATGACCTGGATCAGCCTGGTGGGCATCACCCTGGCCGTTTTTGCTCTCGTCGCCACGCTCGCCGTGCGCACCGGCCTGCGGGAAGAAACCCTGCGCATCATCCTGGGTGCCACCGCGCATCTGGAGGTGAACTTCGCCGAGCAGCAGCGCGAGAACGGCGCGCGCGACCGGCTGATCCGCGATTTTGAGGCCGTCGCGGACCGGATCGAGCGGGTGGTGGACGTCGAATGGGCCGTGCCGGTCGTCACCGCCCGGCTGATCGCCAACAATCGTAGCAATAACGCGCCGATGGAGCTCTACGGCATCGCGCCCGCCGACCTCGCCAAGTTCCCCAGCATCGCGCAGGCCGAAGACAGCCAAGGCGACCTTGCCCGCCTTACCGAAGGCATCGCGCTGGGCGAAGGGTTGGCGCGGCAGTTGGGCGTGGGCGTTGGCGCGCGGGTCCGCGTGATCTCTCCCAACGGGGTGCGGACCTTTGCGGGCACCTCGCCGCGCGTGTCGGCCTATGAGGTTGTCTATATCTTCCGCTCGGGCCAGGGCTTCATCGACCAAGCCCGCGCCTTCCTGCCGCTGGCTGAGGCGCAGAGCTTTCTGAACAAGGAGGGCGGCGTGGACCAGATCGACGTGCGCCTGACCGACCCCGAAGCGGTGGAGGCGCGGCAATTCGCGATCCTGGAGGCGACCGAGGGCCCGGCCTTCGGCATCACCTGGCGCCAACGCGCGGGCGGGATGATCCGGGCGCTGCAATTGCAGGATAATGCGCTTTATATCCTGTTGTTCATCCTGGTGCTCATCGCCACGCTCAACATTGTCTCCGGCCTCGTCATGTTGGTGAAGAACAAGGGCCGCGACATCGGCATCCTGCGCACCATTGGCCTGAGTGAAGGGTCGATCCTGCGCATCTTCATCCTGGTGGGCGCCTCCGTCGGGGTCGCGGGCACGTTGCTGGGCGCAGCGTTGGGGGCGATCTTTGCCGCCAATATCGAACAAATCTACGCGCTGATGGATCTGTTGACGGGTGGCAGCCGCGCGGCGCTGGAGGGGCAGGGCTTCTTCTTCCCGCCTGCCGTGTTGCGCCCCGGTGACCTTCTGGCGGCGACGGGGCTGAGCCTGGTGCTGGCCTTCGCCGTGACTGTCCTGCCCGCCCGCCGCGCCGCGCGGATGAACCCGGTGGAGGCGCTGCGCTATGAGTGACGCGCTGGTGCTGGAGGGGATCGAAAAGGTCTACAACCCCGGCCGTCCAAACGCGGTGCCGGTCCTGCAGGGGTTGGACCTGACGCTGGC
>JBCDFL010000080.1:0-13982 GCA_039178165.1 Pseudomonadota bacterium | reverse complement strand
GTGCCGCAAATGCCGGTCTTCTTCACCCGGATCAGTACATCGTCCGGCCCGATCTCGGGCACCGGCGCCGTCATCTGCCAAAGACCTTCCTTAGGGTAGGTCTTTTGCAGGGCGGTCATTTGGTTGGTCATGTCAGTCGTCCCACAAATCGGTGGAGAGGTATTTGAGCCCGCTGTCGCAGACGACGATGGCGACGGCTCCGCCCCGCTCCGGTCCCCGTAGCAACTGGATGGCGCCCGCTAGGTTTGCGCCGGCGGAATAGCCGCCAAAGATGCCCTCGCGACGCGCCAACAGGCGGGCCGCATCTCGCGCCTCGCCCCCGGTCACGGTCAGGTGACCCGCCAGGTCCACGCCCTTTAGGTGGGCCAGCTCCGCCATCGCGTAGCCGCCGCCTTGGATCGGGTGGTTGGCGTTGGACGCCGGCGCCCCGGCCAGCACCGCGGCCCCGTCAGGCTCGATGGCATAGCAGCGCACGCCCTTTGGCGTCAGCGCCCGCGCAACGCCGGCCAGGGTGCCCCCGCTGCCCGCAAAATCGCAAAAGGCCGTGACAGTGCCCCCGGACTGGCTCCAAATCTCTGCCGCCGTGCCGGCCTCATGCGCCGCCGGATTGCCCGGATGGCCAAACTGGTCGGCGCGAAAGGCGCTGCGCTCCGCCGTAATCCGCGCCGCGGCCGCATCGACCAGCGCAAGGTCAGCTCCCGACACTTCGCCTCGTTTAGAGCCGCTTTCCTGCGGCACGATCACCACCTCAGCGCCCAGCGCGCGCATCTGCCTCGCCCGCTCCACGCTGTTGCCCGCGCTCATCACCGCGACGAAGGGGTGGCCCAGCACCGCGCAGACGATTCCCAGCCCCGTGCCCATGTTGCCGGAGGTCAGCTCCACCACCGTCTGCCCCTCCGCCAGATCGCCCGCGGCGCGCGCAGCCTCGATGATCGCCCGCGCCGCGCGGTCCTTTTTGGAATAGCCGGGCAGAAGGTTGTCGAGCTTGGCCAGAAGCCGCCCCTCCAACCCCAGATCGGCGGTGATCCGGTCGAGCGCCACCAGAGGCGTTTGCCCAATCACATCAATGACGGAGGCGCAAATCACCGGATGACGCCCAGATTGCGCCCCACCTTGGCAAAGGCGTCCAGCGCGCGGTCCAGTTCCGCGATGCTCAGCGCGGCGCTCATCTGCGTGCGGATGCGCGCCTGGCCGCGCGGGACGACCGGGAAGAAAAAGCCGGAGACATAGACGCCCTCGTCATAAAGCTGCGCGGCCATATCCTGCGCCAGCTGCGCTTCGCCCAACATGACCGGGATGATCGGATGCTCCCCTGGCAGCAGGTCGAACCCCAGATCGGTCAGACCCGTCCGCCAGTGTGCCGCGTTCGCGAAAAGGCGCGCGCGCAGGTCATCGCCTTCTTCGACCAACCGGATCGCCTCGATGCCCGCGGCGACGATGCTCGGCGGCAACGCGTTAGAAAAGAGGTACGGCCGCGCGCGCTGGCGCAGCAGCTCGATCACCGGCTGCGGCCCCGCAATATAGCCCCCAATCGCACCGCCCAGCGCCTTGCCCAAGGTGCCCGTCAGGATGTCCACATCGACGCCCGCGTGGCGATGCGTGCCCTCCCCCTTCGGCCCCATAAAGCCCGTCGCGTGGCAATCATCGACCATCACCAGCGCGCCGAAATTGCGCGCCAGCCTTGTGATCTTCTCCAGATTGGCGAGGTAGCCATCCATCGAAAACACGCCGTCCGTCGCGATCATGATGTGCCGCGCGCCGTCCGCCTTGGCCGCCCGCAACTGCTTTTCCAGGCTCGCCATATCGTTGTTCGCGTAGCGGTATCGCTTCGCCTTGCACAGGCGAATGCCGTCGATGATCGAGGCATGGTTCAGCGCGTCCGAAATGATCGCGTCCTCGCCGCTCAGCAGCGGCTCGAAAAGACCCCCATTGGCGTCGAAACAGGCCGCGAACAGGATCGAATCGTCCTTGCCCAGAAACTTGGCCAGCCGCGCCTCTAACTCCCGGTGCAGATCCTGCGTGCCGCAGATAAACCGGACGGAGGCCATGCCGAACCCCTTGGGCGCCATGGCCGCCTGCGCCGCGCGGATCAGGTCGGGATGGTCGGCCAAGCCGAGGTAATTGTTGGCACACAGGTTGATCAGCGGCCGCCCGTTCACCTGCACCTCCGCCCCCTGGGGCGAGGTGATGAGCCGCTCGCGCTTGTAGAGGCCATCCGCCTCGATCTGAGACAGCGTTTCGGTGACGTGGTCGAGGAAAGCTTGGGTCATGCGGCGGCTCCTTGTTCAGGGCCGTCTACCATAAAAGACGCATTTCCGGAATAGCGGATTACGCCATCTCGGACGATTTTCCGTGATTGTGGAAACCGGTTTCACGCATCTTGGACAACCAAAAACGCGACGGCTGGCCCCTGCGCCGCGATCCGGTGCGACACATCGGCGGCATAGCGCGCCGTATCGCCGGCGAGGGCCGTGACCGTGTTCCCGCCGCTCGTCACCTCCACCGCGCCGGAGATGACGGTCAGATGCTCGCGCGCGCCGCGGCGGTGCGGCTGGCTGTCGAGCGCCCCGCCTGCCTCGAACCGCAACTCATAGACTTCGTGCTGTCCGGCCTCTTCGGCGGGCGACAGGATGCGCACGGTGCAGCCCGTGCCCCGCTGGATTGTCGGCACCTCGGCCGCGCGCAGCAGCGCAATCTGGGGCGTCGCGTCCTCATCCAGAAGCCCCGCGAAATCGACCTGCAAGGCGCGCGTCAGGTTCCACAGGGTCGCGATGGTCGGACTGCTTTCGCCCCGCTCGATCTGGCTGACCATGGACCGGGACACGCCCGACAGCTTGGCCACCGCGTCCAGCGACAGGCCCTGGGCGCGCCGCGCCTCTTTCAGGCGGGCGGGCAGAAGGGTCAGGATGGCGTCGGTGTCGTCCGTCATGACGGATTGTGTGACGTGGCGGCGCGCGTTCGTCAACTTGTGCGGCACGTGGCGCCCCGCCATAAGCGGCCAAAAGAGGAGAGTTTTCATGCAAGACATCGTCATCCTGGACGGCGCACGCACCGCCATCGGTACCTTCGGCGGCAGCCTCGCCGGCACCGCGCCCATCGACACCGGCACCGCCGCCGCCAAGTCCGCAATGGAGCGGGCGGGCGTCGAGGGCGGGCAGATCGGGCACGTCGCCTTTGGCCACGTCATCAACACCGAACCGCGCGACATGTACCTCAGCCGCGTGGCAGCAATGCAGGCAGGCATTCCCGAAGGCACGCCCGCAATGAACGTCAACCGGCTGTGCGGGTCGGGCGTGCAGGCCATCGTGTCGGTGATCCAGAACCTGGCGATGGGCGATGCCGACTTCGGCCTGGCCGGCGGGGCGGAGGCGATGTCGCGCAGCCCGCACACGATCAACCCCCAGCGCTGGGGCCAAAAGATGGGCGATGTGCGGACCCAGGACATGATGCTGGGCGCGCTCAACTGTCCCTTCGGCACCGGCCATATGGGCGTGACGGCGGAGAATGTCGCACGCGAGCATCAGATCACG
Source organism: Pseudomonadota bacterium (assembly GCA_039178165.1). Taxonomy (GTDB): domain Bacteria; phylum Pseudomonadota; class Alphaproteobacteria; order Rhodobacterales; family Rhodobacteraceae; genus JBCBCP01. Next base: position 10,452 of record JBCDFL010000080.1, on the reverse strand, counting down.
CGCGAGGATCAGGACGCCTTTGCCCTGACCTCGCAGACCCGCGCGGCGGCGGCTTTGGAGGCCGGGCATTTCGCCGGCCAGATCGCCCCGGTCGAGGTGCGGGTGAAGCGCGACATGGTCGCGTTCGAGGTCGATGAGCATCCCAAAGCCACCAGCCTTGAGGCGCTGGGCGGCCTGCGCCCGGTCTTCCAGAAGGATGGCACTGTGACCGCGGGCAACGCGTCCGGCATCAACGACGGCGCGGCGGCGTTGGTGCTGGCAACGGCGGATGCGGCCGAGCGGGCCGGGCTGAAGGCCAAGGCGCGCGTCCTCGGCTACGCCCATGCGGGCGTGCGGCCCGAGGTGATGGGCGTCGGCCCGATCCCCGCCGTGCGCAAACTGATGGAGAAGACGGGCCTGACCCCGGACGATTTCGACGTGATCGAAAGCAATGAGGCCTTCGCCTCCCAAGCGCTGGCCGTGTCCAAGGAACTGGCCTTCGACCCGGCGCGGGTAAACCCGAATGGCGGCGCGATTGCGCTGGGCCATCCGGTCGGCGCGACGGGGGCGATCATCACGGTGAAGGCTCTTTACGAGCTGGAGCGGACCCAAGGCAAACGCGCGCTGATCACCATGTGCATCGGTGGCGGGCAGGGTATCGCGCTGGCGATTGAGCGCGCCTAGTCCAGAAAGCTCTACGAACGGTAAGTTAAAGGCGGCGCAAGTCCGCGGGGTGGCGGCAAAGCGCCGCCCCGGTGGGGCGGACCGGCGCTGCCCGTCTTGCAGACGGGCAGGGTACCTAGTCGATAAGTAGAGGAAGCGACTTGTGCGGCCGCTTCAAAGCCCCCGCCGCGCCCGCTTCTCCGCAAAGACCTGCTGGCGCAGCACCCAGTCGTAGCGCGTGTCGTCCTGCACCTCGTCCCAGAACAGCCGCCCGCCATAACGCCAGGGATCAGTCACGATCCCTTCATCCCACGCCGCGCCCTTGGCGGAGACGATGACCGTACTGTGGTCAATCAGCAGCCGGCTGTCCCCGTTGGCAATCGCCCTGTGCAGGTCCAAAGTTTGAAACCCCTCCTGCACAAACCGCGCCTGCAAATCATCCGCCCAATGCCAGCACAGCCCCCGCGGCCGCAAGCCCGCATTGACCTTCGCATTGTGCACCAGCGGCGGGTCGGTCACGCCGTATTCGGCCCGCAGCTGCAATGGATAGTCATAAGCAATCCGCGCAGCCCGCGCGGCCTCGTCCGCGTCAACCTCGGGCGACAGAGCCATGAAGGCCCGCGTTAGGCTCGAAATCTGATCCCCTCCAGCCTGAGGGGCAGGCGGGGCGGAACAGGCGGCCAAGGTAAGGCCAAACAGGAGGAAAAGCGCACGTATCATGGGCTTAGGTAGCCCCGCACAGCGCGCCCCTGCAATGGCCTTTCCCCTCACAGAGGCGCGAGTGCTCAATCCAGCAAATCGATGATCCCGATCACCGCGCCCATGGCCAGCGCGCCCAGCACAGCCGACAGGATCATCCAGCGCCAGAACGGACGCCGGGGGGGGCGGGCCGGGTTGGACTGGCGTATCAGCGCGGCCTCAACCATCCCCGGCAGACGCGGGCCGAACCGAGCCAGAACCTGCGCTGTCTTCGTCAGATCACGCAGGACCGCGCGGGGGCCGATGCTCTTTTCGATATAGTCGGAAACGATGGGGGACGCGACCTGCCAGATGTTAATCTGAGGGTTCAGGCTGCGCGCCACGCCTTCGACCACAACCATCGTGCGTTGCAGCAAGATCAGCTCGGTCCGCGTTGGCATCCCGAACCGCTCCGTCACCTCGAAGAGGTAGGACAGCAGCCGCCCCATCGAGATCTTCGAAGCGTCCATGCCAAAAATCGGCTCCCCCACGGCGCGCAGGGCGCGGGCGAACTCATCCACGTCCTGACCCTGGGGCACGTAGCCCGCCTCGAAATGCACCTCGGCCACGCGGCGGTAATCCTTGCGGATGAAGCCAAAGAGGATCTCGGCGTAGACGCGGCGGGTATACTCGTCGATATGCCCCATGATCCCGAAATCGTAGGCGATAATGTCCCCGTTCGGCGCGACCTTCAGGTTGCCCTGGTGCATGTCCGCGTGGAAATAGCCGTCGCGCAGTGCGTGGCTGAGGAACAGTTGCAAGACCCGCGTGCCCAGCTCCGCCCGGTCGTGGCCCGCCGCGTCCAGCGCTGCGTTGTCGCCCATCGCCACGCCATCGGCCCAGCCCAGCGTCATCACGCGCCGGCCCGAATACATCCACTTGATCTGCGGCAGGGCAAAGCCCTTGTCGCCTGCGGTATTGGCCGCAAACTCGCCGGCCGCAGAGGATTCGAGCCGCAGGTCTAACTCCCCCTGCACGACACCATCGAAATGCTCGATCACGTCCATGGGGCGCAGGCGCCGGGCGAAGGGGGCGAACAGCTCGATGATGTTGGCGGCGAGGTAGAAGGCGTCGACATCCTTGCGGAAGGCTTTCTCCACCCCCGGGCGCAGCACCTTGACCGCAACCTCTTCGCCGGTTTCCGCAAGGCGCGCCTTGTGCACCTGCGCGATGGAGGCGGCGGCGACGGGTTCGGAAAACTCGGTGAAGATCGCGTCCACGGGCGCGTCGAGCTCGCGCGCGACCTCTGCCTTCGCCTCTTCGATGCTGAAGGGGGCCAGCTTGTCCTGCAGAACGCGCATTTGGGCGGCTAGCTCCTCGCCCACCAGGTCGGGGCGGGTGCTGAGGACCTGGCCGAACTTGATGTAGGCCGGCCCCAGCGCCGTCAGCGCCCGGGTCGCGGGCGGCATGGTCACGTCACCCTTGTAGCCGAGGAACTGGAACGGCTTGCCCAGCGCCTTGGCGACGAAGCGCAGGGCCTTGGGTGCCTCGAACGCGTCGAGGACGAGGTTCATCGCCCCCGTCCGCTCCAGCGTCGCGCCGGTGACGATCAGGCGCCAGATGTTGTGGGGGCCGCGCATTTACGGATGTCGTTTCAAGCTGAGCACCGCCGCCGACCGCGGGTGGTGGCATCGCCACCGCCCATGGGGGCGGTCGGTGGCGGTGCGGTGGTGCCCACCGCACAGGGCTCTCAGACCATCAAAGCTCAAATCTTCCACCCCGAATGCAGGCACGCGATACCCAGGGACAGGTTCCGATAGGCAGTGTTCTCGAAGCCCGCGGCGTTCACCATGCCGAGGAAAGTGTCCTGATCGGGGAAGTTACGGATCGATTCCACGAGGTACTGATAGCTGTCGCGGTCCTGCGCGATGATCTGGCCCATCCGCGGGATCACGTTGAAGCTGTAGAGGTCATAAAGCTTCTGTGCGCCGTCCACCGGGATCTGGCTGAACTCCAGCACCATCAGGCGCCCGCCGGGTTTGAGGACCCGGTACGCCTCGTTCAACGCCTCCTGGGGGCGGGTCACGTTCCGGATGCCGAAACTGATCGTATAGACGTCGAACGTGTTGTCCTCGAACGGCAAACCCATCGCGTCGCCGACCACCCAGTCAAGCTGATCGGCCATCGCGTCCGCCTCCGCCCGCTTGCGGCCTTCGACCAACATCCCTTCGGTCAGGTCCAGAACCGTTGCCTGCGCCCGGCCCGCGCGCTTAAGGTAGCGGAAGGCGATGTCGCCGGTCCCGCCCGCCACATCCAGCAGCTTGGTGCCCGGGCGGGGGGCGAGCCAGTCCATCATGGCATCTTTCCACAGACGATGGATGCCGAGGCTCATCACGTCGTTCATGATGTCGTAATTGGAGGCCACCTGACCAAAGAGCCCCCGCACCCGACCGGCCTTTTCAGCCTCCGGCACAGTTTCAAAGCCGAAATGCGTGGTCTTGTCGTCGCTCATGGGGTGGTCTTTCGTTTCGCTGTGCTTGGTTATAGAGCCAGAGGCCCGAGACACAACGCGGCCCCGTTGCCGCAGGAGCGCTGCCTTGCCCGAACTGCCCGAAGTGGAAACCGTCCGGCGCGGCCTCGTGCCCGTGATGGAAGGCCAGCGGATCGTGAGGGCGGAAGTGCGCCGGCCCGATCTGCGCTGGCCGTTTCCGCCGCGCATGGCAGAGCGGCTGCAAAATGCGCAAATTGTACAGCTTCGGCGGCGGTCAAAATACATCTTGGGGGATCTAGACACCGGGGAAACGGTGCTGATTCACCTTGGGATGTCGGGCCGGATCCTGATTTCGGGCGACCCGCTTGGGCAGTTTGTGCACGAACACCCCGCGCCGGAGAAGCACGACCACGTCGTCCTGCATCTGGAGAACGGCGCGCGCATCACCTTCAACGATCCGCGCCGCTTCGGCGCGATGGACCTGATGTCGACGGACGCCCAGGACCAGCACAAGCTGATCGCCGTGCTGGGTCCCGAGCCGCTGGGCAACGCCTTCAACGAAGCGCATCTGGTCGAGGCGTTCCGGGGCAAGAACACGCCCGTTAAAGCGGCGCTTCTGGACCAGGGGATCGTGGCGGGGCTGGGCAATATCTATGTCTGCGAGGCGCTGTTTCGCGCCGGGATTTCGCCCAAACGCAAGGCGGGGCGCATTTCGGCGGCACGCGTCGCCTCTCTGGTCCCGATCATCCGCGAAGTGCTGATCGAGGCCATCGCGGCGGGCGGATCGTCGTTGCGTGATTTCCGCCAAGCCGATGGGGAGCTTGGATATTTCCAGCATTCCTTCGACGTCTACGGCCGCGAGGGCGGGCCCTGCACGCGGCCCGGCTGCGGCGGCACGGTGGGCCGGGTCGTGCAATCGGGCCGCTCGTCCTTCTACTGCCGGACATGTCAAAGATAGTTGCGAGAGCACACGCCCGTGATAAGCACGGGGGCTAACGCAACAGATCAAGGCGCCCTTCATGGCTTACGAGACGATCATCGTCGAGACCCGGGACCACATCGCCAAGGTGACCCTGAACCGCCCCGACGCGATGAACGCGCTGAACGACCAGCTTTTGACCGAATTGAGCGATGCGCTCACCGCCGCGCAGGCGGATGAAAAGGTGCGCTGCATCGTTCTGACCGGATCGGACAAAGCCTTCGCCGCCGGCGCCGACATCGCGATGATGAAGGATATGGGATTCGTCGAGGCGTTCGCCGGCGACCTCTTCACCGCCGAGACGGACGCGATCCTGCGCGTGCGCAAGCCGATCATCGCCGCCGTATCGGGCTACGCGCTGGGCGGCGGGTGCGAGCTGGCGATGATGTGCGACTTCATCATCGCGTCGGAGACGGCCAAGTTCGGCCAGCCCGAGGTGAACCTGGGCACCATGGCCGGGATCGGCGGCACGCAGCGCCTGACCCGTTTCGTCGGAAAGTCCAAGGCCATGGACATGAACCTGACGGGCCGCTTCATGGACGCCGAAGAGGCGGAGCGTGCGGGCCTCGTGAGCCGGATCGTGCCGGCCAAGAAACTGGTCGAAGAGGCAATGGGCGCGGCCACCAAGATCGCGGAGAAGTCGATGGTGACGGTGATGGCGATCAAGGAATCGGTCAACCGCGCTTACGAGACGCCGCTGCGCGAGGGTCTGCTGTTCGAGCGGCGCGTGTTCCATTCGCTCTTCGCAACCGAAGATCAGCTGGAAGGCATGAGCGCCTTCGTCGAAAAGCGCGAGGCGCAGTTCCGGGATAAGTAGCCGCTAGGCCGCGTCGGACGCGTCAACCCGCAGCAATGCTGGCACAGACAAATCTTCATCAAGCTGCGGCCAGTGTAGGCCGAATGGGCTGATCTCAACCGCGTTGCGCGCTTCGGCGCTCGCTTCGCTCAGGCGCGGAAACCAGGCGAGGGGCGTGCCGAGCAAGCGACCATCCGACAGGTGGACCCACATCGTGTCCGCGTCAAAACGGACCTCAGTCGCTGAAATGCTCATGCCAAGCGGCCTCTATCTTCGCCTGATTGCGTGTCACTATATCACGTAGAATGCCCAATGTCCTTGCATCAAACCCAGACGACCGAGCGATGGCGACCGGGCGCACCCAGAGCTTCGCCTCTGCGCCCCCTTTCATTACGTGGACGTGGACAGGCTCCCGCGGATCTCCTTCGTTGGAATAGAAAAAGAAGCGAAAGCCATTTTCACGAAACACGGTCGGCGTTCTGCATTTGTAAAGCACGCGGACAGAGGTGTCATTGAAGGACTGCGGGGCCGCTCATTGGGACCCGTTGACTCGGTCCGGCGCCCCGCCTAAAGACGCGGCTTCAGCATCCGCTGAGCTTACTACCGCACCAAACATTGGGACGAGATAACATGGCAAATTCGCCTCAGGCCAAGAAGCGGGCCCGTCAGAACGAAAAACGCTTCGCCGTGAACAAGGCGCGCCGCAGCCGGATTCGCACCTACCTGCGCAAAGTCGAAGAGGCGATCGCTTCTGGGGATAAATCCGCTGCGGACACGGCGCTTAAATCGGCTCAGCCCGAGCTGATGCGCGGCGTGACCAAAGGGGTGTATCATAAAAACACCGCCGCCCGGAAGATGAGCCGCTTGAGCGCGCGCATCAAGAACTTGGCGTAAGCCACCGTTTCTTACACTTTTTGTGACGGCGCCCCGCTTCGGGCGCCGTTTTCATTTGAGCTATAAAAATAAGGCCTGCGCGGAGAATCGCTGGGCAATATGCGAGTCAAGATCAAAGGCATGTTGAAGCGCGCCGGGGACAATTGCTACCAAACCCAAGCGGCGCGAGTCGCACGTTGGGGGGACAGGTTGAGGCGCACAACACCCGGGCCAAATCGGGGAATGTGAGTCGCTGGCTCTCTGGGTAAACCGGAGGGACTGATCTGCTGGGAGACCGGTGTCAGACTGTCAATAAACGTTCAAGACGGCACGTAGCGCGGCTGCCACTCGGCCTGCTGTGGGGTGCCTCATCATTATCGTCCGAGAGGATTCGCTCGGTCTGTCGCCAGACCGGGACGGGAAGAGTTTGCTCGGGACAAGACTATCGCGGCGCGGTCAGGGCGGGGCTTGTGCGGCAGGGGCAGATAGGACGGATGACAAGAATGACGCAGGATAAATGGGGCCAGCTGAAGGGACGGCTGCTCAAGACTGTGGGGCAAAACAATTACACCACGTGGATCGAGCCACTCACATTTCGGGACCTCAAAGGGGGTATTGCGACCTTCGATGCACCCACAAAATTTTTGGGTAATCATGTCAGCCAGAACTTCGCAGATTTGATTCTGCACGAACTGAAGGCTGAGGATGACAGCGTCACGCGCCTGAATTTCGCCGTTGCGGCCAACGGCGCCGCGCGGCCGGAGCGGCCCAAGCCGGTGGCCGCACCGCTGCTGGAGACCGCGCCGCTGGACGCGCGGTTCACCTTCGACAGCTTCGTCGTCGGCAAACCGAACGAGCTGGCCCATGCCGCCGCCAAGCGCGTGGCCGAAGGGGGCCCGGTGACGTTCAACCCGCTGTTCCTCTATGGCGGGGTGGGGCTGGGCAAAACGCACCTGATGCACGCCATCGCCTGGGAGCTGCAGGAGCGGCGGCCCGATCTGAACGTCCTGTACCTTAGCGCCGAGCAATTCATGTACCGCTTTGTCCAAGCGTTGCGCGACCGCAAGATGATGGACTTCAAGAGCATCTTCCGGTCCGTCGACGTGCTGATCGTCGATGATGTTCAGTTCATCGCCGGCAAGGACAGCACGCAGGAAGAATTCTTCCACACGTTCAACGCCCTGATCGAGCAGAACAAGCAGATCATCATCAGCGCCGACCGCGCCCCGGGCGAGATCAAGGACCTCGAAGAACGGATCAAGTCGCGCCTGCAATCGGGCCTCGTCGTGGACCTGCACCCCACCGACTACGAGCTGCGCCTCGGCATCCTACAGACCAAGGTCGAACAGCAGCGCATCAACTACCCCGATTTGGTCGTTCAGGACGGCGTCCTCGAATTCCTTGCGCACCGGATCAGCAACAACGTGCGTGTGCTTGAAGGTGCTTTGACCCGCCTCTTTGCCTTCGCCAGCCTTGTGGGGCGCGAGATTGACATGGCGCTGACCCAGGACTGTCTGGCGGATGTGCTGCGCGCCTCCGAACGGAAGATCACGGTGGAGGAAATCCAGCGCAAAGTGTCGGAGCATTACAACATCCGCCTCAGTGACATGATCGGCCCGAAACGCCTGCGCAGCTACGCCCGCCCCCGCCAAGTGGCGATGTATCTGTGCAAACACATGACCTCCCGCTCCTTGCCGGAGATTGGGCGCCGCTTCGGGGGCCGGGACCACACCACCGTGATCCACGGCGTGCGCCGCATCGAGGAGCTGAAACAGCAGGACGGGCAGATCGCCGAAGATCTGGAGCTGCTGCGCCGCGCGCTGGAAGCCTGAACCCAGCGCTTTCCGCACGTGATCTGGGCGCCCCAGCCGGCGCCCTTTTCTTTGTCCGCAGGCCCGCTTGACCCGCCCTGCAAAGCGTCCGACAAATCGACAAAAGACTTGTGAATGGGGACATGCACGCTAGGGTGCGCGTCCCGGGGACGGACAGGGGACCAGCCGCCATGAAACTCAGCATCGAACGCGCCGACCTGCTCAAGGCCGTGAGCCAAGCGCAATCGGTCGTAGAGCGGCGTAATACGATCCCGATCCTGGCCAACGTGCTGATCGAGGCAGAGGGTGCAAACGTCACGTTCCGCGCGACCGATCTGGATATCGAGGTGGTCGACAAGGCCCCCGCGATGGTCGAACGCGCGGGAGCCACGACCGTCGCCGCAACCGTCCTGCACGAGATCGTGCGCAAGCTGCCCGACGGCGCGCAGGTGACGCTGACGGCGGACAGTGCCGCCGGCCGCCTGACGGTGGAAGCCGGGCGTTCCAACTTCTCCCTCGCGACGCTGCCGAAGGAAGACTTCCCGGTCATGGCCTCGTCCGAATACAGTGCCAACTTCGCGGTGGAGGCGCCGAAACTGCGCCGCCTGTTCGACAAGTCCAAATTCGCGATCAGCACCGAAGAGACCCGGTATTACCTCAACGGCGTCTACATGCACATCGCCGACAGCGCCCTGCGCTGCGTGGCCACCGACGGGCACCGCCTGGCGCGCATCGACAGCGACATGCCCCAGGGGGCCGAGACGATGCCAGGCGTGATCGTGCCCCGCAAGACCGTGGGCGAGCTGCGCAAGCTGCTGGACGATGACGAGGCGAAGATCGCCGTGTCCGTGTCCGAAACCAAAGTCCGCTTTGCCGCCGAAAACATCACGCTGACCTCAAAGGTCATCGACGGCACCTTCCCCGACTACACCCGCGTGATCCCGACCGGGAACACCCGCAAGCTGGAGGTCGACGCCTCCGACTTCGCCAAGGCGGTGGACCGGGTGGCAACGGTGTCCTCCGAACGATCCCGCGCCGTGAAACTGGCGCTGGACGAGGACCGCTTGGTCCTGAGCGTCAACGCCCCCGACAGCGGCGCGGCGGAGGAGGAGTTGGCCGTGGCCTACGGGGATGAACGGCTGGAGATCGGATTTAACGCCAAGTACCTCCTGGAAATCGCCAGCCAGGTGGACCGCGAGAATGCGGTGTTTATGTTCAACTCCTCCGGCGATCCGACGCTGATGCGTGAGGGCACGGACGAAAGCGCCGTCTACGTTGTTATGCCGATGCGGGTGTGAGGACGCGAATAGCGCCCCACCCCCCGCCCGTTTTCTGAGCCAGAAAACGTCATGAGCACCCTGCACCTCACCGACCTGACCCTCGCGCGGTTTCGCAGCCACGCGCGGGCGCGGCTGTCCGTCGACGCGCGGCCCGTGGCGATTTACGGGCCAAACGGGGCGGGCAAGACCTCGCTGATCGAGGCGGTGTCGCTCCTCTCCCCCGGGCGCGGCCTGCGCCGGGCGAGTGCAGATGATATGGCGCAGCGGCCCGACCCGGTCGGCTGGAAGATCGGTGCGGTACTGTCCTCGCTGGGCCAGCTGCACGAGGTGAGCACATCCTCCGAAAACGGCGCTGCGCGCACCGTGCGGATCGACGACAAGACGGCGGTGCAAACCGCTTTAGGGCGGATTTGCCGGGTCCTGTGGCTGATCCCGTCGATGGATCGGCTCTGGATCGAAGGGGCGGAGGGGCGCCGCCGGTTCCTTGACCGGATGACGCTCAGCTTCGAGCCGGGGCACGCGCAACTGACCCTCGACTACGAAAAGGCCATGCGCGAGCGGAATCGCCTGCTAAAGGACATGGTCCGCGACCCGGCCTGGTACCGCGTGCTCAACACCCAGATGGCGGAGGCGGGGGCGGCCATGCACCGCAACCGCCTGGCCGCATTGGCGGATATCGAGGCGGCGCAAGCGGGCGCGCAGACCGACTTTCCCGCCGCCGACCTCGTGCTGACCCACCCTCAGCCCGCCTGCGACGACCCTAGCGACCCGGACGCCCTGCGCACGGCGCTTGAGGACAGCCAGGCGCGCGACATTGCCGCCGGGCGGACGCTGATCGGCCCACACCGCGCGGATCTGATCGGCACCTATGCGGCGAAGGGGCTGCCGGCCAAGGATTGCTC
>JBCDFL010000079.1:0-14235 GCA_039178165.1 Pseudomonadota bacterium | reverse complement strand
TGAGCATCGCAGACCGCGTGGCCCAGATGGTGCAGGACGAGGCGGACGCCGCCCCCTTTGCCACTGCGCAGGACCGCGCGACGGCGGAGGCGTTTCGCGCCGCCCTTGTGCGCCCATTCGAGACGACCGTGAACTTCAGCGGCGGCATCACGCAGACCTGCTGGACGGTAACGCGGACGGATGGCGCCTACCGCGTCGTCTACATGCCGAATGCGGGGTACTTTGCGCTGTGCGTAGAGAGTGATTTCGGGCCTTTGGACATCGGGGTACATGGGCCGGCGCTGGGCTGTTTTGCGAGCGTTTGAACTGGGGCTCTGCCCCAGACCCCGGGATATTTGAGACCCAAAGAAGGGACGCGCGATGAGCAAGGTGATCAAAGGCGGTATGGTTTGCACGGCGGACCGGACCTGGAAGGCGGACGTGCTGGTCGAGGGCGAGGTCATCAAGCAGATCGGCGAGGACCTGACCGGGGACGAGTATATCGACGCCGAGGGCGCCTATGTGATCCCGGGCGGGATTGACCCGCACACGCATCTCGAGATGCCGTTTATGGGGACGACTGCGGCCGAGACGTTTGAGAGCGGGACTTGGGCGGCGGCGACGGGTGGGACCACGATGATTGTGGATTTCTGCCTGCCGGGGGCGGATGGCAGTATTAAGAACGCGATCAATGAGTGGCACCGGAAATCGGCGCCGCAGATTTGCTCCGACGTTGGCTATCACATGGCGATCACGGGCTGGAACGAGGACATCTTTAACGAGATGAAGGACGCCGTCGATATGGGCGTCAATTCGTTCAAGCACTTCATGGCCTACAAGGGCGCGCTGATGATCGAGGATGACGAGATGTTCGCCTCCTTCAAGCGCTGCGCGGAACTGGGCGCGCTGCCGATGGTGCATGCGGAGAACGGCGATCTGGTCGCCGAGATGCAGCAGAAATATTTCGATCAGGGGATCACGGGGCCGGAGGGGCACGCCTATTCGCGGCCTCCGGAGTTCGAGGGCGAGGCGGCGAACCGAGCCATCACAATCGCGGATGCGGCGGGTGTGCCTTTATACATCGTGCACGTGTCCTGCGAGCAGGCGCACGAGGCCATTCGGCGCGCGCGGCAAAAGGGGATGCGGGTCTATGGTGAACCGCTGATCCAGTTCCTGACGCTGGATGAGAGCGAGTACTTCAACAAGGATTGGGACCACGCCGCGCGGCGTGTGATGTCGCCGCCCTTCCGGTCGAAGGACCACCAGGACTCGCTCTGGGCGGGCTTGCAGGCGGGGTCCTTGCAGGTGGTGGCGACCGATCACGCGGCGTTCAACACCGAGCAGAAGCGCGCGGGGCGGGACGATTTCCGCATCATCCCGAATGGCTCGAACGGGCTGGAGGAGCGCTTGGCCGTGCTCTGGACAGAAGGGGTGGAGACGGGCCGCCTGACGCCGAACGAGTTTGTGGCGGTGACGTCCTCTAACGTCGCGAAGATCCTGAACATCTATCCCAAGAAGGGGGCGATCGTTGAGGGCGCGGATGCGGACATCGTGGTGTGGGATCCGAAGATCACCAAGACGATCAGCCCGGCGAACCACCATTCGGTGCTGGATTACAACGTCTTCGAAGGTTTCGAGGTGAAGGCGCAGGCGCGCTACACCCTGTCCCGCGGTGAGGTCATCTGGGCCTGGGGCCAGAACTCGCAGCCCAATCCGGGGCGCGGCCGGTTTGTACCGCGGCCGGCCTTCCCTTCGGCCTCCGTCGCGCTGTCGAAGTGGAAAGCGTTGACGGCGCCGAAGATGATCGAGCGCGACCCGCTGAACATTCCGGCAGGGATTTGACAATGAAAAGTATCTTATCTGCCTGCTGCGGTGCCTGCCTAGTGTTCATTGCAGGCTGCGCGACCGAACTTACCGTTCCGGTTTCTGGTCAAATGCAGAGTGGGACGGAAACTTTCAGCGGCACAGCAACAGGTTATGCTGACGGGGCTGGGGTATTGAAGATCGTATCCAATCGAGGCCGTACCTGCGAAGGAAACTTTGTTTATACGACTGGGCGTAGTGGCGAGGGTGTTTTTAACTGCTCGGACGGCAAGAGTGGTCCCTTTCGGTTCGTTTCATCAGGTCTGAGAGGTACTGGGACGGGTGAGATTGGCGGGCAGCCGTTCACATTCAAATTCGGAAGCTGATCCTTGGCAGTAGTTTCCGCCAACAACTTGGACCTGACTTTTGAAACGAATGACGGACCCTTGCACGCGCTGAAGGGCGTGTCGCTCGACATCGCGCAGGGTGATTTCGTCAGCTTCATCGGACCTTCGGGCTGCGGGAAGACCACCTTCTTGCGGTGCATGGCGGATCTGGAGACGCCGACGGGCGGGACGATCACGGTTAATGGTACTACGCCCGAGGCGGCGCGGAAGGCGCGGGCTTATGGGTATGTGTTTCAGGCGGCGGGGCTGTATCCGTGGCGGACGATTGGGCGGAATGTTTCTTTGCCGCTCGAGATCATGGGCTACGAGCGTGCGGACATTCGCGAGCGGGTCGCGCGTGTTATGGAGCTCGTGGACCTTTCGGGGTTCGAGCGGAAGTTTCCTTGGCAGCTGTCGGGCGGGATGCAGCAGCGGGCGTCGATTGCGCGGGCGCTGGCGTTCGACGCGGATATCCTGCTGATGGACGAGCCGTTTGGGGCGCTGGACGAGATCGTGCGGGACCACCTGAACGAGCAGCTTTTGAGCCTGTGGGACCGGACGGGGAAGACAATTGCCTTCGTCACGCACTCGATCCCCGAAGCCGTCTACCTGTCGACGAAGATCGTCGTGATGTCGCCGCGGCCGGGCCGGATCACGGATGTGATCGAAAGCACGCTGCCGCGGGAGCGGCCTTTGGACATTCGCGAAAGCCCTGAATTTCTGGAGATCGCGCACCGGGTGCGGGACGGGCTGCGGGCGGGCCATGCCTATGATTAACGCTTGCGCATTTGTAGATGGCGGGGGCGAGGGGCCAGCCCCTCGCGCTCCCCGGAGTTGTTTTTCGCCAAGTGAAGGGGCAGGGGATGCGTAAAGTGCTGCCCGTTCTGACCGTGCTGGCGGTTATCGTCGGCATTTGGTGGCTGGCGGTGGCGCCGATGAATGTGCGGGTGGCGCTGGATCAGGCGGAGCGGGGTGGGGCTGCGGTGGTGCCCGAGGGCTCCGTCGCGCGGCGGGACGTGTCTGTCTGGGTACTGATGGCGCGCAATTCGGGGTATGTGGTGCAGGGCTATGCGCTGGATCGGCCTCGGTTGCCGACGCCCGCCCAAGTTGGGGCGGAGATGTGGAAGACGACCGGCGCCATGGTGCAGCGGGGGCGGGCTTGGTCGAAGCGGAGCCTGATTTACCACGGCTGGGTGACGTTGCGCGCGACGCTGTGGGGCTTCTTGCTGGGCACGGCTGTGGGGATCGCGGGGGCGGTGGCGATTGTCTACAGCCGCACGGCAGAGCTGAGCCTGATGCCCTGGGCGATCATCTCGCAGACCATTCCCATCGTGGCGCTGGCGCCGATGATCATCGTGCTGTCGGGGCAGTTGGGGATCGACGGGCGCGGGGTGCCGAAGGCGGTGATCTCCGCCTATTTGTGCTTTTTCCCGGTGCTGGTCGGGATGGTGAAGGGGCTGCGGGCGCCGCTGCCGGCGCAGCTGGACCTCTTGCGGACGTATAATGCGAGCGGGCTGCAGTCTTTCTTGCGGCTGCGGTTGCCGGCCTCGGTGCCGTATCTGTTTACCTCGCTGAAGATCGGGATCGCGGCGGCCTTGGTCGGGACCATCGTCGGGGAATTGCCGACGGGCGCAGTGGAGGGCCTCGGCGCGCGGATCCTGATCGGGGATCAGTTCGGCACGCCGATGGCAATTTGGGCCGCGCTCTTTGCAGCGGCGATCCTCGCGGGGGTGTTGGTGACGGTGCTGGACCTCGCGCAGCGGGTGACGCTGGGCCGGATGGGGATGGCGTGATGTGGCTGGCGGTGGTCTTGGGCGCGTGGCTGGGCGGTTGGGCTCTGAACGCCTGGTTGGCGCGGCGCGGGCATTTGCGCATCGTGCGCATCGCGGTGCCAGTGATCTTTGGCCTCGCGCTGCTCGCGATGTGGGAAGGGCTGGTGCGCTTTTTCGGGGTCAGCCAGGTTGTGCTGCCGCCGCCGACCCTGGTGGCGCAGACCTTTGCCGCCTCGACTGACATTCTGTGGATCGATTTTCAGCAGACGGTCGTGAAGGGGGCCTTGCGCGGCTACGTGATCGGGGCGCTGGCGGCCTTTGCCTGCGCCATCCTGATTGACCGGTCGCGGTTCCTGACGCGCGGTCTGCTGCCCATCGGGAACTTCGTCGCCGCCCTGCCCATCATCGGGATCGCGCCGATCCTGGTCAGCTGGTTTGGTTTCGACTGGCAGTCGAAGGCGGCGGTGGTCGTCGTGATGATCTTCTTCCCAATCTTGGTGAACAGCGTGCAGGGCCTGGCGGAGGCGAGCGCCATGCAGCGCGACCTGATGCGGACCTATGCGGCGGGCTATTGGCAGACGCTGTGGCGGCTGCGCTTGCCGGCGGCGATGCCGTTCATCTTCAACGGCCTCAAGATCGCGACGACGCTGGCGCTGATCGGGGCGATCGTTGCCGAATATTTCGGCTCTCCGACCCGGGGCATGGGCTTTCGCATCTCCACCGGGGTGGGAAGCTTGTCCATCGACCTCGTCTGGGCTGAAATCGCCGTCGCCGCCCTGGCGGGCACTGTGTTCTACGGCCTCGTGGCCTGGATCGAAGGGCGGGTGACCTTCTGGCACCCGTCCATGCGTAACTAAAAAAACCTGGAGGTATCACATGAAGATCAAAGCAACTTTTGCGGCGCTGACCCTGACAGCCAGCGGCGCTTGGGCCGCGGACGAGGTGACGCTACAGCTCAAATGGGTCACCCAGGCCCAGTTCGCGGGCTATTACGTGGCGCTCGACAAGGGCTTCTTCGAGGAAGAGGACCTGGACGTCACGATCAACCCCGGCGGGCCCGACATCGCGCCCACGCAGGTGCTGGCGGGCGGCGGGGCTGACGTCACCGTGGAATGGATGCCGGCGGCGCTGGCGGCCCGCGAAAAGGGCCTGCCGATGGTTAACATCGCGCAGCCCTTCAAATCCTCGGGCATGATGCTGACCTGCCGCAAGGATGCGGGGATCGAGACGACGGCGGACTTGCCGGGCAACACGCTGGGTGTCTGGTTCTTCGGCAACGAATTCCCGTTCCTGTCGTGGATGAGCCAGCTTGAGATCCCGACGGATGGCTCCGGCGCGGGGGTCGAGGTGCTGAAGCAGGGCTTTAACGTCGATCCGATCCTAAACGGTCAGGCGGCCTGCGTGTCGACCATGACCTACAACGAGTATTGGCAGATCATCGATGCGGGTCTGACGCCCGAAGACCTGACGGTCTTCAAATACGAAGATCAGGGCGTCGCCACGCTGGAAGACGGCCTTTATGTGCTGGAAGAGAACCTCGAGGACCCGGCTTTTGTCGATAAGATGACGCGCTTCGTCCGCGCCTCCATGAAGGGCTGGAAATACGCCGAAGAGAACCCGGACGAGGCGGCGATGATCGTTCTCGACAACGACGCGACGGGTGCGCAGACCGAAAAGCACCAAAAGCGCATGATGGGCGAAGTGGCCAAGCTGACCGCGGGATCCAACGGCGCGCTGGTCGAGGCGGATTTCGAGCGGACGGTGGACAGCCTGCTGGCCGGCGGCTCTGATCCCGTTATCACCACGCGGCCCATGGGCGCCTGGACCCACGTCGTGACGGACGCAGCGCTGAACTAGGCGCCGTGGGGCAGGCGGCCGCGCGCCGCCTGCCTACTTCTTGCCGGAGATGATGACTTTACCCGGCTTTTCGGGTGGCATCTTGCGCCCGCCGGTCTGCTGCACCACATGGCCCAGCTCATGAGCCAGCAGGCGGTTATCGGCGGCCATGTTCGCCTTCTTGAGAAAGATGTTTTCCCCAATCGTGAACGTCTTCGCGTTCAGCGCCTTGCAAATATCCGGCGCGTTGCCGCCCGTATGCACCCGCACCTTCTTGAGGCCCTTGGTGCCAAACGCCTCTTCCAGCGCTTCGACGACGGGTTTGGGCAGTTTCTTGGCCTTGGTCTTGCCGACCTCTTCGTCGATCGCAATGACCTTTCCGCGTTTGCCCGCGATCTTGTCCAGGCTGTCTTTTAGGTTTTCCGGCATCGTGCCCTCCCTCTTTTGGCGCCCTGCTTAGCATAGCCCGCGCCGCGTGGCGATTTTTTGCCCGCGGCGTGGACTTCGGGCGCTTTTGGGCCATGTTGATAAGCAAATCAGTTGAGCTGACGCGCCGGCGACGGAGGGGAAGACCATGACCAATATGGAAGAATTGGACAGTAAGTTGAGCGAGGCGGAGCGCCAGCAACAGGTGCACGACGTGGCGATGCAATCGCTTGCCGCCGAACGGATGAAGACGGAGCGGGCGGGCTACGCGGTGATGTCCGCCGCGATGAACTACGGTGAGGCGTCGACTGGCGGCGGTCTGCTGGGGAAGGTCACCCACGGTGCGCAGCTGTTCTGCATCGCTTTCGCCTGCGCGGTGCCGCCGTTTCTGGTGTGGTACGTCCTGCTCTAGACCGTCAGCACAGAACAAAAAAGCGCCGCGCAGGGTCCCCGCGCGGCGCGTTTTGTGTCTAGGGGTCAGAGAACGGTGACGACTGTGCCCGTCGGTACCCGGTTGTAGAGGTCGATCACATGCTCGTTCAGCATCCGGATACACCCGTTGGAGGCAGATTGGCCGATGGTCCGCGGCGCGGTCGTGCCGTGGATGCGGAAGTAGGTGTCCCGCCCGTTTTGGAAGAGGTACAGCGCCCGCGCGCCCAGCGGATTGCCCGGCCCGCCCGGCTGCACGTAGTCGTTGTCCTTGAACTTGGCGTACGTCTTCGGCTCGCGCTCGATCATCTCGTTCGTGGGGCGCCAGGTGGGCCACTCTTTCTTGACGTCGATGGTGGCGGTGCCGGTGAATTCCAGCCCCGCGCGGCCCACGCCGCAGCCGTATCGGATCGCCTTGCGCGGCTCCGTCACGAAGTAGAGATAGTAGGACCGCGGCAGGATCAGCAGCTGGCCCGGCTCGAATGACTTCTTGATCCGGACCTCCTGCGGCGTCGGATCGAACGTTGCGACTTGCGCAATCGCCGGCGCGGCCAGCGTCGTGGCAGCAGCGGCGGTCGTGGTCAAAAATGTGCGGCGGTGCATTGGCGGAAGGCTCCCCGAGGAAATAGCTTTGGTGGGTGGAGTGTCGCTGATGCGGCTTCACGGGATCAAGGTCAGGAAATCCGGATTGTTCCGCGGAGTCACCGGCGCGACACAAATTGCTATACTTTGAGTTTCCAACTATGAAAATCTTTCGCTTCAGACATTGGTCCTAAGGGTTGTTTATAGGTACCTCCGAGATAAAAATTTGTCGTCCTTTGGCAAATACTCTTGTTTGATTTCTGGCAACTCTTCGTTGCCAGGACCTTCCTTGGATGAAGGTATGTGTCCAGTTGCCTCGTCGATGTTCCTCGCTTCAGAGCTCATGAGTCCAGCGACTGTCTGGAAGGCACGATAGAGAGGAGCGTGGTATCGAAAGCCTGTCGCGCTGGTCGGATCTTCTCTCCATCTTTCTGTTTGAATGTACATCGCCGCCGCGTTCCAGTCTCGGACGAACGGACCCGCCATCCAACTATGGTAAATTCTACGGTCGAGAACACCTTTCAGGATCCCGATTGAAACTATTTCATGATGGTTCAAAAAATCTTGCACCTTTTGTCGATCAGCCGCATCAGATGCTGTCTTGGGATCGTGTAACCGGTCCGGCGTGCCTGCTTTCCGATGACTGGAAAATGCAGTTCGCATTTCACGATAATGTGATGTTGCCTCAACGCGCTCAATCAGATCAAGGGTTGCTTTTTCTCGAGCTTAAGACCGCCAAAACGGCTACGACCACAGAGACTGTTAAAATGAGGGGAGTTACCCAAGCAAAAGCGGCGGAAGATGTGTCTACCGCCGCCAAAATCTTCGCAATTTCTTTGTCCGACATTTAGTCGCGACCACCTACCAGCGTCATGTTGACCTACTTTTCTTACTAGAAGCGATACATCTCTGAAACATGTGCTGATCAAATCATGAGTTTGCTAACAAAAAGTGAACAAAGAGTAACGTATTGATTTACCGAACGAACTTCTTGTGCTTTAGGCGTTTCGGCTCGAGCGCATCCGCACCCAACCGACGCTTCTTGTCTTCTTCGTAGTCCTCGAAGTTACCTTCGAACCATTCTACATGCGCCTCGCCCTCGAAGGCGAGGATGTGGGTGCAGATGCGGTCGAGGAAGAAGCGGTCGTGGCTGATGACTACGGCACAGCCGGCGAAATCGACGAGGGCATCCTCAAGCGCGCGAAGGGTTTCGACGTCCAAATCGTTGGTCGGTTCGTCGAGCAGCAGGACATTGCCGCCGTCCTTCAGCAGGCGGGCCATGTGGACGCGGTTGCGTTCCCCGCCCGATAGGAGGGACACCTTCTTCTGCTGGTCGCCGCCCTTGAAGTTGAAGGACGAGCAGTAGGCGCGGGAGTTCACTTGGGCGTCCCCAAGTTCGATCACTTCGGCGCCGCCGCTGATCGCTTGCCACACCGTCTCGTCCGCGGCCAGGTCGTCGCGGGATTGATCGACATAGGACAGCTTGACCGTGTCGCCGTATTCGATGGTGCCCGCGTCGGGCGTCTCCTGCCCCGTCAGCATCTTGAAGAGGGTCGATTTGCCCGCCCCGTTCGGGCCGATCACACCCACGATCCCACCCGGTGGGAGGGAGAAGTCCAGCCCCTCCACCAGCAGCTTGTCCCCCATCGCCTTGGTCAGGCCGGCGACCTCGATCACCTTGCCGCCCAAGCGCGGCCCGTTGGGGATAACGATCTGCGCACGGGAAATCTTCTCCCGCTCGGACTGCGCGGCCAGGTCGTTGTAGGCGTTGATCCGCGCCTTCTGTTTAGCCTGCCGGGCCTTCTGGCCCTGGCGCATCCACTCCAGTTCGCGCTCTAGCGTTTTCTGACGGCTCTTGTCCTCGCGCGCCTCCTGTTCCAGCCGTTTGGCCTTTTGCTCCAGCCAGGCCGAATAGTTGCCTTCGTAGGGGATGCCCCGCCCGCGGTCGAGTTCCAGGATCCAGCCGGTGATGTCGTCCAGGAAATAGCGGTCGTGGGTCACGATCAGGATCGTGCCTTTGTAGTCGATCAGGTGCTGTTGCAGCCAGGCGATGGTCTCGGCGTCGAGGTGGTTGGTCGGCTCATCGAGCAGCAGCATGTCGGGCGCCTCCAGCAGCAGCTTGCACAGCGCGACGCGGCGGCGCTCGCCCCCCGACAGGTTGCCCGGCATCGCGTCGTCCGGCGGGCAGCGCAGCGCCTCCATGCTGACATCGATCTGGCTGTCGAGGTCCCAGAGGTTCTCCGCGTCGATCTGGTCCTGCAGCGCGGCCATCTCGTCCGCCGTCTCGTCGGAGTAGTTCATCGCCAGCTCGTTGTAGCGGTCGAGGATGCCCTTCTTCTCCGCCACACCCAGCATCACGTTCTCGCGAACGCTCATGCCCTCTTCGAGCGCGGGCTCTTGCGGCAGGTAACCAACTTTTGCGCCTTCCGCGGCCCAGGCCTCTCCCTGAAAATCTTTGTCGAGGCCGGCCATGATCTTCATTAGCGTGGATTTGCCCGCTCCGTTGACGCCAACGACGCCGATCTTCACGCCGGGCAGGAAGTTCAAGTGGATGTTTTCGAACGTCTTTTTGCCGCCCGGATAGGCCTTGGACACACCGGACATGTGGTAGACGTATTGATATGCGGCCATGGGATCCTCCGGGCGTTGCTCGGATGTGGTTCTAGGCGGCATCGCGCAGGGCGGCAATGTCCCTTCCGCGCTTTGGGCTAGCGCGGCGCGCCGTTTCAGCCGATACCTGTGGAAGGAGGGCTCGGCCCATGGCGCGCGCGCTGTGCTTGATAACCTTGATCTTTCTGCTCGCGGGATGTGCGACGCGGACCATGTTGGCCGCGCCGCCGAACCTCTTCCGTGCGGGCAGCAATTATCAGGCCGAACGGGTGCCGGAGGGGCTGCGCAGCACCGCGCCGACGATGTTCTACGTCACTGACAGGATGCCGGAGGGGCAAGGTTATGGCAGCGCCCGCTCGGATTCGATGGCGTTCGGGTCGGCGCAGGTCAGCTATGGCTCAGGCCTGACCTGGGAGGAGCTGGTCGCGCGCACCCATGCAGGCCGCGGCGGCGATGCGCTGCGTGTCACCCAAACGACGGAAATGGTGCGCTTTTCGGAAACGCCGCTGCCCTTCGTGCGCCAGGACGGTGCGCTGCGGACGGTTGCTGAAGCCCGGGCGGTGTATCAAGAAGAAACCGCCGCCTTCCAAGCGGCCATCGCCGCTGAGATTCGCGCGACGGGCAACGGCCGGGTGCTGGTCTACGTCCACGGCTTCAACAACGACTTTGCCGACGGGCTGACCACGCTGGCCAATATCTGGCATTTCGCCGGGCGGCGAACCGTGCCGGTGGCGTTTACTTGGCCTGCCGGCGCAGGGCGGGGGCCGATCGGCTACTTCTCGGACCGGGAGTCTGGGACCTTCGCGGTGCACCACGCCAAAGAATTTCTGCGCATGCTCGCCGCGATCCCGGAGGTCGAGGATATCGACATCGTGGCCCATTCGCGCGGCACGGACGTGATGACCCAGGCCCTGCGCGAAATGATCATTTTCGAGCGGGGGCGCGGCGTCCCGCCTAAGATGGGTCTCAAGACCGGGACGTTGATCCTCGCGGCGCCGGATCTGGACACCGGCATCGTGCGCCAGCGCCTGGTGGCGGAGCGGTTTTCGGAAGCGTTCGAGCAGGTCAACGCCTACATCAACCCGCGCGACGGCGCTTTGCGGCTGTCCTCTTTCCTAACCCGGTCGGACCGCTTCGGCGCGCTGAACGCAGAGGATGTGAAGCCGGGAGAGATCGCGCTGCTGCGCAAGGAAGGGCTGGTGCACTTCATCCGGGTGGAGGGGGAGGTCGGCGGCCGCTTTGGCCATACCTACTTCCGCGACAACCCTGCCGTCCTGTCGGACATCGTTCTGGCGCTGCGCACGCGGGCCTTTCCGGGCGGGACGCTGCGGCCCCTGGACGAAGGGGAGGATGGGATCTGGCAATTGCACCCGAACTACCCGCTCGAGCGTCTGCCCGATCTTGACCGCCTGACCGAGGCGCCGCGCTAGGTGCTGATCCTGGCGGAGCTGACCCAGCGCCACGCCGGCGCCGGGCGGGTGACGTGGCTGGGTCTGCGGCCCGCCAAACGCGTAGCGATGGACGCGGTCCGCCAGGCCGAAGTAACGACGGACGGGCTGGCCGGTGACCGGGGACGGGCGGGCAAGCGGGCAATCACGCTGTTCCAGGCGGAGCATCTGCCGGTCATCGCCGCCCTTGCCGGGTGCGGGGACGTCACCCCAAACCTCCTCCGGCGCAACGTCGTGGTGGCCGGTATTAATCTGACGGCGTTGAAGGGACGCATCGTGCAAGTTGGGACAGCCCAGCTGCGCTGGACGACGATCTGCGCGCCCTGCAGCCGGATGGAGGCTGCGCTGGGCCACGGGGGCTATAATGCGCTGCGCGGGCACGGGGGCTGGTGCGCCGAGGTTATCGCACCGGGGCACATCGCGCTGGGCGATCCGGTTGACATTGTGGCCGAGGCGGCGGCCTAAGGCGGCATGACGCCATTTGCGACATCCGGCCAGATCATCGGCCTTTTGGGCGGCTCGTTCGATCCCGCGCACGAGGGGCATGTGCATATCACGCGCCAAGCCATCGCCCGCTTTGGCCTGACGCAGTGCTGGTGGCTCGTCTCGCCCGGCAATCCGCTTAAGGCGCGTGGTCCCGCGCCGCTCGCGCAAAGGCTCGCCCGTGCGCGCGCCGTGATGCGCGATCCGCGCGTCACCGTCACGGATATCGAGGCGCGGCTCGGCACGCGGTATACTGCGCAGACGCTGGCGGCTTTGCGCGCGCGCTATCCCGGCGTGCGGTTCGTGTGGCTGATGGGGGCCGACAACCTGGCGCAACTGCACCTCTGGCAGGACTGGCACGCGATCATGCGCAGCGTGCCCGTTGGCGTCTTGGCGCGCCCCGGCATGCGCATCTCCGCCCGCCGCAGCCGCGCGGCCCAATTCTATGCCGAGGGCCGGATCAGCGGGCGCGCGTCGCACCTCCTGGGGATGGCCCGGGCGCCGGCTTGGTGCTTTGTGAACGTGCCGATGACGCCGGCGTCCTCCACCGCGATCCGCGCAGCGGGGGACTGGGCGGGCTAGGGAGTACCTCCGCACAATCGCCCCGTGTCCAGGGCATTGTTTCTATACGCAAAATAGGTGTGACCCGGGCGCAGCGGTGCGCGAACAAGCCGCGCCTTTGTGCAAGATGTGAACGCAACCACGCTTGGCGTGCCCGCACGGGGCGATTAATCTGCCGCCCATGTTGCGCGATATTTCCAGACGTTTCTTTCTTAGCCTCTCTGCCTCCGCCGCGGCTTCTGCCGTCGCGGCCGCCGCGCCGGACCGGTCCTACCGCCCTCAGGCGCGGCCCGCGAGTGCCCCAAGGCGCGTCGCCCAAGGGCCCGAAACGATCATCGCCAATGCGCAGCTCGGGGGCCGCGTCACCTACGCGGTGGCCGACGCGCGCACGGGCCGCAAGCTCGAAGGGATGGGCGAAGCGGTCGGCGTGCCCCCGGCCTCTACGACCAAGGCGATCACCGCGCTCTATGCCCTCGGCACGCTAGGGGGTGGGCACCGGTTTCAGACCCGCCTGATCGCGACCGGCCCCGTGGCGGGCGGTGTTCTGCAGGGCGATCTGATCCTGGCCGGTGGGGGCGATCCGACGCTGGACACCAATGGTCTTGCGTCCCTGGCCTCCGCCCTCAAAAAGGCCGGCGTGCGCGAGGTGCGCGGCGCGTTCCGTGTCTATGACGGCGCACTGACCCGCGCGAATACGATCGATACCGCGCAGCCCGACCACGTTGGTTACAGTCCCGCGGTCGCGGGAATCGCGTTGAACTTCAACCGCGTGCATTTCGAATGGCGGCGGCAGGGCGGCGGGTACGCAGTCAGCATGGACGCCCGGTCCGACCGTTTCAAACCCACGGTCTACACCTCGACCATGACAGTGGCCGAGCGGCGGCTGCCGACCTACACCTACGCGTCTTCGGGCGGCAAGGACAGGTGGTCGGTCGCGCGCGGCGCTTTGGGCAATGGCGGCGCGCGTTGGTTGCCGGTGCGCAATCCGGCGTTTTACGCCGGCGACGTCTTCCAGACCCTGGCGCGGTCGCAGGGGGTGCCGTTGCCCGCGCCGAAGGTGACGCAGCGCTTGCCGAAAGGCATTTCTATCGCCGCCATTCAAAGCGCCACCTTGACGGAGATTTGCCGCGGGATGCTGCGCTTCTCCAACAACCTGACGGCCGAAATGGTGGGCCTCGCCGCTACTGTGAAGCGTACCGGCGCCGTGCCCCGAAGCCTCAAAGCCTCCGCCGCGGAGATGAACAAATGGGCTTCCGGCGCGCTGGGCGCTTCGGGGTTCAAGTTGGTGGACCATTCCGGCCTGGGCTCCGCCAGCCGCGTAACGGCAGATGCGATGCTAGCTGCGCTGCTGAAGGCGCGCAGCGGCAACCTCAGAGGCATCCTCAAGCCGATCCCGATGCTCGATGCGAACCGCCGCGCCATCAAGAACCACCCGATTGACGTGAACGCCAAGACCGGCACGCTCAACTTCGTTTCCAGCCTCGCGGGCTACATGACGGCCCGCGACGGGACAGAAATGGCCTTTGCCATCTTCACCGCGAACGAGGCACAGCGCCGGGGCCTGTCGAAATCCGAACGCGAACGCCCGCAAGGCGGACGGGCCTGGAACCGCCGGTCCAAAGCCATGCAGCAAAAGCTGATCGAGCGCTGGGGCGCGCTCTACGGTTCTTAGGTCAGGTGCCGCGCCCGTGCGCCCCGCTCGATGGCGGCGGCGTGCAGACGGTCGATGTTCAGCTCGTACCGGATTTCCTCCAGCAGGCGCAGTTCGGCCTCCTCTAACGTGCCATCGGCGGCGGCCACGTCGCAGGCAAGCGCATAACACGTCTCGAACAGGCGGTGCGGCAGCGCCTCGCGCACCAGGCCAAAGAGGGCGTCAAGCCCCTCCTCCTGCTCGAACAAGTCGAACACCGTTTGGCTCAC
>JBCDFL010000078.1:0-14245 GCA_039178165.1 Pseudomonadota bacterium | reverse complement strand
GAGATCAACGAGACGGTCAAGCGCCCGCTGGAGGGTGAGGCCTGGGGCGGCTGTGTCGACGCCGTGGGCGGCGCGATGCTGGCCCGCGTGCTGGGGCAGATGAAATACGGCGCGTCCGTCGCGGCGGTCGGCCTTGCGGGCGGCGCGGGCCTGCCGGCCACGGTCATCCCGTTCCTGCTGCGGGGCGTGAACCTTCTGGGCATCGACAGCGTCATGCAGCCCTATGAGAACCGCCTGCGCGCGTGGGAGCGGATCGCCAAGGACCTGCCGATGGACAAGCTGGACGCGATGATCCAGCCCGCGACCCTGTCCGATCTGCCGGGCCTGGGGGCGGACATCCTCAAAGGCCAGGTCAAGGGCCGCGTCGTCGTCGACGTGAATTCCTAAGATCGATCTGGCGGCGCTGCCGACCTATGACGGCCCGGATGCGGCCGCCACGATCGGTGGCCCGCTGGGGGATTTACCGGATACGCCATCTCCGCCGCGGCGGGGCTGGCGCATCTGGGCGTGAATGTGGAGGTGCTGGCGCCGACTTTCTATTTTGGGGCGCCGCCTCCTCCCACCGTCATTGGCACAGCCACGTGGACGAGATCGTCGTGGTCCTGTCCGGCGCGCTGATGCTGATCGAAGAGGGCGGCCCGGTGGCGATGCCGCCTGGCGATATCGCAGTCTTTCCGGCCGGTGCGCCCGTTGGCCATTGCCTGCGCAACGACAGCGGCGCGCCCGCCTCGTTCCTGGTGGCCGCCTCCCGCGATGCGCGGGATGTCTGCCACTACGCCGATCTGGATCTGGTGTGCCATCTGGGCGGGCGTCTGACGCGGCGGGACGGCACAGCCGCTGATTGACTTGCGCGGCGGCCTGGGGCATCACTCTACGTATGATACATCTGGCCGCAGCAATCTGGTTTTATCCCATCGCGACATAGCGAGGGGACGATGTGTGCATAGCAACCGCAAACCGCCCCCCGGAGGGCGGTTTTTTTTGTGGGTCTCCCTCTGAGCGGCAACCAAAGGAGAGAGACGATGATCCGAAATATGCGCGTGGGCGAGGCCGAGGCCGTCGCTCAGATGAGCCGCCGCTTGGCCGAACACCACGGCGATACCGGCACGCTGGAGGCGGGCGCCCTGGCGCGGCTGGTCGCCCAGGGCTGGCTTCAGGTCCTAGTCGCCGAAGAGGCCGGCGCGCTCGTCGGCTACGCCGCGCTGGTGCGCAAGGTCAAAACCCACGAAGGGGCACGCGGCCTGCATGTCGATAACCTCTATGTCCAGCGCGCGGCGCGGGGCCGGGGGGTCGGCCGTGCGCTGATGGACGCCGCCGCACAGCTGGCCCGCGCCCAGGGCTGCGCCGCGCTGACCGTGGGGGCGGCGGACGCCAATGCGGAGGCGCAAGCCTTCTACACCGCCGGCGGCTTCGCGGAGGCGCCGCGCACCGGCCGCGCCTATGCCCTGGCGCTCTGAGCCGGCGACAGGGATGCTGCGGGCGGGCGCTGTTGCGGCGCCTGCGCATTTCGCCCTAGATGGCCGCAGCACAAGGAGCGCCCCATGACCGCCTATGACGACCAGAACATCTTTGCCAAGATCCTGCGCGGAGAGATCCCCTCGACCCGCGTGTTCGAGGATGCGGAGACGCTGTGCTTCATGGACATCATGCCCCGCGCGGACGGGCATTGCCTGGTCATCCCCAAAACGCCCTGCCGCAACGTGCTGGACGCCTCCGACGCGCAGCTGGCGGCGGTGATGCGGACGGTGCGCGACGTGGCGAACGCGGCCAAGGCGGGGCTGAACGCG
Organism: Pseudomonadota bacterium; assembly: GCA_039178165.1. Classification (GTDB taxonomy): domain Bacteria; phylum Pseudomonadota; class Alphaproteobacteria; order Rhodobacterales; family Rhodobacteraceae; genus JBCBCP01. The sequence goes on along the minus strand of JBCDFL010000078.1, from coordinate 12,458 downwards.
GACGGCATCACCCTCCAGCAATTCAACGAGGCGCCAGGCGGGCAGGAGGTCTTTCACCTGCATTTTCACATCCTGCCGCGGTGGGAGGGAGTGTCGATGCGCCCCCCGGGCAAGATGGGAGATATGGACGCCATCGCGGGCCACGCGGCGGCGATCAAGGGCGCGCTGTAGGCTTGCGGCGACCCCAGCGGGCGGTGTGGCAAGGGGGCGTTAACCGCTGCGCGGCATAACCCGGCCCGTCGACAGATCAAAGGCCCCCGGCACGGCACCGCCCCTCACGGCGTGGCCGCTTGGATCCCTTGCCCCTACCGGCCGCCCCCCCGTGTGGCGCCACACTCCCTTCCTCCGATTCGGCCCGAATGCGGCCTGTGACCTGCCCCGGCTGCGCCCGGCGGCGGGACGCAGCCCGTTGGCCTCCTTGCGCTATGTCGAAAAGCATTTCGTGTTTCGCGTTCCCCGTGTTTCACTGGCTTTAGCCAAAAACGAGACATGCAGGAGGGAACCCATGTCCATCAAACCCCCTATCACGGACTTGCCGATCCGGACGGCGGAGCGCGGGTTCTACCGCGGCTTCAGCGTCGACGTGACGCTTGTCAGCAAATTGATCATCAGCATCCTGGTGGTCTGGTGCATCTTCTGGCCAACCCAGTCGGGCCGGGTGCTGGGCGATCTCAACTCGGTGATCCTGGCCAACTTCGCGGCCTGGTACATCTGGTCCGTCGCCTTCTTCGTGATCGTGTGTTTGGGCCTCGCGCTCTGGCCCGCAGCCGGCAAGCTACAGTTGGGCCAACCGGGGGAGAAGCCGGAATTCACGAATTTCTCGTGGTTTTCCATGATGTTCGGCGCCGGTATCGGCGTCGGGATGCTGACCTGGGCGGTGGCCGAGCCGGTCGCGCATTTCCAGAACAACCCTTCCGTGATCCAAGGCATCACAACCGCGCGGGCGGAGGATAACATCCTGACCGCCTATACCTGGTCCTACCTGCATTGGGGTCTGACGGCCTGGGCGTGCTATGCCGTCGCGGGCTTGGGCCTGGCCTTCTTCGCCTACCGCCGGGGGCTGCCGCTAACGATCCGTTCCTCGCTCATCCCGCTGTTCGGAGAGCGCCTGTCCGGCACGCTGGGCCACATCATCGACATCGTCGCGGTTGTTGCCACCATCCTCGGCGTCGCACAGACGCTGGGCTTCGGGGTGGAGCAATTCGTGGCCGGCATGACCCGCATCGGCATTGGCGGTTTGGTCGATGCAGAAGGCAGCGTGAACACGCTGGGCATCGTCGTGGCGCTGCTGATCATTATGGGCGCCTCGACCCTGTCGGCACTGTCGGGCGTCGGCAAAGGCATCAAGTGGCTGTCGAACATCAACATGGTGCTGTCGATCTTCCTTCTGTCGTTCTTCATCATCTTCGGGGCGACCTGGTTCGGCGTGAACGCCTTCTTCGTCGGCATCTGGGAGTACCTCAAGGCGCTGCCGTTCCTCAGCTTCAATGTCTACGGCTCCGACGGGGTCGACGGCTCGGAAGCGTTCTTGCTGGCGCAATGGCAGGGCTGGTGGCCGGTCTTCTACTGGGCCTGGTGGATCGCCTTCGCGCCCTTCGTGGGCCTATTCCTGGCGCGCATCAGCCGGGGCCGCTCCATCCGCGAGTTCATCCTGGGCGCGATGATCGTGCCGTCGCTGATGTGCTTTGTCTGGTTCGCCTGGGCCGGCGGCACCGCCATCGATCTGGAGCTGAACGGCGGCGCGAACGGCGTGATCTTCGACACCGGCAACGGCGACAAGATCTTTGCGATGACCGAATTCATGCTCTCGCCCATCGCCGAAGTGCTGGCCTGGGGCATGGCGGTCGTGATCGTGGTCCTTCTGATGACGTTCCTGGTGACCTCCGCGGACAGCGCGGTGCTGATCGTGAACACGATCAACGCCGCTGGCGACGAAGGGCCCAAGGCGCGTCCGCACATCCTCTTCTGGGGGGCGGCGCTGGCGCTGGTGGTGGGCGGCTTGCTCGTCTCCGGCGGGACTTCGGCGATCCAGACCGCCATGGTGATCGGCGCGCTGCCCTTCAGCGTGGTGATGGTGCTGATGTGCCTGGCGCTGATCAAAGCGATCTACAACGACGGCCGGCGCGAGGCGGCGGGCGTGCCGACCGTGCATTCGGAAATCCCGGACGCCACGCCGGCAGAGTGATCCCGACCTAAACCCCTCCAAAAGGGCGCCCGGTGCGGCGCCCTTTTTTGCGGCCCGCCTGCTTTCCGCGGCGCGGCGCGGCCCTATGTCGCGGGTCATGACGACACTTCTTTGGCTGCGCCGCGACCTGCGCCTTTCTGACCATCCCGCCCTCACAGCCGCCGCCAAACGCGGCCCGGTGATCCCAGTCTACATCCGCGACGATATCGTGGACCGCATGGGCACCGCGCCCGCCTGGCGGCTGGGCCTGGGCCTCGAACACCTCGCGGGCAGTTTCAAGGAGAAGGGCAGCCGCCTCATCTTCCGCTCCGGCGACGCGCTGGAGGTGCTGCAAACGCTGGTGGAGGAGACGGGCGCCGACGCCGTCTACTGGTCGCGCCTCTATGATCCGGAGGCAACGGCGCGTGACACAAAGGTCAAAGAGGCGTTGAAAGGGCAGGGGGTGGAGGCCAAGAGCTTCGGCGGCCATCTGATGTTCGAGCCCTGGACGGTCGAGACGAAGACCGGCACCTTCTACAAGGTCTACACGCCCTTCTGGAAAATGGTCCGCACCCGCGACGTGGACGCGCCGCTGCCCACGCCCGACCTTAAGGCGCCGGGTGCCTGGCCGGACAGTGAGGATCTGGCGGACTGGACCCTCGGCGCAGGGATGGACCGCGGCGCGGACATCGTGCGTCCGTTCGTGCGGCTGGGGGAGGGCGCGGCGCAATCGCGCCTGGGCAGCTTCATGGCCAATCTGGTCGACACCTACGACGATGGCCGCGATAGGCCTGGCGAGGACCGGACCAGCAACCTCAGCGAAAACCTGTCGCTCGGGGAGATCAGCCCCCACCAATGCTGGCACGCCGGCCAGCGCGCGATGGAGGACGGCAAGGCGGGGGCGGAGACGTTCCTGAAAGAGCTGGTCTGGCGCGAATTCGCCTACCACCTCATGCACCACACGCCCCGCATCCTGGACCAGAACTGGAAGGAGGATTGGGACGCCTTCCCCTGGAACAGTGACGAGCGCAAGGCGGAGGTGAAGGCCTGGAAACAGGGCCGCACCGGCATCCGCTTCGTCGATGCGGCCATGCGCGAGATGTACGTCACAGGCCGCATGCACAACCGCGGCCGCATGATCGTCGCGAGCTACCTGACCAAGCACCTCCTATGTCACTGGAAGATCGGCAAGGACTGGTTCGAAGACTGCCTGATCGACTGGGATCCGGCCAGCAACGCGATGGGCTGGCAATGGTCCGCGGGCTCCGGCCCCGACGCGACGCCCTATTTCCGCGTCTTCAACCCCGAAACCCAGCTCGACAAGTTTGACAAGGACCGCAGCTATTCCGGGCGCTGGCTGGCGGAGCCCTACAAGGACAAGCACGACGACGCGCTGGCCTATTTCGACGCGATCCCGCGGCAGTGGAACATGGCGCCGGACGACCGCTACCCCTCGCCCATCGTGCCGGCGGATGAGGGGCGGGCGCGGGCGCTGAACGCCTATGAAAACCGCGATTTCTGAAGGCCGGGGCGGTCACGCCAACTTGACCAAAGCGCAATACATCCAAGTCGGGCCGGGCCACGTAAGTCCTTATATCCGCGCTTGAAAGAAGTGAGGTGTCAGCCTAGCCTGACAGTACAACGGGGTAAGAGACAACACATGATCACAACCACCGAGGTCTTGACCACGACCGAGGGCCAGACCGGCCTGCCACGCTATTTCGCCCAAGTCTTTGGCATGGCCCAGGCGATGAACAAGGGGCGCTGCGATTTCGTGCTGCCCGACGGCCGCCGGTTTCGCGCCGAGGCGCAGAACCCCGGCCCAGTGGCGGAGATGCATGTGCACGACGCCGACCTCTTTGCACGGCTGATCCGCGAGGGCGATCTGGGATTTTGCGATGCCTATCTCGAGGGCGGCTGGTCGACACCCGACCTGCAGGCCTTCATGGACCTGGTGCACGCAGATAATGAAAGCGTCTACGACGGCTTTCCGGGCATGGGCCTCGTCCGCGCGATGGAGAAGATCCGCTTCTGGCTGCAGCGCAATCACAAGCGGCAGGCCAAGCGCAACATTTCCGCCCACTACGATCTGGGCAACGGGTTCTATTCGCTCTGGCTCGACGATACGATGACGTATTCCTCTGGCCTGTTCGCGACGGGGCAGGAGAGCCTCGAGGCCGCGCAACGGGCCAAATACGCCTCCATGGTGGACGAGATGGGCGCGCAGCCGGGCGATCATATCCTGGAGATCGGCTGCGGCTGGGGCGGGTTCGCCGAATATGCCGCCGCGGAGCGGGGGTTGAAGGTCACGGGGCTGACCATCAGCCGCGAGCAGTTCAACTTCGCCCGGGAGCGCATTGAAAAAGCCGGCCTTTCCCACATGGTCGATTTCAAGCTGCAGGATTACCGGGACGAGACGGGCACCTATGACGGCATCGCGAGCATCGAGATGTTCGAGGCCGTGGGCGAGCAATACTGGCCCACCTATTTCAACACCGTTCGGGACCGGCTGAAGCCCGGCGCCAACGCGACCCTTCAAATCATCACCGTCGCCGATACCCGCTGGCACGTCTACAAACGCGGGGTCGACTTCATCCAGAAATATATCTTCCCCGGCGGCATGCTGCCCAGCCCATCGGTGCTGCGGGCGCAGATCGCGCGGGCGGGGCTCTTGGTCGAGCGGTCGGTCGAATTCGGCAAAAGCTACGACATCACGCTGCGCCGCTGGCATCAGACCTTCAACGATCGCTGGGACGAGGTGGCGCAGATGGGCTTTGACGAACGCTTTCGCCGGATGTGGAATTTCTACCTCACCTCTTGCGCGTCGACTTTCCAAAGTGCCAATTGTGACGTGACGCAGATCACGATCAAGAGGCCGGCCTAACCCATGCCGCACATCGATGCCTGACGGCGCCCGGCTGACGGGCGCGCTGCTGATTGCGGCGCTGGGCTTTGCGCTGTCGCTTCTGGTGATGCCGCTCTTTCCCGATCAGACCAATTGGGGCTGGTTCGTCCACGTGAACGTCGCGCTGGGTCTGGTGATCGGCTGGCGCGTGCTGGGCGCGCGGGTGGGGCGCGGCTGGACCAATGCGATCAATCTGGGCCTCACGGGGGCGGGCCTGCTGCTGTTCTGGGGTCTCTTCGTGCAGGCCACGAACGAGATGGTGCGCCTGGCGATGAAGAACCGCTACGACGGCCCGTTCGAGGCGCTGGTCGCCATTTTCGAGATCGGCGCCGAGTGGGCCATCGTCATCGCCACCGTGCCGGTCATCGCGCTGGCAGTACTCGCGGGCGTTTTGTCGGGCCTGCTGACCGAGGTCGCCTGGCGCATCTGGCGATGAATGCGCTGTTCCTTTACGGCACGCTGCGCGACCGGGATCATCTGCTGGCCGTGGCGGGCGATCTTGACGGGGTCGCGATCCGGCCCGGCGCGCTGCCGGGCTACGCGGTGCGGCGCCTCGACCCGCTGGTGATCCCGGTCTTGGTCCCGGATGCGGACGCGCGGGCCGAGGGGCTCATTCTAGAGGGGCTGACCGATGCCCACCGCGCGCGGCTCGATTTCTACGAAGGGGGCTATGATTTCGACGTGGCGCCCCGCACGCTGGCCGATGGCACGCGGGCCGATGTCTACATCCCGCCCGCCAGCGCCGGCGCGCCGGAGGCGCCTTGGCGGCTGGAGGATTGGCAGGCCGGGCCGGGGCCCGAAATCACGCTAGCCGCGCACGAAGTCATGTCCTATTTCGGCGCCTGGACCGCGGAAAAGGTCGCGCGGCGTATGGGCCCCATCCGCGCCCGCGCCGCCGCCCGGCTGCGCGCGGGCCGCACGCCGGACGATGGCACGTTCCGGGGCCAGGTCGACATCCCGCGCGCGCAGCGCAGCTATTCCAAGTTCTACGCGCTGGACGATCTGACGATCCGGCACAGCACGTTTTCGGGCGGGACCAGCGGCGATCTGGACCGCGCGGTCTTCGTCACCGCCGACGCGGTCATCGTCCTGCCCTACGATCCGGTGCGGGAGCGCGTGTTGCTGGTGGAACAGATCCGTATGGGCCCGCTGGGCCGGGGCGATCCCAACCTCTGGCATCTGGAGCCCATCGCGGGCCGCATCGACCCCGGAGAGACGCCTGAACGGGCCGCTCTGCGCGAGGCGCGGGAGGAGGCGGGCCTGACCCTCGGCCCGCTGCACGAGATCGCGCGCGTCTACGCCTCGCCCGGGAACGCGACTGAGTTTCATTATATCTTCGTGGCTAGGGCCGACCTGCCCAACGCCGCTGCCGGTCTAGGCGGCGCCGCGGATGAGGGCGAGGATATCCGCGCCCACCTCGTCCCGCTGGCGGAGCTGCTGGAGATGACCCGCGATTTTCGCGCCGCCAACGCGCCCTTGGTGCTGGCGGCGCTTTGGCTGGCGCAGAACCGCAGCGCCCTGGCTTAGCGCCCGGCCGTGCGGCGTGGCGGGCCAAGGTGCGCGCCCTTGTGGGAGCGCGGGCAGGGCGTTACATCGGGCCGAGCCGCGACGACAAAAGGACTTGCCATGCGCACCGCCACCGATCTCGCCGATGCCGTCGGCAAGACCCCCCTGATCAAGCTGCGCCGCGCGTCCGAGGAAACCGGCTGCACGATCCTAGGGAAGGCCGAATTCCTGAACCCCGGCCAGTCGGTCAAGGATCGCGCGGCGCTCTACATCATCCGCGACGCCATCGCGCGGGGGGACCTCAAGCCGGGCGGCACCATCGTCGAAGGCACCGCCGGTAACACGGGCATCGGCCTGACGCTGGTGGGCGCGTCCATGGGCTTTCGAAGCGTCATCGTCATCCCCGAGACGCAAAGCGCGGAAAAGAAGGACATGCTGCGCCTGGCGGGCGCCCAACTGGTCGAAGTGCCCGCAGCGCCCTATTCCAATCCGAACAATTACATCCGCTATTCGGAGCGTTTGGCGGCTGAGCTTGCCAAAACCGAACCAAACGGCGCGATCTGGGCCAACCAGTTCGACAACGTCGCCAACCGCCAGGCCCACGTGGAGATGACGGCCCCCGAAGTGTGGGAGCAGACAGATGGCAAAATCGACGGCTTCACCTGCGCCATCGGCTCGGGCGGCACGCTGGCCGGCATGGCCGAGGTGCTGCAGCCCAAGGGCGTGAAGGTCGCGCTCACCGATCCCGAAGGCTCGGGCATGTTCAAGCTTTACACCGGGGAAGAGAACCCCGGCAATTCGATCAGCGAAGGGATCGGGCAGGGGCGCATCACCAAGAACCTCGACGGCTTCACCCCCGACATGGTCTTTCGCATCCCTGACACGGAGATGTGCGAGATCGTCTTCGACCTTCTGGCCGAGGAGGGGCTGTGCATGGGCGGCTCCACCGGCGTGAACATCGCGGGCGCCAAGCGCCTCGCGCGTGAGCTGGGGCCGGGCCACACCATCGTGACGATCCTGTGCGACTACGGCACACGCTATCAGTCGAAGCTGTGGAACCCCGACTTCCTGCGGGCCAAGAACTTGCCCGTCCCGGCCTGGATGTCTGGGGCGCCGCAGTCGATCCCGGGCGTCTACCAGGAAGCCTGAGGCATGCTCCGTCTGCTCCTTTCGGCGCTGCTGCTGGCGCTGTCGCTGAGCGGTGCCGCGGCGCAGGACACCGCGACCTTCGTCAACCACAACGGCGCGCTGGCACCCGATTACGCCAGTTGGGAACAAGTGGCCGCGCGGGCGGAGAACGCGATCGAGGCCGGGCGCGCCTCCGACAACGTGATGCGCCAATTGCGCTCCGAAGTGGCGGAGTGGCGTACCGAGTTCCAAAGCCAGCTGACGGTGAACGACAGCCGCATCGCTACCCTGCAGGAGCAGATCGCGGCCCTGGGCCCCGCCCCGGGCGAGGGAGAGGACGAGGTGGCGGAGATTGCCGCCCGGCGGGCCGAGTTGAGCGATCAGCTCACCCGCCTGACCACACCGCGCCGCACCGCCGAAGAGGCGCTGAGCCGGGCCAACGGCATCATCTCCGAAATCGACGCGATCATCCGGGCCCGCCAGTCCGAAAGGCTGCTGGAGCGGGGACCGCTGCCGATCAACCCCGCCATCTGGCCCGGCGCGCTCGAGGCGCTGACGGGCACCGGGCGGGCGGTGATCCAGGGCATCGGGCAAAGCTGGCGCACGGACACCCAGCGCGTGCAGGCGCAGAACAACCTGCCGCTGATCCTGGGCCTGTTGGCCATCGCGCTGGTCCTGCTGCTGCGCGCGCGCATCTGGACCGAACGGCTATCCGTCCGGCTGGAGCGCCGCGAACGGCGCGGCAGCGCGGGTTTTGCGGGCTTTGTCGTGTCGCTGGGCCAGGTGATCTTTCCGGTCATCGGCCTGGTGGCGCTGGTCACGGCGATCGACCTGACAGAGCTTTACGGTCGGCGCGGGGGCCTGATCCTGGATGCACTGGTCCCGATGGGTGTGCTGATCTTCGCCGCCCGCTGGCTGGGCGCGCGCGTCTTCCCGACCGAAGAGGGCGTCGCCCCGCTTCTGAACCTGGCGGTGGAGCGGCGGCGCGAGGGGCGGCTTTACGCAACGCTGCTGGGCATCGTCCTGGCCTTGGGCGTCCTGCTGGAAAGCCTGGCGACCTTTGACCGCTACACTGATGGGGTCATCGCGGTCCTCAGCCTGCCGCTGATTATCGTCGCGGCGCTGATGGTCTTCCGCATCGGTCAACTGATGCGCCATCACGCCCGGAACGAGGACGCGGCAGAGACCGCCGGCAGCGCGGAGGGCGCGTTCCGCACCCGCTTTGTGCGCACGTTGCGCACCGCCGCGCGCGCCATCGCCTTCGTTGCGCCGGCCCTCGCCATGGCGGGCTATACCGAGGCGGCGGACCGGGTGCTCTTCCCTTTCATCCTGTCGGTCGCTTTGCTGGCGCTGCTGGGCCTGCTGCAACGGGCCGTGCGCGACGCCTACGTGATGGTCGCGCGGACCGAGCCGGGGCAGGAGGGTCTTCTGCCCACGCTGGCCTCCCTGGTCCTGCTGCTGGCGTCGCTGCCGTTCTTTGCGCTGATCTGGGGCGCGCAGGTCACCGATCTGACGGAGCTGTGGGCTCAGGCGCGTCAGGGCGTGTCCCTGGGCGAGCTGCGCCTGTCGCCGTCCGCGATCATCACGCTGATCGTCGTCTTTTCCATCGGGTATATCCTGACGCGGGCGCTGCAATCGACGATGCGCACCTCCATCCTGCCCAAGACGCGGCTGGACACGGGCGGGCAGAACGCCGTGGTCACCGGCATCGGTTATATCGGCATCATCCTCGCCTCGCTGATCGCGGTCACGTCGGCGGGGATCAACCTCAGCTCCCTCGCCGTCGTGATCGGCGCGCTGTCGGTGGGCATCGGCTTCGGCCTTCAGAACATCGTCAACAACTTCGTGTCGGGCATCATCCTTCTGATCGAACGGCCCATCGCGGAGGGCGACTGGATCGAGGTCGGCGGCCAGCACGGGACGGTGCGCGACATCTCCGTCCGCTCCACCCGGATCGAGACGTTCGACCGGACGGACGTGATCGTGCCCAACGCCGATTTCATCTCCGGCACGGTCACGAATTACACCCGCGGCAACACGATCGGGCGCTTGATCGTCCCCGTCGGCGTCGCCTACGGGACCGACACCCGCAGGGTGGAGGGGATCTTGCGCGAGATCGCGACCTCCCACCCGCTGGTGCTGGCGCAGCCGGCGCCGATGGTCCTGTTTGCGGGGTTCGGGGCCGACAGCCTGGATTTCGAGATCCGTGTGATCCTGCGCGACATCAACTGGATGATCGCCGTCAAGAACGAGTTCAACCACAAGATCGCCGAACGCTTCACCGCCGAGGGGATCGAGATCCCGTTCGCACAGCGCGACATCTGGCTGCGCAACCCCGAAGTGCTGCACCCCAAGCACACGCGCCCCGAGGCCAGCCAGGACGACGCGGAGGCCGCCCTGGCCGAGGAGGCGCCCCCCGAAGAGGCGCCCGCGAACGAGGGAAGCGCGCCGGAGGACGAGGCCAAAGGCGGGAGTGCCAGCGAATGACACGCATGCTGTTTCGTGAGGACGCCTATCTGCGCAATGCCGCCGGCACGGTAACCGGCCACACGGCCGAAGGGGGCATCATCGTCGATGCCTCCGTCTTCTATCCCACGGGCGGCGGGCAACCGGGGGACAGCGGCGCCATCGCCTGGGAGGGCGGCGCGCTTCAGATCGCCACGACCGTAAAGGGCGAGGGGGAGGACATCGTGCTGGTCCCGGCCGAGCCGCGGGCCCTGCCGCCCGTGGGCGCCGCGCTGACCCAGCGCCTCGATTGGGACCGGAGGCATGCGCATATGCGCATGCACACCGCGCTGCACCTCCTGTCGGTCGCGGTGCCCTTTGGCGTGACCGGTGGGTCCATCGCGGCGGAGCGCGGGCGGCTCGATTTCGATATGGAGGATGCGCCGGAGGACCGCGCCGCGCTGGAGGCGTCGCTGAACGATCTGGTCGGTACGGACGCGCCTGTGAGCGAAAGCTGGATTACGGAGGAGGAGCTAGCCGCCCAGCCCGATCTGGTGAAGACGCTGTCCGTCCGCCCGCCGCGCGGGGCCGGGCGCGTCCGTCTGGTGCGCATCGGGGAGGACAGCGCGCCGCTGGACCTGCAACCCTGCGGCGGCACGCATGTCGCCCGCACGGGCGAGATCGGCGCGCTGCGCCTCGGCAAGATCGAGAAGAAGGGCCGCCGTAACCGCCGCATCACCATCCACTTCGCCGACTAGCCGGCCCGGCGCCGCGTCTAGGTGTGCTTGCCCAGCACCTCGAACGTATAGCACGCGCCGGACTTCTTCTTGGCGTAGAGCCGCTTGGACGCACCGGTGATTTTCAGCTCCGCGATATATGTCTTGTGACCGGTGAGTTCTTTGACGCCGGTCGAGTTTTCCTTTGCCGCCGCCTTGCCGCAGGCCTCCCGGATCTTGTCTTCGGTCACGTTGCGTTCTGCATTGCAGAAATCTTCGACCAGGCTGGCGGACACGCTGCCGTATTTGCCTTTGACCGACGAATAGCTCGCCCCCGGCGCCTTCAGCGCTTTGACCTGGGCGATGAAATCGGGCGGCAGTTCGGCGCCTGTGCATCTCGCGATGACCACGATATGCTCGCGCCATTCTTTGTCGTCGTCGGGCTTTTTGATCATTCCATTCATTTTGCCCATCACGCGAACCAATGCGTTGTGAATGATCTGAGCGCTGCGGTTCGGCTTGTTCTTGACCGAATTGGCGATGGCCTTCGCCACCGTGTCGTGATTTCCGGTCCTGCTGACTGCCATAAGATCGTCGCCCTTTGCTGTTCCCAGCATTGAGCTTACGGAGGTGGCCTATTTGACGCAAGGTCAGCCCGGCGCCTGCCGGTTGGAGATCGCACGCGCCGGCCTATCTAGACGATCAACGCAACAAGACCGCCCGGCGCCATGCTCTTCCGTCTCTGCCTCGTCTTCCTGGCGTGCCTTGCCGCGCTGCCCGCCGCTGCCCACGTGCGGTGGTTCGTCGATGCGGGCGTCGAGGTGGAGAATTTCCAGCCCTATAATCTGACTGACCCGGAGGTGCTGATCTGGATCGCCATCGCGCTTGGCGTCTTTGCCGCCTCGCTCTGGCTCGACACGCGGCTGCCGGAAGTGCGCATCGCGGCCAGCAAGACGCGGCACGATTTTATCGAGCTGCTGCGCATCCTCACGGGCATGTCCTTCCTGCTCACGGCCTATGACGGGGCGATCATCGCGCCGCATCTGGATGCCAGCGGCACGTTCGGCGGGGTGCTGCTGGCGCTGCAAGCGCTGATCGGGCTTTTGCTGATCGCCAACCGCTTCGTGCGTCACGCCGCGATCTGGATGCTGCTGCTGCATCTGGGATTGGCGGTCAAATTCGGCTTCCTGCCGTTCTTCGAATACATGATCGTGCCCGCCGCGGCGGTCTTTCTGCTGATCAACAACCTGCCGACCGAGGCGCTGCGCGTGGCGTGGAAGCCCTATTCGGTGGCGGTGATGCGCGTTTTGACGGGCATCTCGCTCATCACGCTCGGGGTGTCGGAGAAGCTGGTCAACGCCCAGATGGCCGAAGCCTTCCTAGTCACGCAGAACTGGAACTTCGTCTACGCGCTGGGCCTCACCTGGTTTCCCGACCGCCTGTTCGTGCTGTCGGCGGGCATGGTGGAGGTGATCTTTGGCGTGCTGCTGGTCATGGGCACGACGACGCGCCTGACGGTGGCGGCGCTCTCGCTGGTGCTCTTCGCCTCCAACGTCCTTTTCCTGATCGAGGGCAATCAGGAGGCCGCGCTGCT
>JBCDFL010000077.1:0-14446 GCA_039178165.1 Pseudomonadota bacterium | reverse complement strand
TCAGCCCGCGCGATTATCGCCAGGACCGGCTGGCGGGCAATCCGGTCTACTTCACGCCTCTGGGGCCGGGCGCGCGGGCGCAGATGGACACACTGTGGTCGGACCTGACCGGCGGCGCGGCGGGAGTGCCCTTAGTTCTGCGGGTGAAAGGGCGCGACGTGACGCTGGCCGCCTTTCACAACGGCGTGGCGCGGACCTCGTTCTTCGATCTCTGCGGCAAGCCGCTCGGCGCGGCGGACTACCTGGCCGTGGCGGACGCGGCGCGGGTTCTTATGCTGGACGATATTCCGGCGCTGGGGCGATCGAATTTCAACGAGGCGAAGCGCTTCGTCACGCTGATCGACGCGCTTTACGAGGCGCGCGTCCGACTGATCTGCAGCGCAGCGGCGCGGCCCGAGATGCTGTATCTGGAAGGCGAAGGCACGTTCGAGTTCGAGCGCACCGCCTCGCGCCTGCGCGAGATGCAGGCGGAGGATTGGGGCCGCTAGTTCGCGCTGCGCTCCACCAGCGCCGCCAGCAGCACCGGCGTGTCGAGCCGCCCGTCCCGCGCCGCAAGGCGTTGCGGCACGCGAAACTCCCCCCGGGCCGCAGCCGTGTTGAGCAGCGCGTCGATATAGGCGTTGGATTGGCGCTGCGCCAGCGCCTCCACCAGAAGGGCGTGCAGCCTATCGCCCTCAGCCGCGTCGTGACCGAAATCGGCGAGGACGGCGCGCGCCAGGCCAGGCAGATCGCGCCGCTGCCCGCTGGTCTGGGTAAGGCGAATGGGCTGGCGCAGCTGGCGGCTGACCGCTTCGGACGCGGATGGCAGGCTGACGGGGTCCAAGAGGCCCGCGGACGCGCGGCTTACTTCCGTCGGGGCTTCGGGGCGCAGGGATTGGACCGGCGCGGCACTGTCCGCAAGGGTGTCCGGCGCCGGGCTGCGCCCGGGCTGCAGGACGACGAGGCCGATGGTCACGACGAGGAAACCCGCTGCGATCAGGAGCAGTTTGACGTTGGACGACGGCCCTGCCTCGTCTGAAAAACCCGGAAGAGGCGGCTTGCCGCTGTGCCTGCTCATCTAATCCCCCGACCCGCGCTGCCCCGCGGTGTACCCAAACTCAATATGCTACATATAGGCGAAATTCGGCCTATCGGTCAACATAAAGGGCCGGCATCTAAGGGTGGTGGCGGCTTTCTCAGCCGTTTTCGCGCAGGATTGCACCGGCCAGATACAGCGATCCGCAGATGAGGACACGCGCGTCCGGCGCTGCCGTCAGCACCGCGTCGAGGGCGGCACCGACATGGGGCGCCGTGTCCGCCGGCAAGCCGACATCGCGGGCGGCCTGGGCGGTGTCGTCCGCACTCAGCGTGTTCCGCTCGCCCGGGATGGAAATGGCCGTGACGCTTTGCGCCGCGCCGGAGAGGGGCGCGAAATACCCGCGCACATCTTTGGTGTTCAGCATTCCGCAGATCAGATGCGTCGGCCGCGCCGGCAAGCTGTGCAGCAGCGCCGCCAGGGCCGCACCCGCGGCGGGGTTGTGGCCGCCGTCCAGCCACAGCTCCGCCGTTCCGGCGCGCCGCACCAGGGGCCCGGTGCGCAGGCGCTGCATCCGGGCGGGCCAGACGGCGTTCGTCATAGCGGCATGGCACGCGGCCTCGCCCTGCCCGAGCGCGCGCAGGGCGGCCAAGGCGATCCCGGCATTCTGCACCTGATGATCGCCCAGCAGGGCCGGCGGCGGCAGATCCAGAAGACCGGTGTCGTCCTGAAAGACAACGCCGTCCCGCTCCCGCGCGATTTGCCAGTGCTGGCCGTGCACCTGAAGCGGCGCGCCCAGCCGCTCGGCACGCGCCTCGATCACCCCCAGACCCGCATGGTCCTGCGGGCCGACGATGCACGGCACGCCGCGTTTGATGATCCCGGCTTTCTCCCCGGCGATGGCGGCGAGGGTGTCCCCCAGGAAGGCCTCGTGATCCATCGACACGGGCGTGATCACTGTCACCGCCGGGGCGTCCACCACGTTTGTGGCGTCGAGCCGCCCGCCCAGGCCCACCTCCAGCAGGCAAAAGTCCGCTTGGGTGCGGGCGAAGGCGAGAATCGCGGCGACGGTCGTAATCTCGAAATAGGTGATGTCGGCGCCGTCGTTGGCAGCGTAGCATTCGTCGAGGACAGCGGTCAGCGCGTCTTCGGTAATCAGCTCTCCGGCCAGGCGGATCCGCTCGTGAAAGCGCGCCAGATGCGGCGAGGTGTAGGCGTGGACCCGGTGACCCACCCCTTCCAGCCCCGCGCGGATCATGGCGAGGGTCGAGCCCTTGCCGTTCGTGCCCGCGATATGCACCACCGGCGGCAGGTCGTTCTGCGGGTTTCCCAGCGCCTCCAGCAGGCGCCAGACACGGTCGAGCGTCAGGTCGATGATCTTGGGGTGCAGCGCCATCATCCGGTCGAGGATGACGTCCGATCCTTGGCTCATTCCTGCGGCTCTGGGCTGGGCTCGGCGGTAGGCAGGTCGGCGGGCGGGGGCAGATCGCCTTTCACCGCCGGGGGCAGGCCCATCAGCATCCGGGTGATCGTGATCAGCTCGTCCCGCATTTCGGTGCGCGGGGTGACACGGTCCAGCATCCCGTGATCCAGCAGGTATTCGGCGCGCTGGAACCCTTCGGGCAGCTTTTCGCGGATCGTCTGTTCGATCACCCGCGGGCCGGCAAAGCAGATCAGCGCGTTCGGCTCCGCGATGTGCACGTCGCCCAACATTGCGTAAGAGGCCGTTACCCCACCCGTCGTCGGATGGGTCAATACGACGATATAAGGCAGGCCCGCTTCCTTCAGCATCTGCACGGCGACGGTCGTGCGCGGCATCTGCATCAGGGACAAGATCCCCTCTTGCATGCGCGCGCCCCCGGCGGCGGAAAAGAGGATCAGCGGGCGGCGCAGCTTCACTGCCTCCTCGGCGGCGGCGACGATGGCGTTGCCGACATACATGCCCATCGACCCGCCCATGAAGCTGAAATCCTGCGCCGCGGCCACGATGGGCGTGCGCCCCATCTCTCCACTGGCGACGAGCATCGCTTCGGCTTCGCCCGTGGCTTTCTGGGCGGCCTTCATCCGGTCGGGATATTTCTTCTGATCGCGAAATTGCAGCGGGTCAGACGTGGGCGCCGGCACCACCACTTCGGAAAAGATGCCCCCATCGAAGAGCGAGGCGAACCGATCCCGCGGGGTGATACCCATATGGTGGCCGCAATTGGTGCAGACGTTCAGATTGCCCGCCAATTCGCGGTGGAACAGCATCGTCCCGCACGCATCGCATTTGGTCCACAGATTCTCGGGCACTTCGCGGCGCGAAAAGATGGAGTTGATGCGGGGGCGGACGTAGTTGGTGATCCAGTTCATGGGCGGCCTTCGCGCTGCTGCGCGCTCAGATAATCAGCGGGGCGGTCAATTGCAATCAGCGGCGGAAGGCGAGGCGGACCGCCAGCCAAGTCACGATCATCAGCACGAAATCGACCCACAGAAGCGGCAGCAGGCGGTCCGGCGCCTCCATCCCGAAGGGCAGGACAAAGAGCGCCAGACCGTTTAGATTGTCCGGGATCGACATGACCAACATCGCCAGCACGTTGTTGGCGAAGTGGATCGCCATGGCCGCACCTAGGGAGCCCGTCCGCGCCGTGATATCGGCCATCAAAAGGCCAAAGAGGCCGGACCAGGCCGCGATGATCAGCGCGTTATCCCCCGCCTCCGCCGGGGCGTAGTGGCCGAGGGCGAAAAGGATTGAGGGAACGAGCATCCACACCCAGGGCGAGGCGAAGCGCGCCGCAAGTTGCTGTTGGAGGTAGCCGCGGAACAGCAGCTCTTCGGCGCTGGTCTGGATAAAGACGGCCAGAAGCGCGAAGGGCAGGATCGACAGCCACTGGCCCACCGGCAGGCCCGGCACCAGCGGAGTGCCGTAGGGACGCCACGGCGGCAGGATCGCCAGAACCACGGCCAGCGCCGCAACGGCAAAGAGCGCGAGGCGGAAATGCCGCCACCACAGCCACGGCGCGCCGATCAACGTCCAAAGGCTGCGCCCGTGCAGCACAAGGGTCACACCGATCACCGCCGCGCTGAGGCAGCCAAAGCTGAACAAAAGCCCCAGCATCGCGCCGGGGCTTTGGCCCGCCTCGACCTCTCCGATCGGGATGAGCGTGTCGACGAAGCCAAGATAGAATTGCAGAAGCGCGATATATCCCGTCGCGGCGACGATCAGGCCCAAGACCAGGCGCCACAGTTCGCCCTGGTCCCGCGCGGGGCCGACAAGGCCTTCGTGGGCAGGATAGCGCGCGGGCCAGGGGATCATCGGCTTTCTCCGAAATTGGGCGCGTCGAGGGTGCTGACGTCGATCCCGCTTGTCTGGATCACGCCGGCGAGGTCAACCAAATGCTCGCTGACCGTGCGCAAAAGCTGGCGCAGGACGGCCAGATCGTTCTCATACACCGCCCGGTAATCCGCCGCCGCGATGCGCAGGAACACGCACTCCTCTAGCGCTGTGAGGTCCAGCTGCCGCGGCTGATCGAGGATGATGGCCAGATCCCCGATGACCCGCCCCGGCTCCACCAAGGTGACGCGGCGCCGGGTGCCATTGTCGGCGGCAAAGGTCATCTCCGCCCGGCCCGTCACGCAGAGGTAGGCGGCGTCGGGGGGCTCGCCCTCGGCAAAGATGCGCGTGCCGCCCTTCACCCGGAACCAGGTCGCGGCGAAGGCCAGAAGGCGCTGGCTCTTGGCATCGAGGCCGCCGAACAAGTCGGTGTTGGCGATGGCGCGGCGTTTGCGGCGCAGATCGCCGCCGTCCTCTTCGGCCTCCAGCCTTTGCACGCCGTCGATGTGCCCGCCGCGCAATTCGACGACCATGTCAAAGCCAGCCTCGTCTTCGACCGTTTCCTCCAGGAAGATCAGCGTCGTCTTGGGCAGCAGCCGGCGCAGGGCGGTGCGGGTGGCGCGCCGATCCTCGGCGCTGTGACTGGCGAGGGCCCGGTCCAAGACCAGGATATCCGGGCGCTTGATCCCCGCCCGGCTGAACGCCGCGCGTTCGTGAAAGATGCTGGGCAGGTTCGTGCCGCCGAGGCCGGTCGGGATGTCGAAGATCGTCTCAGCCACCAGCCGGCGCAGGCCGCGTTCGACCATCAGCGCCGCGATGACGTCCTCCACCTGCTCCGTCTTGCTGCCCGCGAAGGCGGAGAGCCGTCCGTAAAGCACGTTTTCGAGGATCGACAGCCGCGGCAGGTAATTCTCCGGCGCGATGGCCACGAACATATCCGCCGTTCGCGCCCGCATATCGGCCGCTCGCGCGCGCCGGATCTGCAGAATTTCGTCCTTGAAGCTGTCGGGGAAGGCGGCGCCGATCTGCTCGGCCGTCAGCGCGAAGGGGACGGTCAGCAGAAGGCCGAATTCGTCATCGCTCAGCGCCGCGTCGCCCTTTTCACGCCGGCGCGCGGCGATGCCGACCAATTGCTCGTACAGCGCCTCTTCGATCCCCAGGGCGGTGAAGAGTGGATGCTGCGTGCCGTCGCGGCCGAAGGTCTCATCAAGCGTCTCCACCAGGGTCTGACTGATGCCGATCGTCTCTTCGATCAGCCCCTCTTCGGCCAGGAGGGCCATGAATTCCTTCTCCGCCGCGAGCCCGGTTTGGGAGATATCGCGGCGCGGGGCCGCAAAGAGCAGGTTGCCGCCCAAGGGCACCGAGGGGTTGAAGCTGTCCGGATCGAAGCGGTTGACGCTATCGGCGAGCCCAGCCTCTTCGAGGCGCAGAAGGGCATCGGCGCGCAGGCCCACGACCGCCTCCGCCAGCTCGGGGTGCTGGGCCGGATCGATCCGCGCCCGCAGCATGCGGCGGAACATGAATTCGTCGATGCCCATGGCCTGCACCAACTCGAACCACCAGCGGCGGGCCGCTTCGGGATCGTCGAGGCCGGACAGCGCCGGATTGGTCCACTCAGCCTCCAGCCAGTCCTGCGTATTGCCGGAGCGCCGCGCCTCCGTCCGCGCACGGGACCGGGGTGCCTCCCCGGCAGGGGCGGCGCGCAGGGGCATCATCAGATTGCTGCCGAGCGTGCCGTCAAAGAGGTAGGGCCGCGAATGGGCGTAACCCACCCGCGCGGCGATCACCGCCTGGTGCAGTGCGCCGAGGTCCGTGTCACCGACGCTGACGGTGCCGCGCGCGGGCAGCACCTCGCGCGTCAGCAGGTCGGCCAGCGCCTTGCGCTCCGTCTGGTTGGGCGCGTGGATGGCGATGCTGCGCCCCGCCGGCAGGGTCAGGTCGATCTGGTCCAGGACCGCACCGCCGTCCTCACCCCGCACGGTAACATTGCGCAGCATGATGTCGCCGTCCAAGCGGGGAACGTCCGCCGGCGTGCCGCGAAACAGCGCCTCGTCCAGCATGCCCTTGGGCCCGAAGCGGTCGGTGACGATGGTCCAGCGCAGGGACATATCCTGCACCTGGTTGTAGTAGGTCAGCAGCTCTTTCCACGGGCTGGAGAGGTCCTTGTAGGCCGCGAGTGCCGCAACCAGCGCGCCGACCGAAATCTCTCCCCGGATGGTCAGAACACCGCCCACGGCGTAGAAGAAGAACGGCGTCAGCTGGGTGATGAAGTTGTTCAGAAACTTCATGAAGAACTTCTTCTGGTAGATCCGAAAGCGGATCTCGAACAGCCGGCCCAGCCGCTGGGACACTTGCGCCAGCCGGTAGCGGATGCCGCCATTGGTGCGCAGATCGGTGATGCCGGCGGCGGTTTCCGAGATCTCACCGCTGAGCGCGCGCACCTGCCCGATCCTGTCCTTGTTCAGCAGGTTGATCTGCCGCTGGATCATCGGGATCAGGTAGGCCTGCAGCGGGATCAGCGCGATGCCCGCCAGCCCAAACCACACCGATTGGGCAAAGAGGAAGGCGACGATGATGATCATCTGGCCAGCCTGAAAGACCGGCTGCGCCAGCGCGTCGCCCATCAACCCGCCCATCGGCTCCGCCTCGGCGGTCACCATGCTCACCAGCTCGCCCTGCGAGGTCTTGCGAAAATAGCTGGACGGGAAACGCATCATCCGCTCGATCAGAGTGTAGCGCAGGCGCCGCAGCAACCGCTCCGCCGTCACGCCTTTGAGCGTGTTCAGCCGCATCTTCAGCAGCCCGTGGGCCAGCACCGCGCCCAGAAAGCAAAAGCACAGCGCCAACAGGAATTGCACCTGGCTGAGCTGAGTGCCGAAGACGTCCACCACCGGCGCCTCTGCCCCGATGGCGTCGTTGATGATCCGCTTGGGCAGCTCCAGCGTGGCGTACAGGAACGGGAAGGTGATCAGCGTGATGCCCAGCAGAACGAACTGATCGCGCCGCGAATGCCGCCAAATGAACGCGAAGAGTGTCTTTTCCATGCCTGCCCCGGCCTTGTTGCGATCTAGCTAGGCCCGCTTCGCGAGCGCTTCAAGCGACGGCGCCGCGCAAGGGCTGTGCGGCGATCCCACCGGGCGACACCGTCAGGGGCTGTCGCCACGTCCATTTGCCCCAGCCCAGACGCTTGCCCCGGCACCCTGCGGTCGCTATCCAAACCCGAACCGAAGGGGGACCAGCCATGCTCAAAGGCAAGTTCGACAAATCCAGACTACCCAGCCGCCACGTCACCGAAGGTCCAGAGCGCGCACCGCACCGCTCCTACTATTACGCTATGGGGATGACGGAGGACGAAATCCACCAGCCCCTCGTCGGTGTGGCCACCTGCTGGAACGAGGCCGCACCGTGCAACATCGCGCTGAACCGGCAGGCGCAGGCGGTGAAGATGGGCGTGAAAAGCGCCTATGGCACGCCGCGCGAGTTTACCACGATCACCGTGACCGACGGCATTGCGATGGGGCACGAAGGCATGCGCTCGTCCCTCGCGAGCCGCGAGGCGATTGCCGACACGGTCGAACTGACGATGCGCGGGCATTGCTATGACGCGCTGGTGGGCCTTGCCGGCTGTGACAAGTCGCTGCCCGGCATGATGATGGCGATGATCCGGCTGAACGTGCCGTCCGTGTTCCTCTATGGTGGGTCGATCCTACCGGGCAAGGCGCCCAGCGGCGCGGATGTGCCCGAGGAATTCGCGAGCCGTGACCTGACCGTGCAGGACATGTTCGAAGCGGTCGGCTGGCACCAGAACGGCAAGATGTCGGACAGCGCGTTGGACGTGCTGGAGCGGGTCGCCTGCCCCTCTGCCGGGGCCTGCGGTGGTCAGTTCACCGCCAACACGATGGCCTGCGTATCCGAGGCCATCGGCCTGGCGCTGCCCAACTCCTCCGGCGCGCCTGCGCCGTATGAGAGCCGGGACCAGTATGGTGAGGCGTCCGGCGCCGCGGTGATGAACCTGATCGAGAAGAATATCCGTGCCCGGGACGTCTGCACGCGGCAGGCGTTCGAGAACGCGGCGCGCGTCGTGGCCTGCACCGGCGGCAGCACCAATGCTGGCCTGCACCTGCCGGCGATGGCGCATGAGGCGGGGATCGAATTCTTCCTCGACGATGTGTGCGAGATTTTCCGCGACACGCCCTATTTCGTCGACCTCAAGCCGGGCGGTCAGTACGTGGCCAAGGATCTTTATGAGGTTGGCGGCGTCTACGTCGTGATGAAGGAGCTTCGCAAGGCGGGTCTGATCCACGAGGATTGCCTGACCGCCTCCGGCAACAGCATCGGGGAAGAGATCGACCGCATCAACTACGAGGCGGACGGCAAGGTCATCCACCCCATCGAAAACCCGCTGACGAAGACCGGCGGCGTGGTCGGACTGAAAGGCAACCTGGCCCCGGAAGGCGCCATCGTGAAAGTGGCCGGCATCGCGACGCAGCACCAGCGCTTCGTCGGCCCGGCGCGCGTGTTCGAGTGCGAACAGGACGCCTTCGACGCCGTACAGAAGCGCGACTACAAGGAAGGCGAGGTCATCGTGATCCGCAACGAAGGCCCCTCCGGCGGGCCGGGCATGCGCGAGATGCTAGCGACCACCGCAGCTTTGTCCGGTCAGGGCATGGGCAAGAAGGTGGCGCTGATCACCGATGGCCGCTTCTCCGGCGCGACGCGGGGCTTCTGTGTCGGCCATGTGGGTCCAGAGGCGGCCCATGGCGGCCCGATCGGCCTGCTGCGTAACGGTGACGTCATCACCATCGACGCCGTGAAGGGCGAGCTTTCGGTCGAGCTGACGGACGAGGAACTGGCAGAGCGCAAGGCCGCCTGGACTGGCCCGCGCGAGACGATCTACACCTCCGGCGCGTTGTGGAAATACGCCCAGCTGGTCGGCGCGACGTATAAAGGCGCGGTCACGCATCCCGGCGGCAAGGCCGAATCGCATGATTACATGGCGCTCTAGCCTGGCGCTGTGTGCCGCGCTTGCGGCGTGTGGTGAGGGCGGCGGGCCTGGCTTTCTATCCGGGGGCGGCCTGAACCGTGCGGCGGAACCGCTGACCGAGGCGCGATTGGCCCAAGGTGCGATCCTTGTGCGGCCGCCCGCAGGCTACTGCGTCGACCCGCGCGGGCTACGGCCCCGCTTTGCGGCGATGGCACGTTGCGACACGCTTGGTGGCGAGGCGCCGGGCGCGGACCTGCCCCTCGCGCTGATGACCGTCAGTCTGAGCGCCGGGGCGGAGGCGCTTGATGCCGCCGCCCTCGGCAGCGCTGAGGCGGGCGGTGTGCTCGAGCGGCAAGAGAGCGAGCTGATCACCCTCATCCGCGTGTAGGCGCCGCCCTTGCAGGACGGCTTTACAGGCACCTTCTGGCGCGGGACGGGCACGGTCGGGGACTTTACGGTGGGGCTGGCGCTCTACGCGCCCGAAGGCGGGCGCGCGGCGGAGGCGGCGGGGGCCAGCCTGCTGACGGGCGTGATGTCTGGACTGCGCAGCACCCGACCCGCAGCGCCCCCCGCCCCGGCGCAGACAGAGACGCAGGCGTCGGACACGTCGCAGCCACAGGAAAATCCCGTTGGTGCATGGATCAGCGGTTTATTTAACTGAAACCATTCCGCTAGATTGTTTCCTGAGCAGAAACGATGGACGCCGCATGGCACGACAAAGCATCCTGACGCAGATCGCGCACCGCCGATCCCTGCGCCGCTGGGCCAGAGCGGCGCGCAAATCGCGTGACGTCGCGCTCGACCTGCTGCGCGAACAGCGCAGCGGCGCGCGTGCGATGCGGGCGCATTTGGACAAGTTGATCCACGTCGCGGACGAGCGGCTGGCGTTGCCGGCCATCGGCTCGGGTTCTTTCGTCAAACCGCACAACGCCGATTGGGCCTGGCGGCCCGAACTCTGGCGCGGGGCCCTGGCCACGCCGGGCCTGTCCTCGGTCCAGACCAAGTCGATGCTGGGACGCGAGGCGACGCTGTTTCACGATTGCGCCTTTTCGGAGCTGACGCTGCGCCAATTGCGCAATTCCCGGGAAGAGGACCTGGCCCCCTACGGCCTGCGCATGGACGTCTTCAAATTCGACGGATCGTTTCTGTCGCTGGTCCTGGACCTGCCGCAGGCGGCGACGGAGGGGCTGAAGCGGACCCATCTGATCCGCATCGACACGGTGGTGGAGCTGGAGAAACCCATCGAGATTTTCGCCCGCCTCAATATCAAGCACGGGCCGAATACCGAGCAAATCGTCCGCGAATTGCCTCTGCACCAGCCCGATGTGATGGTGGAATTCGACCTCGCCTATTCCAACTTGAACGAAAAGCGCGTCGAAAAGGCGTGGCTGGACCTGATTTTCGAGGGACCGGAGATGAACCAAGTGACCCTGCGGGACGTGACCTTCTCGCGCCGGCCGAGGGCCGCGTTGTGAAGGACGGTGCGATGTCGGAAGTGACGCTCACCCCGCTGGGCATCAAAGGCGGCGTGTGGTCGGGCCTTCTCTCCGGCGACGTCGTTGGCGTGCCGCAGGTAAAGGCGCACCATGCCCAGCGCGAGGTGGAGGGCGTCAAAGTGACGGAGCGCGGCGCGGACGGTTGGCTGATCCAGGTGCCGATCCCGGCCGACACGATCGCCGACGGGGTCCAGACCTACGTGCTGACGCTGGCCGATGGCACTGACCTGGGCAGTTTCGCACTGCTGGCCGGCGAGGGGCTGGGCCACGACATCCGGGCGGAAATGGCCCTGCTGCGGGCCGAGCTGGACATGCTGAAACGCGCCTTCCGGCGGCATTGCACAGAGACGTCCTAGACGAGTGTAGCCTGGCGTCGCAGCAATCCGATACGTGGGACCGAGCTGGCCCGATTGGAATCAAGGGGTTACAGGCGCGTTTCGAAGAAGCGTTGGGACTCGCGGCTTGCAGGATCGGTCCCGGCGCGTGTGGTGTAGGGTGCGCATTCATTGCGCACCATGGCCGCGAATGCGGAGCGCAATGAATGCGCACCCTACAGAGTTGAATCGTTTGACTGTCCAAAACCATCCGCTTTGCTCACCGACATCCGAAGGATGTCGAGAAGCCTGCCGCCCCGTTTTGCCAATGGGGAACCTGCGGTTTGACGGCTGGCGTGTTCCACGCCACCCGCGCGGCAGGCTTGGGGCTGAGCGTTGATGTTGGTGGTGGGTTGGAAACTCACCCTAGCGGATTCGCGGGCCGGTGCCCTTGGCGAAGGCGTCGAGCCGTTCGCGCGCGTCCTTTTGGGTGTTCACCACGCCGGCCAGGACGCTTTCGGCATAGGCAGCATCGAGGGCGGACATATTCTGCATATGGCTGATGCCCGAGCAGATGGCGAAATTGGACAGGGGCAGGTTTTCGGCGACGCGCTGCGCGAGGCGGCGGGCTTCGGTCAGCGAATCCTCGACCAGGTACTGGGTGAGGCCGACATCCACCGCCTCCTGACCGCGATAGGTGCGACCGGTGAGCATCATGTCGATCATCCGCGCTTTGCCGACCAAATCGGCGACCCGGATCGTCGCGCCGCCCCCGGTGAAAAGCCCCCTCTGACCTTCGGGCAGCGCAAAGTACGTGCCGGCACCGGCCACGCGGATATGGGCCGATGAGGCAAGCTCCAGCCCGCCGCCGACCACGGCGCCCTTGAGTGCGGCGATGATCGGCACGCCGCCATATTCCATCTTGTTGAACGCCTCGTGCCAGCGCAGGCACAGGTGCATGAAGTCTTCGGGCCGGCGGTCTTCCGCGTGATGTTCGACCAGATCTAGGCCGGCGCAGAAATGATCCCCCTCCGCCGCCAGAACCACAGCCCGCGCGCCGCGCCGCGGCAGGGTAGAGAAGACCGTGATCAGCTCCTCGACCGTGTCGGCGTTGAGCGCGTTGCGTTTGGTCGGGCGGGACAGGGTCACCTCCACCACGCTGGCAGCGTCTGCGGTCAGGGTGAGGTTCTGCAGGTCATAATCGGTCAGAGACATCGCGCGGCTCCCATGCTGGTCCGCCGCACGTTGCCCGGCGTGATGAGGGCGCGCAATCGGGCGTTCCGATTTTTCAGTCGGAACGCCCCGTCACATGCGCTTGGGCTGTCGGCGCTGCGCGTCTATTCCGCCGCGCCAAACGCGCCGCCCCTCTATTCCGCCGCGCCAAACGCGCCGAGGCCCGTCAGGATGTCGATGGCGTAGGCGAGTTGGTAATCTTCCTCGCGCAGCTCGGCCTTGGCTTCGACCGCGGCCCGCTCTTCCTCGATCTGGCGGATCTGGTCCTCGGTCAGGCTGTCATTGTCGAGGCTGCCGCGCAGGTCGGCCTCAGAACGGATGAGGGGCGTATCGGCCTCTTCCTCTTCCGCTACGCGGCGGGGCTGTTCGACGATGATGTCGGGACTAACGCCCAGCGCCTGGATCGAGCGGCCCGACGGCGTGTAATACCGCGCGGTCGTCAGGCGCATCGCGCCCTCCTGGCGCAGCGGCATGACCGTCTGGACCGACCCCTTGCCGAAGCTTTTGGTGCCCACAACGATGGCGCGGCGGTGATCTTGCAGTGCGCCCGCTACGATTTCGGAGGCGGAGGCAGAGCCACCGTTGATCAGCACGACGATGGGCTTGCCATCCGCAAGATCGCCCGGCCCAGCGTTGAAGCGGTCCCCGTCGGCCGGGTCACGCCCGCGAGTCGACACGATCTCCCCTTCCTCCAGGAAGGCGTCGGACACGCGGATCGCCTGGGTCAGCAGGCCGCCCGGGTTGTTGCGCAGGTCCAGCACGAAGCCGTTCACATTCTCCATCCCGCCCAGCGCTTCGACCTCTTCGGCCAGCAGCTTTTCGAGGTTGGGATAGGTCTTGTCGTTGAAGGTCGACATGCGCAGCACGACCGTCTCCCCAATCGTGCGGGACCGCACGGCTTGCAGCTCGATCGTGGCGCGGGTGAGCTCGACGTCGAAGGGCTCCTGCTCGCCCTCGCGGACGATGGTGATCACGATGTCGGAGCCGACGGGGCCGCGCATCTTCTCTACCGCCTCATCCAGGGTCAGGCCCAGGACGGATTCGCCGTCCACGTGGGTGACGAAATCGCCCGCCTCGATCCCTGCCTCGGAGGCGGGCGTGTCGTCGATGGGGGAGACGACTTTGACAAAGCCGTCCTCTTGCGTGACTTCGATGCCCAGCCCGCCAAATTCGCCCCGCGTCTGCACACGCATCGCCGCGGCGTCGTCCGGCGACAGATAGCTTGAATGGGGATCGAGCGAGGTGAGCATGCCGTCGATGGCCGCCTCGATCAGCTCTTCGGCTTCGACCTCTTCGACATATTGCGAGCGGATGCGCTCGAAGATGTCACCGAAAAGATCGAGTTGCTCGTAGACCGGGGCGGAGCGCTCGGACTCCTGCGCCAGAAGCGGGCCGGCGATTTGCGTGGTGGCCAGGGCACCGGCCAGGACGCCGCCCCCGGCGGCCATCAGAAACTTTTTCATCGGGACTTACCCATCCTCCTCCATCCGGAACCATAAATTCGGGTCCTGCGGAATATTGTTCTGTCTTGTCTCGATATAGAGCGTTTCCGAGCGCGCACTTCCACCCCCCTCACCACCTGTTGAGAGGGTTTCGGGCGCCAGACCGCCCATCAGGCCCAACGGCGCGCCGGCGGCCACAACCTCTCCGGTCTCGACATAGGTCTGGCCCAACCCTGCGAGGACCAGAAGCGCGTCGGCGCGCGGCTCCAGGATCACGACCTGCCCGAAGTCGAGGAAAGGCCCCTGGTAGCGGACCGTCGCGGCGCTGGGCGATGTGACCAGCGCGCCCGGCCGTGTGGCCAACAACAGGCCGGGTCGGACGATGCCCGCGGCATCCGGCTGGCCCGCAGCACGCAGGACCAGACCGCTCGCGGGCAGGGGCAGAGCGCCAATCTCTGCGGCGGGCGGAAGAGCGGCATCTGGCACCTCCTGCGCGATTTGCGCAACTCCGCGGGCGAAGGCGTCCAAGTTTTCGGCGCTGGCGATCAGGATTGCCGTGCGCACCGGATCGACGACGAAGCGGCGCGGCAGATCGGTGCGCTCCGCCATCGCCTGGCTGAGGGCCGTGCGCGCGGTTTGCACCTCCGCC
>JBCDFL010000076.1:0-14615 GCA_039178165.1 Pseudomonadota bacterium | reverse complement strand
GCGATCGACGACCTGAAAAGCCAGCTCAAATGGGGCGAGAAGATGCTTGCCTCCATGAGCCAACCGCGCGCGGCGGAATAAGCCGGGCACGCACGACCCCGCCGCCCCCGAGCGGCCGCCAAAACGCGGCTGAGGCCGCACCGACATAGCCTAGGAGGAAGCCATGCCGACCTATACCGCCCCGACCAAAGACATGCAGTTCGTGCTGCACGACGTTCTGAACGTCACCCAATCCAGCATCCCCGGCTACGATGAGCTGGAGGCCGATTTCACCTCCGCCATCCTCGAAGAGGCGGGCAAGATCAGCTCCGAAGTCCTCGCGCCACTGAACGCGGTCGGCGACAAGGAAGGCTGCCGGCTGGAGAACGGGATCGTCTACACGCCCACAGGCTTCAAGGACGCATTCGAGCAGGTCAAGGAAGGCGGTTGGCCCGGCCTCGACATGCCCGAAAAATACGGCGGCCAAGGCATGCCCTACGTGATGGGCACCGCCGTGGGCGAGATGTTCAGCGCGGCCAACCAAGCCTTCACCATGTACCAGGGCCTGACCCACGGCGCGGCCTCCGCGATCCTGGCGCATGGCACGGACGAACAAAAGGACACGTGGCTGCCCAAGATGGTCAGCTGCGAGTGGACCGGCACCATGAACCTGACGGAGCCCCATTGCGGCACCGATCTGGGCCTGATGCGCACCAAGGCCGAGCCGCAGGACGACGGGTCCTACGCGATCACCGGGCAGAAGATCTTCATCTCCTCCGGTGAGCATGACATGGCCGACAACATCGTCCACCTCGTACTGGCCAAGATCCCCGGCGGCCCCGATGGCATCAAGGGCGTGTCCCTCTTCATCGTGCCGAAGTTCCTCGTGAACGAGGACGGCTCCCTCGGGGCGCGCAACGGCGTCGCCGTCGGCAAGATCGAAGAGAAGATGGGCATTCACGGCAACTCCACCTGCGTGATGAACTATGACGGCGCTAAGGGCTGGCTGCTGGGCGACATGCACAAAGGCATGCGCGCGATGTTCACCATGATGAATGAAGCCCGCCTCGGCGTGGGCATGCAGGGCCTCGCGCAGGCCGATGTCGCCTACCAAAACGCGCTGGACTACGCCAAGGACCGCCTGCAGGGCCGCGACGTGACCGGCACCAAGAACCCCGAAGGTCCCGCCGATCCGCTGATCGTGCACCCGGACATCCGCCGGTCGCTGATGGACCAGAAGTCCTTCGCCGAAGGTGCGCGCGCATTTGTGCTGTGGGGCGCGCAGCTGATCGACCAGGCGCACCGATCCGAGGACAAGGACGCCGACGGCCTGATCTCGCTGCTGACCCCGGTCATCAAGGGCTTCCTGACGGACCAGGGCTACGACATGACGATCAAAGCCCAGCAGGTCTATGGCGGTCACGGCTATATCGAAGAGTGGGGCATGTCCCAGTTCACCCGCGATGCCCGCATCGCGATGATCTACGAGGGTGCAAACGGCGTTCAGGCCCTCGACCTCGTGGGCCGTAAGCTGGCGCAGGACGGTGGCAAGCACGTCATGGCGTTCTTCGATATGATCAAGACCTACGTCAAAGAGAACGCCGGCCAGGACGAAGCCTTCGACCGCGACTTCCTTGAGCCGCTGAAAAAAGCGTCGAAGGACCTGCAAGCCGCGGGCATGTACTTCATGCAGAACGGCATGAAGAACCCGAACAACGCTTTGTCCGGTAGCTACGACTTCATGCACATGTTCGGCCATGTCTGCCTGGGGTACATGTGGGCGCGTATGGGCCAGGCCGCGAATGCGGCCCTCGCGAACGGCGCGTCGGACCGCGAGTTCTACAACTCCAAGCTGGCGACGGGCCGCTACTACATGGCCCGGCAATTGCCCGCCACGGCCTTGCACCTCAGCCGGATCGAGAGCGGCGCGGAGCCGGTGATGGCACTGGACGCGGCCAACTTCTAAGCGACGTTCGGGCGGGGCCTGTCCCCGCCCGCTTTCCCTATCTCCAGCCCGGAGCCGCGATGAGCCCTCTGCCCCGCATGCTGCGCTTCGTCTTTATCGGAACGATCCTGCCGGTCGTTCTGGTGGGGCTATACGCGCTGACTGCCTTGGGCGTGGCTGCAGCGGGCGACTGCCGCATCGGCACCTCGTGCATCGTCTCGGGCTGGGAGGCCGGCCACTTCATCGCGCGCCTCAACGTGCTCGAAGACATGTTCCTGTTCGCAGGCATCTGGGCCGGCGTTGGCATCGCGCTCCTGACCGGCCTATTCGTCCTGATGGTCAAGTCGAGAGGCCAGACATGAAGGACCTCGCCGCCACCTCGGGCTGGATGACCGACGCGCACCGGGAGGTCGCAGACCTCACCGCGCGCTTCATCACCACCGAATGGGCGCCGCATTTCGCCCGCTGGCGCGACGCCGGTCAGATGGACCGAGAGACGTGGCAGCAGGCAGCGGCGCTCGGCCTCCTCTGCCCCTCCATCCCCGAGGAATACGGCGGCGCGGGCGGTGATTTCGGCATGGAAGCCGCGATCCTGATCGAGGCCAGCCGCGCCAACCTCGCCTCCTGGGGCCACGGCGTGCATTCGGGCATCGTCGCCCATTATGTGTTGGACTGCGGCACCGAAGACCAACGGCAGCGCTGGCTGCCCGGCATGGTGTCCGGCGATCTGATCGGCGCGCTGGCGATGACCGAACCCGCCACCGGATCGGACGTCCAAGCCATCGCCACCCGAGCCCGGCGGGTGGAGGGCGGCTGGCGGGTGACGGGGCAGAAAACCTACATCACCAACGGCCAACACGCCGGGCTGATCCTGGTCGCCGCCAAGACCGACCCGTCCGAAGGCGCCAAAGGCCTGTCCCTGCTGGCGGTGGAGACGGACGGCGCGGAGGGCTTCGCCCGCGGCAAAAACCTTAAGAAGCTCGGCATGCACGCCGCCGACACGTCCGAGCTGTTCTTCGACGATGTCTTCGTGCCCGACGCCAACGTCCTGGGCGGCACAGAAAACCGTGGCTTTGCCCAGATGATGGAGCAGCTGCCCCAAGAGCGCCTGATCATCGCCGCCGCCGCCATCGGAGCCATGGAAGGCGCGCTCGAGCGGACCATCGCCTGGTGCCGGGACCGTCACGCCTTCGGCGCGCCGCTCATGGCGCTCCAAAACACCCGCTTCGCGCTGGCCGAGGCCAAAACAAAAGTCGCCACCTGCCGCGCCTTCTTCGATCAATGCATGGACGAACACCTCGCGGGCCAGTTGACGACCGACCGCGCGGCGATGGCGAAATACTGGATCACCGAAAGCCAGGGCCAGGTCCTGGACACCTGCCTGCAACTCCACGGCGGCGCGGGCTACATGCAGGACACCGAGGTAGGCGAAATGTGGGCCGATGCCCGCGTCCAGCGCATCTACGGCGGCACGACCGAGATCATGAAAGAACTGATTGCGAGGGCGCTGTGATGCTGCGGGCCGGTGGCGCGCGTGGCGCGGGCGGGACGCTGCCGCGGGCGAGTTGTTTTTGGCCAAGTGAAGGGGGATCCACCCCGTGCTCCGGAACGACCAGTCTTGCAACTTCGAACGGGAGGCGGGGTTTCACTCGGCAACGGGGTTTTGACACCCCTGCCGCACCGGCTGTGGTCAGAATGGGGCATTAACCTTAACGCTTGGTGAATCCTTCATTCACTTGGCCAAAAACAACTCCGCGGGGGTCTAGGGGGCGCGGAGCCCCCAGGCGCCGGCAGCCATCAAGCGCCACGGGGAGGGGCGATGCGATGACCATGAAACTCTACTGCTTTGGCGAGTCCGGGCATTCCTACAAAGCGGCCCTGGCGCTGAACATCGCGGGCTGCGATTGGGCGCCTGTCTTCGTCGATTTCTTCGGGGGCGAAACTCGCTCGGACACCTACCGCGCCGAGGTGAACGTCATGGGCGAAGCGCCGGTGCTGGTCGACGGCGTTGTCAAGCTGACCCAATCGGCCGTCATCCAGCGCTACATCACCGACAAGACCGGCAAGTTGGGCGGCACGGGCGATGAGGCCTACGAGGTGCTGCGCTGGCAGCTGTGGGACAATCACAAGCTCAGCTCGCCCGCGGGCCTCACCCGGTTCCTGCTGAACTTCATGCCCGCGGACAAACAGCCCAAAGAGGTCATTGCCTTCAACCAAGGCCGCCTTAAAAGCGCATATCAGGTGATCAACGCCCATCTGGAGGGGCGTGACTGGCTGGTCGGGGACGGCGTGACCAACGCGGACCTGACCTGCTGCGGCTACCTCTTTTATCCCGAACCCTTCGGCTTCGACCGCGCCGAATGGTCCAACATCGATCGCTGGCTGGGCCATATCGAAGCCCTGCCCAACTGGAAACATCCCTATGACCTGATGCCCGGCAATCCGTCGGATCGGGCCTGAACGACGAAAGGCATACACACATGACCGAAGCCTATATCTACGACGCCCTGCGCACCCCGCGGGGCAAGGGCCGCAAGGACGGCTCTTTGCACGAAGTCACCGCCCTGCGCCTCAGCGCGCAGACGCTGAACGCCATGAAAGACCGCAATGGCCTCGACGGCCATACGGTGGAGGACGTAATCTGGGGCAACGTCACCCAGGTGATGGAGCAGGGCGGCTGCCTCGCGCGCTCCGCCGTGCTCGCCTCGGACCTCGACGAGTCGATCCCGGGCCTCGCCATCAACCGCTTCTGCGCCTCCGGCATGGAAGCCGTGAACCTCGCTGCCAACCAGGTGCGCGGCGGGGCAGGTGACGCCTATATCGCCGGCGGGGTCGAAATGATGGGCCGAGTCGCCATGGGCTCGGACGGCGCCGCCATCGCGGCAGACCCGTCCATCGCGCTTGAGACCTATTTCGTGCCCCAAGGCATCTCTGCCGACATCATCGCCACGAAGTACGGGATCACCCGCGACGAGGCCGACGCGCTGGCTGTGGAATCCCAGCGCCGCGCGAAGGCGGCCTGGGATGATAAGCGGTTCGACGGCTCCGTCATCACCGTCAAAGACGTCAACGGCCTCACCATCCTGGACCACGACGAATACATGCGGCCCCAGACCGACATGCAAAGCCTCGGCGCGCTGAACCCGTCCTTCCAGGCGATGGGCGAGGTTATGCCGGGCTTCGACAAGGTCGCGATGCTGAAATATCCCGAGCTGGAGAAGGTGAACCACATCCACCACGCCGGCAACTCGTCGGGCATCGTAGACGGCTCCGCCGCGGTGCTGATCGGGAACAAAGAATTCGGCGAGAAATACGGGCTCAAGCCCCGCGCCAAGATCCGCCAGACCACCAAGATCGGCACCGATCCGACTATCATGCTGACCGGCCCCGTGCCCGCCACGGAAAAGGCGCTGAAAGACGCCGGCATGAACTTCAGCGACATCGACCTTTTCGAGGTGAACGAGGCCTTCGCCTCCGTCGTGCTGCTGTTCATGAAGCATTTCGAGGCGGACCCAGACAAGGTGAACCCGAACGGCGGCTCCATCGCGATGGGCCACCCGCTGGGCGCGACCGGCGCGATGATCATCGGCACCCTGCTCGACGAGTTGGAGCGCCAGGACAAAGAGGTCGGCCTCGCCACCCTCTGCATCGCCTCTGGCATGGGCGCCGCCACGATCATCGAGCGAGTGTAATGAGCCGCTCCGCGCAGGATATCTACCAAGAGGTGCTGGACGACCTGACGGAAGCGGTGACCCTTGTCGATTACGACAAGGCTCGCCCCCGGCTCGCCATTCCGCACCTGATGGTGACATCCACCGCGCGGATGGACGTGCACACGCACGAGCGGATGGAGGAGCTGCTGACGACCTTCGGGCTCAGCCTGCGGGAGCTCGGTGTGACGGATTACACCCGCATCGCCCACGATTGCGAATTCCTGAGCGAAGACGTGATCCAAGGCTATCACACCAGCCACTTTCGCAGCGGCGGGCGGGACATCGTGCCGCCCTACCCCTCCATGTGCCGGATCGAGCGGCGCGACGGGCTTTGGGTACTCACCTCCGCCCAGAACGCGATCGAGAACAACAAATGGCCCATACTGCTGCCGCAGGTGCGCGGGCCGGTGCCCGCCGATGCGCTAAGCGCGACGGAGCAGATGATTGTGCTGCGGGACCTGATGGAACGCGTCAGTAACGCCTTCACGCAGAACGATCTGGCCGCCTGGCGTGATTGCGTGGCTTTGCCGTTCACGCTGATCACCCGTCACGGGCCGGAGACGTTCACCACCGACGCCGCCATTCAGGCCGATTTCGAGATGTACCAACGCGACATCGACGTGAACGGGATCACGGACATCATCCGCAGCCCGATCAGCACGCAGATGGTTGGCCGCGACCGGATGATCGGCGTCTACACGACGCACATCTTGCGCGGCAACGAACAGGTGGTCCCGTCCTGGCGGGCGGGGATCATCCTGCAGAACATGGACGGCGCCTGGCGCGCGCGGTCCGTCCTGCGCGCCATCGGACACCACAATTGGTCGGCGGTCTCCGCCGGCGACATCCAGAACATCAGCAAAACACCCCGCAATCTGGGAGAAAGACTGCAATGACCGACTTTACCATGACCAAGGGCGACGACGGCGTCGCCATCATCACCTGGGACGTGCCCGGCAAGACGATGAACGTGATGTCCATCGACGGGCTGGAGGCGCTGGACGCGCTGATCGACGCCGCGCATGCCGACGACAGCGTCAAAGGGATCGTCATCACCTCGGGCAAGGACGGCTCCTTCGCCGGCGGGATGGACCTGAACCTGCTGGCCGACATGAAGGCGAGCGCGGGCGACAACCCGGCGCAGGGCCTCTTTGACGGGACGATGCGCATGCACGGCCTGCTGCGCAAGATCGAGCTGGCGGGGATGGACCCCAAAAGCCAGAAAGGTGCCAAGCCGACCGCCGCCGCCCTGCCCGGCACCGCCGCCGGCATCGGGCTGGAGCTGCCGCTGGCCACGCACCGCATCTTTGTCTCCGACAATCCCAAGGCGAAATACGGTCTGCCGGAAATCCTGGTCGGCATCTTCCCCGGCGCGGGCGGCACGACCCGCCTGGTGCGCAAGCTCGGCGCGATGAACGCCTCGCCGCTGCTGCTGGAAGGCAAGATGAACAGCGCCGAGGCCGCCAAGAAGGCGGGCGTGATCGACGAAGTGGTCGCCGATCCCGTCGCGGCGGCGAAGGAATGGGTCCTCAACGCCGCGGACGCCGATTGCGTCAAGGAGTGGGACAAGAAAGGCTACAAGATGCCCGGCGGCGCGCCCTACCACCCCGCGGGCTTCATGACCTTTGTCGGCGCCAACGCGATGGTGAACGGTAAGACCAACGGCGCCTTCCCCGCGCCCAAGGCCCTGCTGAGCGCCGTCTACGAAGGCGCGCTGGTGCCCTTCGACACGGCGCTGAAGATCGAGGCGCGCTGGTTTACCAACGTCCTGATGAACCCCTCCTCCGCCGCGATGATCCGCTCGCTCTTCCTGAACAAGGAAGCGCTGGAAAAAGGCGCCGTGCGCCCCGAGGGCGTTGCAGACCAGCGTGTGAAAAAGCTAGGCGTTCTAGGCGCGGGCATGATGGGCGCGGGCATCGCGTTGGTCTCCGCCCAGGCGGGCATCGAAGTTGTGCTGATCGACCGCGACCAGGAGGCCGCGGACAAGGGCAAGGCCTATACCGAAGCCTTCCTCGACAAGGGTATCGCCCGCCGCAAAGTCACGGAAGAGAAGAAGGCCGCCATGCTGGGCCTCATCACCGCAACGCCCGATCTGGACGCGCTTAAGGGCTGCGATCTGATCATCGAAGCGGTGTTCGAGGATACCGCGGTGAAAGCCGAGATGACCAAAAAGGTGGAGGCGATCATTCCCGAGGATTGCATCTTTGCCTCCAACACCTCGACCCTGCCGATCTCCGAACTCGCGAAGGCATCGTCCCGCGCGGACCAGTTCATCGGCATCCACTTCTTCTCTCCGGTCGAGAAGATGCTGCTGGTGGAGATCATTAAGGGCAAGGAAACCGGCAATCGGGCCGTGGCCAAGGCGCTCGACTACGTGCGCCAGATCCGCAAGACGCCGATCGTGGTGAACGACGCGCGCTTCTTCTACGCCAACCGCTGCATCATCCCCTACGGCAACGAGGCGACTCGCATGATCACTGAAGGCGTGGCCCCCGCGCTGATCGACCACGCGGCGCAGCAGCTGGGCTTCCCCGTGGGGCCGGTGCAGCTGGGTGACGAGACCTCTGTCGACCTCGCCGTGCGCATTATGAAGGCGACGAAGGCCGCGATGGGCAATGCCTACCCGGCGTCCGAGGCGGACGACCTGATCGTCTGGATGGAGGATGAAGGCCGTCTAGGCCGCAAGGCCGGCAAGGGCTATTTCGACTACGATGCGAAGGGCAAGCGCCTGGGCTACTGGAAGGGCATCCACGACAAGTACCCGCTGGCCGAAGACCAACCCGACCTGATCGAGGTGCAGGAACGCCTGATGTTCGTGCAGGTGCTGGAGGCCGTCCGGTCGCTGGAAGAAGGCGTGCTGGAAGACATCCGCGAGGGCGATGTCGGCGCGATCCTGGGCTGGGGCTTTGCGCCCTGGTCGGGTGGTCCGTTCAGCTGGCTCGACATCATCGGAACCGCCTACGCAGTGGAACGCTGCGACGCGCTGGCCGAGAAGTTCGGCCCCCGCTTCGAAGTGCCCGCCCTGCTGCGCGAGATGGGCGAGAACGGCCAAAGCTTCTACGGCCGCTTCGGCCCGGAGGCTGCCAAAGCCGCCTAATCGCGCCGCTCGGGGGCGAATTCTCTTCCAAGAAAATTCCCCCGGCCCAAGATCCGGCCCGCTGCGTTCCCACGTGACGGGCCGTTTGCGTTTGGGTGTCCCTGCGCCCGGCCAAGGCTCCTGATTTGGGGGCGGAGCGGCGGCAGGCCGCCGCCGAGCGCAGAGAGGTTTGCGCCAGCCTCTCTCTCACCCGCGCAAAGGGGCAAGCCTGGCGCATCCATGTGCCGGCCGCAGCGCCCGTCCGTGAGTGGAGCCAGGACGCGAAAGCCCGCAACGTGGGACGCGGCGGGGGGCACGCTGGGCGCTTTGGCCCGCCGGTCTTGGGTCCATCTGCGGGCCGGGCCGCGGCAGCAAGGCGCCGCGATCTGGGCGCAATTGGGGCATTGGCGCCGGTCCGTGAACGGCGCACGGGGCGCTGCCAAAGATTATTCACGAATTTAGGACAAATTGCGCCTAATGCGGGTCCGGCGCCTCCTCGAACCGGTAGTCGAAGCGCGCGATATCCTCCGCGCAGGCCTCCGCCACCGCAGAGTGCGCCGCGTCACTATAGGCGCCGCGCCAGTCCTCGGTCCGCTCCGACCGGTTCACATGCGGGAGGCTCAGCGCAAAGCCCAAATGCGCCTCCACCGGCGCGAGATCCTCGGCCAGATGTTCCAACCGGACGAAGGCATCGCACCGCTCCCGCCCCTTAGCGTCGGTGACATAGTGCCGGGCGGGGCTGGCCTTCCAACTGGCGAGGATATGCGGCGCTGTCACGAAGGCCTCGAAGTCGAGCTGCCGCGCCAGCGCGACGGCGGGGTGATCGAAGCTTTGCCCCCGCAGCCAGTGGTAGTAGCTGACCATCCGGTCCCACGGATTGCGCACCAGGGTGAAGACAAAGAAGCCCTCCGTCTCCACCAGCCCCTCGATATCAGCCAGGGTCGAATGCTTCCACAGCCGCCCTGCCGCCTGCGCCCCGGCCAGCCGGCGCCGCCGCTTCAGCGCCTTGGGCGTATCCCCCAGCATCAGGTCGTCCTTCATCGCCCGCGCCTCCAGCGCCAGCGCCATGGACGTGCCGCCCGTTTTGGGCGCGTGGACGAAGACGTAGCGGCGGCCGGGGCTGATGATCATGGAGAGATTTTGTGCCTCCGGCGGGGATATTTGAAACCCAAAGAATGACCAGGCGTCCCCGAAACGCGCGGAGCGCCGGTTCAGGCCGACCTTACCGCGATGATGACCCCCGCCGCCATGATCAGCAGAATACCCAGCGCCATTTGGCCAGTGATCGGCGTGCCGAAGAGCAGAAAGGCAAAGGCGGGGCCGAAGATCATGATCGTGTATTCGAGGGCGCTGACCTGGCTGGCCTCACCCCATTGATAGGCGCGGATCAGCAGAAACACCCCCGCCACCGACACCGCTGCCTGCAGCGCGACGTATGGCAGCGCCTCCGCCATGGGCCAGGTCCAGGGCCGGGTGAGGAACGTGATCTCCGCTGCTGGGAACAGATTCAGCCAAACCAGCATGGCGCCGCCCAGGGTCGCTTGTGTGACCCAGATACCCGCCAGCATCGCCAGCGTATCTTCCTCGGCGCACAGCTCACGCGTGACGAGCGAGCCACAGGCATACAGCGCACCGCCCAGCACCGGCAGTAACATGACCGGGCCCGGCCAGGCCTGGCCTAGCCCCAGCACGATCAGCGTGCCGACAAAGCCCAACGCCACAGCCGCAATCCGCCACGGCCCGATCCGCCGGCGCAACAGGGCCGCCGACAAGATCAACACGAAGATCGGCGAGGTGAACAGCCCCGCGAGCGCCTGCGCAATCGGCATCACGGCCAGCGCCGCGAAGTAGCACATGATACCAGACGCCACGAGCACGCTCCGCAAGCCCACGGCCCAAAGCCGCCGGGGCCGCAGCGTCCCCACGCCCAACAGAGCAAGACCCACCACCAGCGGGATCGCCAGCGCGAAACGCGCCGTTAGAAACTGCCACAGGCTGACGGACTGCGCGATCACCGCGATGAAATTGTCCACGAAGCCCAGCAGGGCCATCGCCCCCACCATAGAGCCGGCAGCGGCCAGAGGACGGGTGGACAGCGCTTGGGTCACGGGTGGGGCAATTCGCTTTGAAATGGGCTCCCCGCCGGTCTACCGTCTGCGCCACCGGAATCAAGCGTGGGGAGGCGCGGCATGGGCTGGATGCAGGACGAGACGGGGCTGGGCAAGACGGCCGCCAATTACGTGCCGCTCACGCCGCTGTCCCATCTGCGCCGCGCGGCCCATGTCTTTGCCGAGCGGACGGCGGTCGTCTACGGCGCGCACCGGGCCGATTACCGGACCTATCACGAGCGCTGCACGCGCCTCGCCTCCGCACTCGCGGCGCTGGGGGTCCAGCCCGGCGATGTGGTCGCCACGCTGATCCCCAACCTGCCCGCGCAGGTGGAGGCGAACTTTGGCGTGCCCGCGTGCGGCGCGGTGCTGAACACGATCAACACGCGCCTCGACGTCGATACGGTGGCGTATATCTTCGGCCATGGCGGCGCGAAGGTGGTTCTGGTCGACACGCAATTCATGGACTTGGCCGAAGCGGCCTTGGCCCAGGCGGGCACCGGCGCCGCGATCATCGAGTGCCCGGACGACGCCGCGGGCTTCCGCGCCACCGGGCGGCACCCGATCTACGAGCATGTGCTGACCGCCGCCGATCCCGCCTTTGACTGGATTTTGCCGGAAGAGGAGTGGGAAAGCCTGTCGCTGAACTATACCTCCGGCACAACGGGGCGGCCCAAGGGTGTCGTCTACCACCACCGCGGTGCCTACCTGATGACGATGGGCACGCCGATCAGCTGGCAGATGACGCTGAACCCGGTATTCATGGCCATCGTGCCGCTCTTTCACTGCAATGGCTGGAACCACACCTGGATGATGCCGCTGCTGGGCGGCACGCTGGTCTGCTGCCGCGACATCACCGCCGGCGCGATCTACGACGCCATCGCGGACGAG
This sequence comes from Pseudomonadota bacterium, assembly GCA_039178165.1. Classification (GTDB taxonomy): domain Bacteria; phylum Pseudomonadota; class Alphaproteobacteria; order Rhodobacterales; family Rhodobacteraceae; genus JBCBCP01. Next base: position 2,903 of record JBCDFL010000076.1, on the reverse strand, counting down.
GGCGTCACCCATTTCGGCGGCGCGCCCATCGTCCTGAACATGATCGTCAACGCGGTTGAGGACGAGCGCCGCACCTTTGATCACCAGGTTGAGGTCTTCACCGCCGGCGCGCCCCCCGCCCCCGCGACGCTCGGCAAGATCGAGGCGCTCGGCTTCCATGTCACCCAAGTCTATGGCCTGACGGAGACCTACGGCCACGTGACTGAATGCCTGTGGAAGCCCGAATGGGACGACGCCGCCGACAAAGCCGCGATCAAGGCGCGTCAGGGCGTCGCCTTCCCGATGATGGAGGATATCACCGTCATGGACGCGGGCATGGCCCAAGTTCCCATGGATGCCGCCACGCAGGGCGAGATTATGATCCGCGGCAATTCGGTCATGAAGGGCTATCTGAAAAACCCCGAGGCCACGGCGGAGGCGTTCGCGGGCGGCTATTTCCATTCGGGCGACATCGCCGTGCAGCACCCCGACGGCTACATCCAGATCGCAGACCGGGCGAAGGACATTATCATCTCGGGCGGGGAGAATATCTCGAGCGTCGAGGTCGAAGGTGTGCTGATGGCCCACCCCGACGTGAGCCTTGCCGCCGTGGTGGCAAAGCCCGACGAGAAATGGGGCGAGGTGCCCTGCGCCTTCATTGAGCTCAAACCCGGCGCCGCCCCGACCGAGGCGGACTTGATCGCCTTCAGCCGCGAAACGCTGGCCGGGTTCAAGGCGCCCAAGAAGGTCGTCTTCCAAGAGCTGCCCAAGACCTCCACCGGCAAAATTCAGAAGTTCGAACTGCGCAAGCAGGCGGCGGGGCAGTAGCCCCCCGCGAGGCCGCATGATACCTTGCCGAAAAATGAGGCAGGGCAGATGACCGCGCTCAAGCAGTTCCAACGACTGGAGGCCACCGGCCTCTGGCGCCCCGCGCCCGGCGCGCAGCGGCGCGAAGTCGTAGTGAGCCTGGGCGAGGCGACGCTGACCATCTCCAGCACTGCCGATCAGGCCCTTGCGCATTGGTCGCTTGCCGCCATCGAGCGGGCGCCCGGAACGGACGGGCCGGCGCTCTACCACCCCGAAGGCGACCCGTCTGAGACGCTGGAGCTCGACGCCTCAGACATGGTCGACGCGATCGAGACGTTGCGCCGCGCCATCCGCCGGGCCCGGCCGCGCAGCGGGCGGTTGCGCTGGCTGGGCGCGGGGCTGTCGGTGGCGGCGGTTGCGGCCCTGTGCATGATGTGGCTGCCGGGCGCGCTGACCGATCACGCGCTGCGCGTGGTGCCAGAGGTGACGCGCGTGCAGATCGGCACCGCTCTGCTGGCGCGGATGGAGCGGGTTACGGGCGCGCCCTGCCGCACCGGCGCCGCGGCGGACGGGCTGCGCGCGCTGGAGCGGCGGACCGGCGTGCCGCGCCTGAGCGTCGTGCCGACTTTGGGCGTGCCGAGCCTGGCCCTGCCCGGCGGGCGCGTGGTGCTGGACCGCACGGTGCTGGAGGATTTTGAGGCGCCGGACGTCGCCGCGGGCTACGTCCTGGCCGAAGCCGCGCGGAGCGAGGTGCGTGCCCCCCTGCGCGATGTGCTGGAGGCGAGCGGCTTTCTGGCCACGACCACGCTGCTGACGACCGGGCGCCTGCCCGACCGCGCACTCGATGCCTATGCCCTAGGGGTATTGCGCGAGCCCCGCACACCTGTGGCGGCCGAGGCGCTGTTGGCCCTCTTTGCCGCGGCAGAGCTGCCCAGCGCGCCTTATGCCTACGCGCTTGACCCGTCGGGGGAAGCAACTTTGGCGCTGATCGAAGGGGACCCGGCCCAAGCGGGCGCGGATCCCATCATGCCGGACGGTGTCTGGCTGCGGCTTCAGGCCATCTGCGGGGCCTAGCGCAGCCGCGCGTTGGCGAAGCCCGCCGCCCGCACCCGCCGCAACGCGCCGACCTGCGCGTTGCCCGAACGGAACGGGCCGACCATCACGGCCTTAAGCGTCTCGCCCCGCCGCGGCACTGTGCCAAGGCGCACCGGCAGGCCCAACGCGGCGACCCGCTGCGCCGCTGCCCGGGCGCCCGCATCGTCGCGGTAGAGCGCGGCTTGCACCATGCCGGAGCCTTGCACCGTCGAAGCACTGCGCGGCGCAGCGGACGGTTTCGGCGCGGAGCGGGTGGACAGGGTCGGCACCGGCGTGGGCGCTCGGGTGACAACAGGCGCCGCGCGGGTGCCGCGATTGCGCTGCACGCGTTTGACGATCTGCCCGTTGCGCCGGACCAGTGTGACCTGCCCCAGCTGCGCGTTCTGCGTGACCGTATCGGTGTAGGGATAGACCAGCGGCGTGCTGGCCGTGACGTCGCGGCCCGTCGCGTGGTCGATCAGCCGCCGCGGCACTGTGTTGGTCCAGATCAGGCGCGTCTGGCGGTACCCTTGCGCCGTCTGCTCCGCCCGGCGGGTGTTGAGCCGGTCATCGGTCCAGACGCGGCGATAGCCATCGGGCACGGGCTGGAAGCCGGTGTTGAATCGCCCCTCGTACACCTGGCGCGGCACGATGCGGGTCTGTCCCGGCAGGCCGCGCACCGTCTCTGCGCTGACGACGCGCCCGGTGCGCGGCGCAGTGCGCGTGGCACCACTTTGGGGGGAGACGAGGATACGGCGCGGAATACCGCTGGAGGCCACGACGGAGCTGACCCTAGCAGCGCCAGTGCGTGCCGCCGGTTGCGGCGCTGCGGGCACTGAGGCGACGCGGCGCTGGGTCCGCTGGGGCTGTACGGGTTGTGGTGCGCGCGGCAGGCCCGCGCTGGCGGCGGTGCCGCCGCAGCGGATCTGCGTGCCGCTGGACGTGCGATAGAGACCGGGCGCCAGACCCGCGCACGAGGCGGAGCGGCGCACGACTGGCGCCGGGCGCGGCGCGGCGGGCGCGCTCGCCACCCGCGGGGCCGG
>JBCDFL010000075.1:0-14618 GCA_039178165.1 Pseudomonadota bacterium | reverse complement strand
GCGCCCGGCGCCGCGGGGGCACGTCGCCGAGGTCCCGCGTCAGGCCCCATCCCGCATAGAACGGTGCGCCGGTGACGGTGACGGGCACGCCGCGTAGTAGCGCCTCGAACCCGGTCAGGGAGGTCATGGTCCACACCGCATCGACCTGGCCCAGCAGCGCGGCGATGTCCGCATCCGCCACCACAAGGTCCGCGTCGGAGGCGTCCACCGCGCCGGGGCGCAGGCCCGCCACCACGTCCGGGTGGGGTTTGTAGATCAGCGCCGCGTCGGGCTCTGCCGCGCGGGCGGCGGCCAGCAGCGCCGCGTTGGTGCAGATGTCCCCCGCGCCCAGGCGGATTGAAGCGTCATCTTCGACCTGCCCCACGACCAGCACGCGCCGGCCTTCGGGCAGGTCCGGCACCCCGCCCGTAAGGTTGTATTTGCTCAGGTTCTTGGCTGTCAGCTCCCGGATCAGGGCGCGCGCGCGCCGCGCTTGGCCGGGGCGCAGGTCCGCCCGGGCGGCGATCATACGCTCCAGTCGCGAAGCGCCGGACGGATCGTAGTAGATGCCCAGATCGTCCGTCACGAGGCTAAGCGGCGGGACCAACGCCGCGCCCAGACCGGCGGAGCGCAGAAAGCCATCTTCGACCCGCACCGCGTCCCCGTGTCCGACCTGCGCCTTGCCAGCCCAGACCATCCAGGGCAGGCCGGTGGCGCGGGCTTTGCCAGGGTCATCCTCGAACCGCACCTTGCCAAAAAACTGCTGCAGCGGGCGCCGCTTCCACAGCCGCATGCCGCTGGCCACCCAGCCGTGCCGGTCCGCCCGCCACGCGCGGGCGCGGGCGGCGAGGCCCTCCAGCGCGACTTCGGCGGAACAGGTGCGGCCCGTGCAGGGGTCGAACCAGGCGGGGTACAGGATCATCGCGCCCGCCATCAGCTGCGCGCGGCTCAGCTTGCGTTGGCGCCGGTCGACGGGCCGTTCATCCTGCGTGAGCCCCCAGCCGGCATAGAAGGGCTGGCCAAAGACGCGGGGGCGGTGGCCGGCATAGATCGCCTCGAACCCCAGCTGCGACGAGACGGTGTAGACCGCTACCGCGCCCTCCAGCAGCGTCCAGGGGCTGACCGGCGTGTCGCAAAAGGTGACGCCGTCCCGCAAATCGCTGTCTCTGTAATGCCCCGCGCGGTAGCCCTGCGCGGTCTCGGGATGGGTTTTGATGACCACGCGGACGCCGGGATGCTCTTCCTGCGCGACGAAGAGCATTTCGAGGAACGTGTTCCGATCCGCCCGGCTGGCGCGGACGGACGCATCGCCTGCCGTCTGGTCGATGACCAGCACGTAGCCAGGGTCGGGTACGGGCAGGGCGGGGTCGACGGCGGCGTATTTGGTCAGGTGATCTTCGGCTAGGCGCGCCGCGATCTCGCGCGCGCGGTCCAGAAGGGCGGTATCGTCCAGCGGATGGGTGGCCAGCAGCCGCTCCAGCTCCGAAGGCTGCGCGGGGTCGAAATGCACGCCGCTGTGGTCGATCAGCAGACCAATCGGCGCCTCGCCGCCGCGGCCCGGATGCAGGCTGCGCAGCCAGGCATCCTCGATCCGCACCAGCTGCGCGCCGCGCTTGGTGGCCACGGCCTCCCCCCGCGCGGCGTAGGGCGACTGCCCCCATACGCCGACCAGATCGTCCGGCCCGGGCAGGCCCAGCGTCACACGGTAGCCTGCACTGCGCAGGATCGCACGCAGGCGGGGCTGGCGCCGAAAGCCGGCGTTGAAAACGTGAAGCCGCCGGAGCTTGGGCGCTCCGGCGGCGTCAAAGCCGTCCGCTGGGGACGACATGCGGGGCCTAGTTGCCCGACAATCCGGCCAGCGAATTGATCGAGCCGGCGGATCCGGTCAGGGCCGAAATGATCTTGGTAAACTGCGCGTAGGGCGCTTCGGTGACGTAGAGCGTATCGCCGTCACGGATCGCAAAGTCACGCGCCTGGAACATGCCGTTGGGCTGCGTGAGGTCGAGGACGTAGACAAGTCGCTGCGCGCCGATCAGATCGTCGCGGCCCAAGACCTGGTTGGCGATCTCCGCTGGCTCGTTGCGCATGACGAAGACGCCCGTGGGGTCCGCCGTCGCGGCGTTGAGGCCACCGACGGTCGCGATAGCCTCCAGCGCGGACAGTGTGGGGGACTCGAACGGCACCCTGGCCTGGCCGCCGGTCGCGCCGAGGGCCGTGAAGGCGCGCGTGTCCTCTTCGATTAGGATGCGGTCGCCGCCGCGCAGAGCGATGTCGAGCGCCGGATCGTCATAGAGGTCCTGCAGCCAGATCGTGCCTTGATGTGTGCCGCGAATGACCGTGATCTGTGTGACCTCGGGCTCGATGGCGACACCGCCGGCGCTGGCAATCATGGCCGCGAGCGTCCGGGTTGGCCGCTCGATGGCAAACACCCCCTGGCCGCCAGCCGAACCGATGATCGATACCGTCGCGCCGTCGCCCGCGAGCCGGCGCACCTGAACCTGCGGATCGGGTGTCTGATCTTCGAGTTTCTCGGTGATGATCCGGCGGATCGTCTCGGGCGAGTTGCCCGCCGCGCGGATGCGGCCCGCGTAGGGCACGAAGATGAAACCGGCACCGTCAACCTGGACCTCTTCCAAAACGGTGGAATTGACCCCCTCACCGGCCAGAAGACCCTGGTCGGTATTCTCCCAAATGGTCAGGCCCAGCGTGTCGCCCGGCCGGACGGTGTCGGAGCCGAGTGTGCTGGCGTTCAGGAAGGCATCGGTGAAGCCAAAGGCGGGCGCGACGGCCGTCGAGCGCGTGACGCGGTCGTTGACGCTGACCACGAAGGCGTCGCCGTCGCGCTGCACGGAGCCCGCAAAGATCTGGCGTTTGTTCGGCCCGACCTGCGGCAGCCCGCAGCCCGACATAATGGCCAGACAGGCCACGGCGGCGCCCAGACGCGCCCAGTTGCGATGACGGATCACTGCTCGGTCTCCTCGACCTGTTCTTGTTCTGCCTCATGCACGCCCGTTTGGCCGGGCGGCGGTTGTTTTGGCGCGCCCTTTTCGGGTCGCTGTTTGGCTTGTCTTACCCCAAAGCGTGCGCAAAAGCCACCGCTAGGGGTTGTGCGCGCTAGCGCACCAAACGCAACTGTTGCCGCGGCGCCGCGGTGCCGGAGCGCAGCGCGTCGTAGGGATCCTCCCCGGCGAGCATCATGTCCACGACCTGGCGTAGCAGTTGCCGGCGCCCGCGTGCGGCGTAAAAGCCGCCGGGCAATTGGCTCGTCTCCAGCAGGTAGCGCCGGTAGTCCTTATAGGCCTTGTTGTCGGGGCGTTTCGGGCTGGCGAAGAACTCCGCCAGGGGCTGGTCCGATACGAATTCGGGCTGGTTGTAGACCGCGCGGCCGAAAACCTTCAGCGGGATGCCGCGCCACAGGACCTGTTGCCCGGCGGTCGAGTTGACGGTCACGGCGCTGCGTGCGTCGTTCATCAGCCCGGCAAGCTTGCCGCCGCGCACGTAGTGCACGCGCCCGCGCACACCGGCGGCGCGGGCCAGATCGCGGATCAGGCGGCGGGCGGGTACGCGGCCATCGGCCAGCGGGTGATCTTTGAAGACCAGGTGATGGTGGCCCGGCGCGCCTTTGGCGAAGCCGTCGATGACGACCTTTAGGAACTCTGCCTGGCTGGCGAAGGGACCGTGTTCCAGAAAGCTGGCGTCGTGTTCGAGCTGCAAAAGCGCCAGGTGGTAGGGAAAACCGCCCAGCCGGACGCGCATGGTTGCCAGCCAGCGCTCGGCCCGGTGAAACGGCATCAGCAGAAGGCGTCGCAGGTAGAGTTGGAATTCGCGCGCGACGCTGAGGCTGCGGTGGGGCCGGAAGTGGCGGTAGTGTCCGTTCCGGAACATCACAAACCAATGGTAGAGCGCGCCGTAGAAGACGTGCTGGCGCATGTCACCCCAATGGGCTGGCGGCAGTGGCGCCTCCATGTCGGAACGGGCGAGGGCGGCCTGCATCTCAGCGATGGTCATATCCATCAGGCGCGAATGGCCGTTGCTGCCGCCCCGCTCATATGTCACCCAGTAAGGGCGCATGTAGCCCTCTTCGAAGACGTGCACATTGAGGCCGCGGCGTTTGGCTTCGGCCACAGCTTCGGCGTGGATGGGCCGGGTGTCGCCGTAAAGGACGATGTCCGTCACTTGCCGCGTGCTGCAAAGATCGGCGAAGGTGCCGGGCCAGTCTTCTGCCTTGCCGCGGTAGGGGATGTAGCTGCGCGGGTGAAACCAGAACGCCCGGTCGCCTGCGTTGAAGCCGACACGCCACACGGTCGCGCCCGCCCGGCGCAGCATCACGCCCAGGCGGTGGAAGAAGGGCCCGTGCGGTCCCTGCAAGAACAGGAAGACGCGGGCGGGTGGCGCATCCGTCGGCATGATCGCTCGTATATACTCCGCTCGTTAGCGACAGGTGAACACGCAACTTTGTCGAAAATTGGGCGCCCTTGCGCGACGGGGGATGCAGGGCTACCTCGCTCAGCAGACGAAGGAGGCGCGTTTGTTCACAGGAATCATCACCGATATCGGCATCATCACGGCGCTGGAGCAGGAAGGCGATCTGCGCGCGCGTATCCAGACGGGCTACGATACCTCGCGGATCGACATGGGCGCGTCCATCGCGTCCGATGGGGTGTGCCTGACGGTCGTCGATCTGGGACCCGATTGGTACGAGGTGCAGGTCAGCGCGGAAAGCGTCGGCAAGACCAATCTGGGCGCCTGGTCGCTGGGCAAACGGTTGAACCTGGAGCGGGCCTTGCGCGTCGGCGACGAGCTGGGCGGGCATATCGTGTCGGGCCACGTGGACGGCGTAGCCGAAGTGGTGGAGATGCGCGATGAGGGCGATAGCACCCGTGTGACCTTGCGCGCCCCGTCGGACCTGGCGCGGTTTATCGCGCCTAAGGGTTCGGTCGCGCTGAACGGCACGTCGCTGACGGTGAACGAGGTCGATGGCGACACGTTCGGGATCAACTTCATTCCGCACACCAAGTCGGTGACGACGTGGGGGGATGTGGCTGTGGGGGATATGGTGAACCTCGAGATCGATACGCTGGCCCGCTACGTCGCGCGGCTGGCGGAGGCTGGGTGAGGGTTCTCGGACCAGCGCGCTTTGCGCGCGTGGCCCGACAGCGTATCGCGTAGCGATGCGCGAGAGGTGCGGCTGCGCCTGGTCCGACCGGGGCGAGGGGCGCCGCCCCTCGCGCTCCCCGCTGGAGGGAGTGACCTCTCCCTCCAGACCTCCCACCGGAGTTGTCTTTGGCCAAGTGAAGGGGGGATGCAGTCTCTTGTACGGTGGCGCAGGTCCGTACGACGCCCCGTTCTCCTGGCGCGGGCGGGGCGGCTCCGCTAGGTAGCAGGCAAGGAGAACGCCCATGAGCTTTGAAACCCCCGGACCCGTCGAGCGTGATTTGACCGCGTCTATTTCGCCCATCGAAGAGATCATCGCCGAGGCCCGGATGGGCCGGATGTTCATCTTGGTTGATCACGAAGACCGCGAGAACGAAGGGGATCTGGTGATCCCCGCCGATTTCGCGACAACGGAGGCCGTCAACTTCATGGCGACGCACGGGCGGGGCCTGATCTGCCTAACGCTGCCCGCGGATCGTATCGAGGCGCTGGGCCTGCCGATGATGGCGACGCACAATTCCTCGCGGCACGAGACGGCCTTTACTGTCAGCATCGAGGCGCGCGAAGGGGTTAGCACCGGCATTTCTGCCGCCGACCGCGCGCTGACCATTGCGACCGCGATCAACCCGCAGGCTGGGCCGGCGGACATCGCCACGCCCGGCCATGTCTTCCCCCTGCGCGCGCGGCGCGGCGGGGTGCTGGTGCGGGCGGGACATACGGAGGCGGGCTGTGATGTGGCGCGGCTGGCGGGGCATTACCCTTCCTCCGTCATCTGTGAAATCATGAAGGACGACGGGGAGATGGCGCGCCTGCCGCACCTGATCGACTTTGCGCAAAAGCATGGCCTCAAGATCGGGACGATCAGCGATCTGATCGCCTACCGCCGCCGCCACGACAATCTGGTGGTGGAGACCGCGCGGCGGCAGGTGACCTCTGAGCATGGTGGGGAGTGGGATCTGCGCGTCTTCACCGATCAGACCTTTGGCATCGAACATGTGTGCCTGGTCAAAGGTAATATTTCCGGTGCGGAGCCGGTGCTGGTGCGGACCCACGCGCTGAACGAGGTGAGCGATATCCTTGGCCTTGGCCCGAAGCCGCAGGGCGAGTTGCCCCGCGCGATGGAGTTGATTGCGGCCGAAGGGCGCGGGGTTGTCTGCCTGTTCCGCCAGCCCCGCAAGGAGCTCTTCGACACCGAAGAGGACGGCCCGCGGATCGTGAAGAACACCGGCCTTGGGGCGCAGATACTGGCGGAGCTGGGCCTGACCCAGTTGGTGCTGCTGACTGACAGTCCGATGACGACCTATGTGGGCCTCGATGCCTACGACCTGGAAATCGTCGGAACGCGTCCGATCATGGGAGAGAGCTGATGGCCGCCGCAGAAGAGCATTACGTCCTGGACCGCCCCAGCTTTGACGATCCGGTGAAGCTGCTGATCGTCGTGGCGCCCTACTACAAGGACATCGCGGATCAGCTGGTCACCGGCGCCAAGGCAGAGATCGAGGCGGTGGGGGGCACTTGGGACTTGATCGAGGTGCCCGGCGCGCTGGAGGTGCCCACCGCTATCTGCATTGCGGACCGGGCGAGCAATTTCGACGGCTATGTCGCTTTGGGCTGTGTCATCCGTGGCGAGACGACCCATTACGAGACGGTGTGCAACGACAGCTCCCGCGCCATCACGTTGCTGGGTTTGCAGGGCCTGTGCATCGGCAACGGCATCCTCACGGTTGAAAATCGCGCGCAGGCCGAGGCGCGCGCCGGGGCGCAGAACAAAGGCGGCGGTGCGGCGGCGGCCGCCTTGCATCTGATCGCGCTGGCCCGTAAGTGGCGCGGCGCCAAGGGTGGGATCGGGTTCCGCCCCGCTGGCCAGGACACGATCATAGCCTAAGGCACCCCATGGCCCTTTCGGGAAATCAAAAGCGCAAGATGCGCAGTGCGGCGCGGCTTTATGCCGTCCAAGCGCTGTTTCAGATGGAACAGTCGGGCCAACCCGTCGACGCGGTGCGGCGCGAGTTTCTGGAGTTCCGTTTTGGCGCAACCTACGACGAGGGGGAGATGATCGATGGCGATATCGAGCATTTCGCCCGCGTCACCGAGGATGCGGTGAACTATCAGGCGCCCATCGACCAGGCGACGGACCGGGCGCTGGTGGCCAAGTGGCCCATCGCGCGGATCGATCCGACCCTTCGTGCTGTCTTCCGCGCCGCGGGGGCGGAGTTGCGCGATCAGGGCACACCGCCCAAGGTCGTGATCACGGAATATGTGGAGGTCGCGAAGGCGTTCTTTCCTGAAGGGGATGAGCCGAAATTCGTGAACGCGGTGCTTGACCACATGGCGCGCGAGGCGCGCCCCGACGCGTTCTGATATGCGCGCCGCGGTCCTCGAGGCGCTGAACACCGATCTGGTCCTGCGCGACATGCCGCAGCCCGCGCCCGGCCGGGGCGAGGTCCTGATCCGCGTGGCGGCCTGCGGGCTGAATTTTGCGGACACGCTGGTGCAGAAGGGTCGCTATCAGGAAAAGCCGGACCTTCCGGCGGTGCCGGGCATGGAAGTGGCCGGGACGGTTGAGGCTGTAGGGCACGGTGTGGAGCTTGCCCCCGGCGCTCGCGTGGCGGCCTATGCGGGCTTTGGCGGGCTGGCAGAATATGTGGTGGTGCCGGCGGCCGTTTGCGCCGTGCTGCCCGATGCGATGCCGTGGGACCATGCGGCGGGATTTTTGGTGGCCTACGCGACCTCTCACATCGCGCTGGGGCCTTTGGCAAGCTTGCAGCCTGGAGAGCGGCTCCTGGTGACAGGGGCGGCTGGTGGGGTCGGCCTGACGGCGGTGGAGCTGGGCAAGCTGATGGGCGCGGAGGTCATCGCGCAGGCGCGCGGGGCGGACAAGCTGGCCGTGGCGAAAGCTGCGGGCGCGGACCACCTGCTGGATGCTCAGGACGATCTGTGCGCGGCGGTGAAGGCGCTGGGCGGTGCGGATGTCGTCTATGACGCCGTGGGCGGCGCGGTCTTCGACGCCGCGTTGCGGGCGACGAACCCCGGCGCGCGGCTGTTGCCGATTGGCTTTGCCGCCGGGGAGGTGCCGCAGATCCCGGCGAACTACCTGCTGGTCAAAAACCTGACAGTGATCGGCTTCTGGGTCGGCGGCTACCGCACGCTGCGCCCCGCGCTGTTGGGCCAGAGCTTCGCCACGCTGCTGGGCTGGTACGCGGAGGGGAAGCTGACGCCGCATGTCTCGCATAGGCTTCCTTTGGAGGAGGTGAATGCGGGGCTTGAGCTTCTGCGAAACCGGGCTGCGACGGGGAAGGTCGTTATCCAAGTTTCCGCTTAACCCAAGCCGACCGCGTGGGTGGCGTGGAACACGCCGCCCGCCGGGGGGGCGGTCGGCGTGTCGACATCCTGCGGATGTCTTTTGGCTATGCACTTAAAGGAAGCTACCGCCGCCGCCCCGCCATCGGCCCAATACGCACGCGGCTGCGCTCGCGGAAGAACACGAAAAGGCCCGACGCCAGGATCATCGCGATGCCCAGCCACACGACCGGCTCGGGCAGGTCGGCGAAGACTATGAGGCCCCAGAATACCGCGAGCGGTAGACCGATATACTCGAACGGAGCAATCACGCCCGCATCGGCGAGGCGGTAGGCGGCGCTGAGCGCATAGCCGATGATCGCCGAGTTCAGACCCAGCACCGCAAGCAGCCACCAATCTGCAACCGGAGGCACGATCCACGCGCGGAGCAGGAAGACGACCGACGGGTTCTCCGACCCCGCAGCAAAGCGGCCATCCCCCGCCACCACAAAGAACAACAGCGACGTCACGATGAACGTCGCCTGGATATAGACCGCGAGCGCGCTTGCCTTCGACACAGCGCCCAGCTTTCGGGTCAGGATCTGGTTCAGCGCGTAGGCCAGCGCCGACAGGACCGGGAGCAGCAGCACGATGCGCGCGACGCCGATCTCCTCACTGCCGGCCCAGGGGCGCTGCATCAGCACTACGCCGGCAAAACCGAACAGCACCGCGCCAAGGCGGTAGGGCCCGACCCGTTCGCCCAGAAGCGGGATGGACAGCAGCGTGATGAACAGCGGCGCGGCGAAGAACAGGGCCGTCGCGTCGGCCAGTGGCAGGGCGGCCAGCGCCGCAAAGTAGGTCATGTTGGCAGCGACGATCAGCAAGCCGCGGCTCAAATGCAGCCAGGGACGATCCGTTCTCAGAATGCGCCAGCCCCCTTCCAGCTGCACCAGCATCAGCGAAAAGACGATCCCGATGGCCGAGCGGGTGAAGACCAGCTGGTGCAGCGGGTAGCCGCCCGACAGCGCCTTGATCAGCATATCGTTGATGGAGATGCAAAAGACCCCGGCCAGGATGAAGGCGATGCCGGCGGCGGGGCGGTTTTGCGCTTGGCTCATCAGGCCAGCCTGGCCGCAGCCGCCGCATGGCGCAACGCCGTTTGCGACATGGCCGTTATGCGGTAGAAGCGGGCAGCTAGACGGAGGAGTCCCCATGCAGATGACCGGAACCCGCACGATCGCGGCACCGCCGAGCGACGTCTACGCCGCGCTGCTGGATGCAGATGTGCTCAAGGCCTGCGTGCCTGGCGCGACGGAGGTGGCCGGCAGCCCAGAGGACGGGTTCGAGGCGACGGTCGTGCAGAAGGTTGGCCCGGTCAAAGCCACGTTCAAAGGCGCAGTGACCCTGTCGGGCATGACCCCGAACGAGGCGCTGACCATCACCGGCGAAGGCAAGGGCGGCGCTGCAGGGTTCGCCAAAGGCGGCGCCGACGTGCGCCTCGCGCCGGCGGAGGAGGGCACGGAGCTGTCCTACGACGTGGAAGCGAAGGTGGGCGGCAAGCTGGCGCAGCTGGGCAGCCGGATCATCGACGGCTTTGCCAAGAAGATGGCCGATCAGTTCTTCGACAACCTCGCCGCGGCGCTCGAAGGCGCGCCGGAGGATGCGCCCGGCGACGCGCCTGTGGAAGAAAAGAAAAAGAGCTGGCTGTCGCGCCTGACCGGCTGAGGCCGCTGGGGGCTCTGCCCCCGGCGCTGCGCGCTCCCCTGGAGTTTGCCGGGAACAGAGAAGGACGCGCTCGCAGGGGCGCCCCTGCGGATTTGCACACAGCGTGCTCTGGTCCTTTCCAGCTGTGCGGCCTAGCTTGGCGTGCACAGATAAAGGACCCCCATGCCCCCCATCCTCGATATCCAAGACCTGCGCAAAGTCTATGATGGCGGGTTTCAGGCCCTGAAGGGCGTCAACCTGCAGATCGAAGAGGGTGAGATCATCGCGCTGCTCGGTCCCAACGGGGCGGGCAAGACCACGCTGATCTCGACCATCTGCGGGATCACGACGCCGTCCTCGGGCACTGTAACAGTGGCAGGGCACGACATCGTCCGCGACTTCCGCGCGGCGCGGGCGCTGATCGGGTTGGTGCCGCAGGAAATCTCGCTCGAGCCGTTCGAGCGGGTCAAGAATACAGTGCGGTTCTCTCAGGGCCTCTTCGGCAAGCGGCGGGACGACGCGGCGGTGATGGATATCCTGCGCCGCCTGTCGCTGGACGACAAAGCGGACAGCCAGATCAAGGAGCTGTCGGGCGGCATGCGAAGGCGGGTGCTGATCGCCAAGGCGCTGGCCCACGACCCGCGCGTGCTGTTCCTGGACGAGCCGACGGCGGGTGTCGATGTGGAGCTGCGCAAGGATATGTGGGACATCGTCGCGGAGATGAAAGCGCGCGGCGTGACCATCATCCTGACCACCCACTACATCGAAGAGGCCGAAGCCATCGCCGACCGTATCGGCGTCATCAACAAGGGCGAGCTGCTGCTGGTCGAAGAGAAAGACGCGCTGATGAAGCGGCTCGGTCAGAAGGAGCTGGCGGTGCAGCTGACAAGCCCCATCGACGCCGTGCCGGATGCGCTGGCCGAGTTCGACCTACGGCTGGCACCCGACCGCTGCGCGCTGGTCTACAGCTACGACACGACGGCCGAACGGACGGGCATCACGCGCCTGCTGAACGCGGTGGCGGAGGCGGGGCTGCAGATGCGCGACGTGTCGACTCGGCAAACCAGCCTCGAAGACATCTTCGTTGGCCTTGTCAGCGAAGGGGATGCCGCATGAACTGGACCGCCATCCGCGCGATATATCTTTTTGAGATGTCGCGCTTCTTCCGCACAATTGCGCAGAGCCTGATCTCCCCCGTGCTGTCGACCTCGCTCTATTTCGTGGTCTTCGGCGCGGCCATCGGCAGCCGGATCGATCAGGTCGAAGGGGTCAGCTACGGCGCGTTTATCGTGCCGGGTCTGATCATGCTGACGGTGATGACGCAGGCGATTTCCAACGCGTCCTTCGGCATCTACTTCCCCAAATTCATCGGCACGATTTACGAGCTGCTGAGCGCGCCGATCAACTTCCTCGAGATCGTGATGGGCTATGTTGGCGCGGCGGCGACGAAGGCGCTGTTCATCGGGCTCGTCATCCTCGTCACCTCCTTCTTCTTCGTCGATCTGACGATCCAGAACCCGCTGGCGATGATCGCTTTCCTCATCCTGACCTGTGTCAGCTTCGCGCTGTTCGGCTTTATCATCGGCATCTGGGCCGGCAATTTCGAGCAATTGCAGCTGGTGCCGCTGCTGATCGTAACGCCCCTCGTGTTCCTTGGCGGCTCGTTCTACTCGATCTCTATGCTGCCGCCGGTGTGGCAGACGATCTCGATGTTCAACCCGGTCGTCTACCTGATCTCCGGCTTTCGCTGGGCGTTCTTCGGGCTCGCGGACGTGCCGATCTTGACATCGCTCTTGGCCATTGCTGGCTTTACCGGTCTGTGTCTCGGCGCGGTTTGGTGGATCTTCAAGACCGGCTGGCGCATCCGCAGCTAGCCGGAGGCGCGAACACGTTGCCCTTGCGCCACGCCCCAGGTTCCTCCCCGCTGCGCCCTTGTTTGGCCGCGGGGCGCAGCCTAAATGGCCTGCAATGAAACGCTGGCTCCCCTTCGTCAAATCCGGCCCGACCGTGGCCGTCATCCGGATGCAGGGGGTGATCGCCACCGCCCGCGGCGGCCTTTCGGATCAATCGCTTGGCCCGGTGATCGAGAAAGCGTTTGCGCGCGGCAAGCCCGACGCCGTCGCTCTGCAGATCAACTCCCCCGGCGGCAGCCCAGTGCAATCCTCCCTGATCGGCGCGCGCCTTCGCCGCCTGTCGGAGGAGAAGAAAGTGCCGGTCCTCGCCTTCGTCGAAGATGTGGCCGCATCGGGGGGATACTGGCTTGCCGCGGCGGCGGACGAGATCTATGCCGACGCGTCCTCCGTCATCGGGTCCATCGGTGTGATTTCCGCCAGCTTCGGTGCACACGAGCTGATCGACCGCTACGGGATCGAGCGGCGGGTCTACACCGCCGGGACATCCAAATCGATGAACGATCCCTTCCGTCCCGAAAACCCGGAGGACGTCGCGCGGCTGAAAGTGCTGCTGACCGATATCCACGACACGTTCATCGACCACGTCCGCACAAGGCGGGACGGTAAGCTCGACACGTCGGAGGACCTGTTCAACGGGCAGGTCTGGCTGGCGGCCAAGGCGCAAAGTTTGGGCCTGATCGACGGGGTCGGGCACATGATGCCGGTGCTGAAGGACCGCTTCGGCGACAAGGTGCGCCTGCGCCGCTACGGCGTGCGGCGCCCGTTCTTCGCCCGCTTCGGTGCGTCCCTTGTTGAGGACGGCCTGACCGCCATCGAAGAACGCGCGGCGTTCGGGCGGTTCGGCCTTTGATGTTCAAGATCGTCACGCTGTTCCTCGTCTTTATCGCGGTGATCGCGATGTTCGGGAAACTGCACTGGCTGAGCGTCAAACGGGTGCCGGGCAAGTGCAAGTCCTGCGGCAAATACCGGATCGGGCGGGGCCCGTGTGATTGCGGCCGTCCGTCATGATGGCCGACTGGATGCCGTGGCTGCTGTCGGCGCTTGGCCTGCTGATCCTGCTGCTGGCCGGCGACGCGCTGGTCAAGGGGGCGGTGAACCTGTCGCTTCGGCTGGGCGTGCCCGCGCTGATCGTGTCGCTGACCATCGTGGCCTTCGGCACCTCCGCGCCCGAGCTTCTGATCTCCGTCAACGCGATCCTGGCCGGCAATCCGGGGCTGGCGCTGGGCAATGTGGTCGGCTCCAACACCGCGAATATCCTGATGGTCCTGGGCGTGCCGGCGCTGCTGGCCGCGATGCACACGTCGCAATGCCAGACGCGGAAGGAGTTCAACTTCATGATCGCGGCGTCGATCCTGTTCATCGCGCTCGCCTTCCGCGGCGTGTTCGACTGGATCGCCGCACTGATCTTGCTGGCCGCGCTGCTGGGCCTGCTGACCTACAGCTTTATCGAGGCGCAGCGCCACCGCGCGGCGGGGCAGGCCGACGATGAAGATGTGGAGGGCGCGGACCCCGACATCCCCTGGTGGAAGATCGCCGTTTTCTTGGCGCTGGGCCTTGCGGGCCTGCCCCTGGGCGCGGACCTGCTGGTCGACAATGCGACCATCATCGCCAAGACCTATGGCGTGTCGGACACCGTGATCGGCTTGACGCTCGTCGCCGTCGGCACATCGCTGCCAGAACTGGCCACCACGGTGATGGCCGCGCTGCGCCGGCAGGCGGATGTGGCGCTGGGCAACGTGATCGGCTCCAACATGTTCAACCTTCTGGCGATCATCGGCATCGCCTCCCTCGTGGGGCCGATCAGCGTCGATCCGGCGTTCTTGCGCTTCGATCTGTGGGTCATGCTGGGGGCGTCGATCCTGCTCGTTCCTTTTGTCTATTTCCGTCAGGATATCACCCGCATCTGGGGTGTCGTCCTCAGCGCGCTCTATATTACATACATCTTTGTTGTCCTAAGCTGAGGGGAGGGGTCTGATGCCGCGCGCACTCGTCACCGGAGCCGGTATGCGTTTGGGCCGTGCGATGGCCGCCTATCTGGCGACCCGCGGGCATGACGTCGCCGTTCATTATTCGACCAGCGCTGCCGGCGCCGCCGAGACTGTGGCCGAAGTCGAAGCCGCGGGCGGCAAGGCCGTTCCGCTCCAGGCGAACCTGCTGGACGACGACGCCACGCGCGGTCTGTTCGTGCAGGCCCGGGAGGCGCTGGGGGGCGATATCGACGTCGTCATCAACAACGCCTCTATCTTCGAATACGACACGATTCTGTCCGCCACGGACGAGTCCTGGGATCGCCACATCGGCTCGAACCTGCGCGCGCCGTTTCTGCTGACCCAGGCGATGGCCGCGCAGGGGCTGGAGGCCGGATCGGACGGGGAGCCGCTGGCGACCGGGCTTATCGTCAACATGATCGACCAGCGCGTGCGCAAGCTGACGCCCGAATTCATGACCTACACCATCGCCAAGATGGGCCTGTGGGCGATGACACAGACAACCGCCCAGGCCCTGGCCCCCGCGATCCGCGTCAACGCCATCGGCCCGGGCCCGACGTTGCAGGGCGGGCGGCAAAGCGCGGAGCATTTCGCCAAGCAG
>JBCDFL010000074.1:0-14682 GCA_039178165.1 Pseudomonadota bacterium | reverse complement strand
GTGAGATGCACAGTGCCGATAATCAGTATTATGTAAATTTTTTGGCGATCTGAAATTGCTCGTATTCAGGTGGCCGAAATGCCAGCCCGCTATGAAATATGACGCGCCAGAAGACTGCGCGCCTACCCCAGAGCGTAACCAGCGCCGCGCACGGTGCGAACCGGATCGCTTCCGCCATAATGGGTCAGCGCCTTGCGCAGACGGCCGATGTGGACATCCACGGTGCGCGTATCGACATAGATGTCCCGGCCCCACACGCGGTCGAGCAGCTGTTCCCGGCTCCAGACGCGGCCGGGCTTTTCCATGAAGGTGCTCAGCAGACGAAACTCCGTCGGGCCGAGCCGCAGCTCGTCCACGCCGCGCGTCACCTTGTGACTTTCGGCATCGAGCGTGATGTCGTCAAAATGCAGCTGTTGACCGACCGCAGCGGGACGAACCCGGCGCAGCTGCGTGCGGACGCGGGCCATCAGCTCGATCACCGAATACGGTTTGACGACGTAGTCATCGGCCCCGGTTTCGAGCCCGCGCACTTTGTCGACCTCTTCGGACCGGGCCGACAGCATGATGACAGGGATGGCGCGCGTTTCCGGCTTGATCTTGAGGCGGCGGCACACTTCGATCCCGCTGAGGTTCGGCATCATCCAGTCGAGGACGATGACATCCGGCATCTCCTCCCCGACCAGCATCAGCGCTTCCTCGCCATCGGCGGCGCGGGACACGGCGAAGCCCTCGGCCTCCAGGTTATAGGCCAGGACCTCCCTCTGCGCGGGTTCGTCCTCGACCACCAGAACACAGGGCTGATCTGCGGCCATGACTAGGGCGTGACCGACGTGATGTCGGCCTTCTCCCGCTGCTCGTCCGGCGTCTCCCCCGTGACGAGGTAGACGACCTGCTCGGCGATGGAGGTCACGTGATCGCCCATGCGCTCGTTATTCTTGGCGATGAAATGCAGGTGCATGCACGCGGTGATATTTCTCGGATCCTCCATCATGAAGGTCAGGAATTCGCGGAAGAGCGCGTTGTACATCTGATCCACTTCGCTGTCGCGCGCGATGACGTCCCGCGCCAGGTCCGCATCGCGCTGGATATAGGCGTCGAGCGCGTCCTTCAGCATCCGCTGCACCTCGCGCGCCATGCGGCGCAGCGCGGCGGCGCTGTCGTTGACCGGCGCCATCGTGGCCAGAACGCCGGTGCGCTTGGCCATGTTCTTGGCGTAGTCGCCGATCCGTTCGAGATTGGCGGAGATCTTGATGACAGAAAGGATCAGCCGCAGGTCGATGGCCGTGGGCGCACGCAGAGCGATGACCCGCGCGGCCTCTTCGTTGATCAGCTCTTCCAGCGCGTCGATGGCCTTGTCACCGCGGCGTACCGTCTCCGCCCGCTCCTCGTCGCGCGCCTCGAGGCTCGCGGCGCTTTCCAGAATCGCGTTTTCGACGAGGCCGCCCATCTTCATGATCTGGGCCTGTATGGCCTCGAGATCGCGGTCGAAGGCCGAGGCGATGTGTTGGTCCGAGGCAGCCATTAGCCGATCCGTCCTGTGATGTAGCTTTCGGTCCGCGGGTCCTGCGGGTTGGTGAAGATCTGGCCGGTCTCGCCGTATTCGACCAGATGGCCGAGATGGAAGAACGCGGTGCGCTGACTGACCCGTGCGGCCTGCTGCATGGAGTGTGTGACGATCACGACCGAGTAGTTCTGGCGCAGCTCGTCAATCAGCTCTTCAACCTGGGCGGTGGCGATGGGGTCGAGCGCGCTGCACGGCTCGTCCATCAGAAGAACCTCGGGCTCGGTTGCCACGGCCCGCGCGATGCACAGACGCTGCTGCTGGCCGCCCGACAGGCCCGTGCCGGGCGCGTGCAAGCGGTCCTTCACCTCGTCCCAGATGGCGCCGCGGCGCAGGGCGCGCTCGACGATCGCGTCCAGGTCGGCCTTGTTCTTGGCCAGGCCGTGGATTTTCGGCCCGTAGGCCACGTTGTCGTAGATCGATTTCGGGAACGGGTTGGGTTTCTGGAACACCATCCCGACTTTGGCGCGCAGCTGCACCGGATCGACCCGCTTGTCGTAGATGTCCTGGCGGTCGATGCGGATATCCCCTTCGACCCGGCAGATATCGATGGTGTCGTTCATCCGGTTGATGCAGCGCAGGAAGGTCGACTTGCCGCAGCCCGAGGGGCCGATGAAGGCGGTGACCATCTTGTCCTGGATGTCGACGTCCACGTCGCGGATGGCGTGGGTGTCGCCGTAGTAGACCTGCACCCCCTTGGCGGAGATTTTAATATCGGTGTCGTTCACGTCCCGCTCCACGATTCTCATATCGTTCATAGATGTATCCCCTTACCAGCGGCGTTCGAAGCGGCGGCGCAGAATGATCGCCAGGATGTTCATGCTCAGCAGGAAAATCAGCAGGATGATGATCCCGCCCCAGGCTTTCTCGTAAAAGCCCGGATCGGCGCGGCTGGCCCAGGTGTAGATCTGCGCGGGCATGGCGGAGTTGGCTTCGGTGAAGCCGCCCGCAAAGGTCCCGGGGTAATCGCGCGCGACGAAACCGACCATGCCGATCAGCAGCAGTGGCGCGGTTTCCCCCAGCGCTTGGGCGAGGCCGATGATCGTGCCGGTCAGGATGCCAGGCGCGGCGAGCGGCAGGACGTGGTGAAACACCGTCTGCATCTTAGAGGCCCCTACCCCCAAAGCCGCGTCGCGGATCGACGGCGGCACGGCCTTCAGCGAGGCGCGCGTCGCGATGATGATCGTCGGCAGCGTCATGAGTGTTAGAACAAGTCCGCCGACCAGGGGCGCTGATTGCGGCAGGTGCATGAACTGGATGAAGACGGCGAGGCCCAAGATACCGAACACGATGGAAGGGACAGCCGCGAGGTTTGAGATGTTCACCTCGATCAAGTCGGTCCAGCGGTTTTTCGGCGCGAACTCCTCAAGGTAGATCGACGCCGCCACGGAAATCGGCAGCGACAGGACCAGCACGACCAGCATCATGAAGAAACTGCCCACCACCGACACGCCGATCCCTGCCCCGCCTGGGTTGTCGACGCCGCTGTCGGCACCGAAAAAGAACGTTGTGTCGATGCCGGACGTGATGATCCCGGCCGCTTGCAGGGCGTCGATCACGTCCAGATCCTCGGTCTCCAAAAAGCGGGAGGACACGAACCCATCCCGCGTGATGGATCCGTTGATATAGCCGTCGACGCGGCTGGCGGCGGTCAGCTGGAAGGTCACCGGCGTGCCGATGTCGTCCGGGTTCTCGCGGTAATAGCTGCGGATGTCGCTGCCCACCTTGCCCATGATCCGTTCGAGACTGGCGGCGGTGATCTCTGCCTCTATGCCCTGATCCTGCGCCTGCTGCGCCACGAATTCGGAGAAGAAGCGCGTGTAGATACCTGTCTTGAGGACGGCGCTTTCCGCTTCCTCGAACTGCGCTTGGGTCAGGACGTAGTCGACCTCGACCACCGTGCGGGTGAAGGCGGGCGTGCCGGCGCGGATGATGGAGACGACCAGGATCACCAGGAACGCAAGGCCGATCAGGATCGCGCCGAGGCCAAGGTATTTGAAGCGGATCTCTGCGGCGTTGCGCTTGCGGGTCCGCGCGTCGGCGGCGGTCAGCGCGTGGCGCGGGCGGGAGGCGGGGCTGGCGGCGGTGTCGGTCATTCGTACTGCTCCCGGTACTTGCGCACGATATAGAGGGCCAGGACGTTTAGCCCGAGCGTGATGACGAAGAGGGTCATACCCAGGGCGAAGGCCACCAGCGCCTCCGGCGAGGCGAAATCGCTGTCGCCGGTCAGCTGGCTGACGATCTTGGCGGTCACGGTCGTCATCGCCTCGAACGGGTTGAGGGACAGGCGCGCCGCGGCCCCTGCCCCCAGCACGACGATCATCGTCTCGCCGATGGCGCGGCTGGCGGCCAGTAGGATCGCGCCGACGATGCCGGGCAGCGCGGCGGGCAGGATCACTTGTTTAATCGTCTCTGACTGCGTCGCGCCCAGCCCGTAGGAGCCGTCGCGCAACGCCTGCGGCACCGCGTTGATGATGTCATCGCTGAGCGAGCTGACGAATGGGATCAGCATGATGCCCATCACCAGGCCCGCGGTCATCACCGCGGTCCCGCCACTCATCCAGCCGAGGCCCAGCGCGCCGTCCCGGCCGAAGACGTCGACCAGGAACGGCCCGATGGTCAGCAGCGCGAAAAGGCCGTAGACGATGGTCGGGATGCCAGCCAGCACCTCTAGGCACGGCTTGGCAAAGCTGCGGACCGCGGGGCTGGCATATTCGGCCAGGTAGATCGCAGCGAGCAGACCAATGGGCACGGCAACGATCAGCGCCACAATGGAGATATAGAGCGTGCCCCAGATCAGCGGCACGACGCCCAGCTCCGACGCGCCGCCGCGGCCCGTGAAGGACGGCGCCCATTCGGTCCCGAAGAAGAACTCGCTGGCCGGATACATGCCGAAGAAGGTCACCGTGTTGAAGACGAGCGAGAGCACGATGCCGATGGTCGTCAGGATCGCGATAGAGGCGGCGCCGATCAGCAGCCACAGGATCACACGCTCCACCACGTTGCGAGCGCGGAAGTCCGCACTGGTGCGCATCACCGCGTAGGCCATGCCGGCAAGCGCCAGCAAGATGACGAGACCCGATTGCAATACGTTGCCGGTGCGCGACATCTGGCGATAGGCCTGCGCGGCGCGCAACGTCTCGGCACTCACATCCGATCCCAGGGCGACGCCCACATCACCCAGCGTGGCGCGCAGCCCCTCGACGTCGGATTGCGCGGCGGCATCCGCGGCGCTCATCACGCCGGCCTCAACGGCGGTATCCAGCCCGTCGGCCACGCGGCGCACATCGGACATAAAGAGGCTCATGGAGGAGCCGGCAGCGACGGCGCCGGGGTCGATATCGGCCTGGACGCGCTGGCCCACGATCAGCGGCTGCGCGATCAGCCAGACGACCAGCGTCAGAAAGGCCGGCACCATCACGAAGAGCGCCGCGTTCCAGCCGTAGTAATTGGGGAGCGAGTGCAGCTGGCTGGCATCCCCGCCGGCGGAGGCGAGCGCCCGGCCTCGCGCGGCCACAAAAGCGGCCACTGCAAGCGCCAGAAGGATGGTCAGGAGCCAAAGAACGGACATCGCGCACTCCGCGGAAAAACGTCAGCGGGAGGGGGCGTGCTACCCCCTGCCCCGCAAGGTCCGCAGCGCGTAAAGGCCGCGCAGCGGTTTGGCAATGCCTCAGGCGCGGCTTACGAGCCGGACTGCATGGTCACTTCGTCCGCGATCATGCTTTGGGTGTCCGCCAGCTCCGGGTCGGAAACCAGGCCGTACTGCGCCAGCGGGCCGTTCGGGCCAGCGATCTCGTTCGAGGTGAAAAACTGCGCGTATTCCTTCAGGCCCGGGATCACGCCGATATGCGCTTTCTTGACGTAGAAGAACAGCGGGCGGGAGACGGGGTATTCGCCCGACGCGATGGTCTCGGTCGACGGGGACACGCCCGACATGGTCGCCACTTTCAGCTTGTCGGTGTTGTTCTCGTAGAAGGACAGGCCAAAGACGCCCAGACCGTTCGCGTTGCTGTCGATGCGGGCCAGCGTTTCAGTGTAGTCGCCATCGATGTCGACGGATTTCCCGTCGGTGCGGACCTCGAGGCAGGCGTCTTCGGCGTCGTCTTCGGACATGCCGCCCGCGATCATAGCTTCCATGGCGCCGGTGGCTTCACAGCCCGCCGCGATCACCTTCTCTTCGAAGACTTCGCGCGTGCCGTGCTTGGTGCCTGGGATGAAGGCCAGGATGTCTTCGGCCGGCAGATCGCTGTTGAAGTCAGCCCATTGCGTGTGCGGGTTGTCGACCAGCGCGCCGTCAACCATCACTTTGGGCGCCAGGGCGTTGAACCAATCGGAGGGGGTGAACGCGTCGTAGGCCGGGCCGTTGATCTGGCTGGCGAAGACGATGCCGTCATAGCCAATGCGGACTTCGATGATGTCCGTCACACCGTTTTCAGCGCAGGCTTTGACCTCTTTCTCGCGGATCGCGCGGGAGGCGTTCGCCACATCGATCGTGTTCTCGCCCACGCCTTCGCAGAAACGACGCAGACCGGAGGACGAGCCGCCCGATTCAACGACCGGTGTCGGGAAATCGGTGTTGTCGCCAAACGCTTCGGCCACGATGGACGCATAGGGCAGCACGGTGGAGGACCCAGCGACCTGCACGTTGTCACGTGCGGCGGCGGTCGTAGCCGAGACGGCTGCAATGGCAAGCGCGGAGGCGGCGGTTTTGGTGAAGGACATGGTGTCTCCTGTCAAATGTGGTGCGATCCGGATGGACCTCGGCGCCGCGTATAGGCGCCGCACGCTGACCTTTTGTGACAGGGAAGTAACGGTTTTATGACAGACGCTTTGGGCGCCAAGTAGCTGAAAAATGTTAACTATCTTCCAGCGCGCGTCGCGCCACCGCTTATATCGGCGCCGAACATGACAGAATCACTCCTGCGCCGCGATCTTCTCACCCGATACCGGCAGGATCACCGTGAACGTCGCGCCCTGCCCCAGCTCACTTTCCACCCGCAGGCGGCCGCGGTGGCGGTTGATGATGTGTTTGACGATGGCCAGGCCCAGTCCCGTCCCGCCCAAGGCGCGGCTGCGGTGGCTGTCCGCGCGGTAAAACCGTTCGGTCAGGCGCGGCAGGTGCATTGGGTCGATGCCCGGCCCATCGTCGATCACTTGCACCCGCGCGCCTGGCGCCCGCAAAGCAGGCTCGCGCGCCGCGGTGGACATGCGCACCCGGACGCGCCCGCCGCTGCCGCCGTATTTGATCGCGTTCTCGATCAGGTTGGTGAAGACCTGCGTCAGCTGATCAGCGTCACCCGTCATCTCGACCGGTGCGGCGCCTAATTCCGTCTCCAGCGCCACGTCCGCCTCGTCCGCAAGCGGCTGGAGGGAGCGGACGACCTGACCAACCACATCGCGGAGCGCGATCCGCGTCGTCGGGCGCACGCGCTCCTCCCCCTCAACGCGGCTGAGGGAGAGAAGATCGCCGACCAGCCGGTTCATCCGTTCCGCCTCCCCCTGCATGATATCCAAAAACCGCGTCTGCGCCGCGGGATCGTTTCGGGCGGGGCCGCGCAGCGTTTCGATAAAGCCCATGACGGAGGTGAGCGGCGTGCGCAGCTCGTGACTGACATTGGCCACGAAATCGCGGCGCATCTGCTCGGCCTGGGTCAGATGGGTCACATCCTCGAACGTCAGAACGATCACCCCCGCCTCGCGCCAGCCGACGCCGTCCACCCGCCGGCAATGCACCGTGTAGGTCGTGTCTTGCGCCCCGTCATTGGCGAGGTAGCGCGCCTGCCGGGGGCGGGCGTCGCGCATCACCTGCTCCACCGCGTCCAGCAGCGCGGGCTGGCGCAGCATCGCCACGTAATTGCGCATCACGATCCCCTGGCCCAGCAGGGTCAACGCTTCGGTATTGGCCGCGCAGATCCGTTCTGCGCCATCGATGGCGACGCTGGGCAGCGGCACGGCGTTCAGGAGGCGTTGAAGGACCTCCGCGTTCATCGCATGGGGCCGGGCGCTGCGTGCATGGCGCCCCCTACCCCGCCGCGGCCCGGACCGCGCGGGTAAAGATGTCCCTGAGCGCAGTCGGGTCTTCCAGCCCGACGGAGACGCGGAAGAAGCCCTCCGACATGCCCAGCTCCGCCCGCCGCTCCGCCGTCAGCGCCCGGTGCGAGGACGAGGCGGGGTGGGACAGGGTCGTGCCCACGTCACCCAGCGTCGGTGCAAAGGACAGGGCGGAGGCCGCTTGGGCGAAGCGATTGGCCGCCGCGCGCCCGCCCGGCATCTCGAAACTGACCATGTTGCAGGGCCCGGACAGGAGCGTATCGGCCCGCGCCTTGTCGGGGTGCGATGCCAGACCGGGATAAAGGACACGAGTGACGCCCGGAAGCGTTGCTAGATGTTCGGCGAGCGCCTGCGCCGTGCTTTGCGTCCGGTCAAAGCGCAGATCGAAGCTCAGCATCCCCCGTTCCGCCAACCAGGCATCGAATGGGCTGGGCACCATGCCGGCGGTGATCGTGAAGACGCGCAGCCGGTCGTTCAGCGCGGGGTCCTTCGCCGCGACCCAGCCCATCATCACGTCCGAATGGCCCGACAGCAGCTTGGTCACCGAGTGAAGGACGATATCGGCCCCATGCCCGAACGGCCGGATGGCGCGGGGCGTCGTAAAGGTGTTGTCGACGACCAGAAGCACGCCCGCCTCGCGCGCGACGGCCGCGATGCCGGCGAGGTCGGCGACCCGCAGCGTGGGGTTGGACACAACCTCGATCAGGATCAACTTCGTTTCGGGGCGCAGCGCGGCCTTGATCGCGGCGGCATCGGTCGGGTCGGCGAGCGTCGTCTCGATCCCTAGGCGCGGCAGGTCTTCGGCCATCATCCGCAGCGACCGGCCATAGAGCTGGTTGCCCCCGACCACGTGATCCCCCGCCGCGCAGAGGCCCAGCAAAACAGCGCTAACCGCGCCCATGCCCGACCCGCAGGCGACACCGGGATGGGGCGCCCCCTCCATCCGGTCGATCATCTGTGCCACCACGTCGCCGTTCGGGTGCCCCTCGCGGCTGTAGGTATAGCCCTGAAGGCCGCCTTCGTATTGCGCGTCCAGCATGTCGGGATCGTTCGAGGCATAGACCACCGATGGGCTGAGGGGGGTGACCACGGGGCGCGAGGCGCTGTGCGGCAGCGGCACGGGGCGGATCAACGTGCCGTCGTCATTTCGGCTCATGTCAGATGCTCCGTCAGGTAGTGGCGGCCGGAGAAGCGCAGCTCGATCGACAGCCAGCAGGGCCGCGGCAGCGCCGGGCGCAACGCCTCGGCCAGTTCGGTTTGCAGCGCCGCAAGCCACGCATCGTCGCGGTGCGCTTTGGGCAGCATCGACACCTCCAGCAGGACATTGGGATGGTGCGCCGCAGCAGCGGGATAGGCGCGGCCTTTGCAATCACCGGCGCCCGGATCGCGCTGCAGCAAGATACGCTCGACCTCGCGCAGAAGCGCACCTGCGTCGATGTCCAGCTCGGCGCTGTATTTTAGCTCGGCATGGGGCATCAGATCGCCCGCATCTCGGCGCGGAAGCGGCGCATATTCTCTTGGTAGTGCAGCGCGGAGGCGATGAGCATCTGCTGGCGTGCGGCGTCCACCTCGCGCACGACCTTCCCCGGCGCGCCGAGCACCATGGAGAAATCGGGGATCTCCTTGCCTTCGGTGATCAACGCCCCGGCGCCGATAAGGCACCCCTTGCCGATGCGCGCGCCGTTCAGGACGGTGGCGCCCATCCCGATCAGGCTGCCGTCGCCGATCATACAGCCGTGCAGCATCACCTTGTGGCCGATCGTGCAATTGGACCCGATGGTCAGCGGAAAACCGTCGTCGATATGCATGACGCAGTTTTCCTGGACGTTGCTGCCCGCGCCGATGCGGATCTCCTCGTGATCGGCGCGGATGGTGCTGCCGAACCAGACGGACGCGCCCTCCTCCAGCACGACCTGGCCGATCAGGTTGGCGTCGGGCGCGACCCAGGTGTCCGCGTGCAGGACGGGTGCGTGATCGCCGAGCGCGTAAAGGGTCATGGCAGCTCCTCGAATTCGGTTTGCAGCGCACGGACCGTGGGCATCAGGCCGGGCTGCTGGATGCGGCGCAGGCGCGTCGCTTCGATGATGGTGCGCAGGCGCGCTTCGGTCTCGTCCAAATCGTCGTTGACGAGGACATAATCGTAATAGCCCCAATGGCTGATCTCGTCCCAGCTTTTGGCCATGCGTTTGCCGATCACCTCCGCGCTGTCTTTGTCGCGGGCGATCAGGCGGCGGTGCAGCTCTTCGATGGAGGGCGGAAGGATGAAGATCGACAGGGCGTGCGCCGACAGGGACGAGTTCGCGATCTGCATCGCGCCCTGCCAGTCGATGTCAAAGAGGACGTCTTGCCCCGCCTCGATCCGCTCCTGCACCGGCCCTTTGGGCGATCCGTAGAAATTGCCGAAGACGTGCGCGTGCTCCAGCATGTCACCGCGCGCGACCATCGCCTTGAACTGCGGCGCGTCGATGAAATGGTAATCGGTGCCGTCCACCTCGCCCGCGCGCGGCGTGCGCGTCGTTGCGGAGACGGAGAAGGACAGCTCCGGGTCCCACGAGCGCAAGCGCCCGGCCAGCGTGCTTTTGCCTGCGCCGGACGGGGACGACAGGATGATCAGCAGGCCCCTGCGATGGCCGTTTGGCTTATTCGACATTCTGCACCTGCTCGCGCATCTGGTCGATCAGGACCTTCAGGTCGAGCCCCGCTTGCGTCAGGTCGGTGTCCTGCGCCTTGGAACAGAGGGTATTCGCCTCGCGAATAAACTCCTGCATCAAGAAGTCGAGCTTCCGGCCCACGGGCCCGCCGGCGTTCAGCAGGTCGCGGGCGGCGCCGATATGGGCGTTCAGCCGGTCGATCTCTTCGGTGACGTCGGCCTTGACGGCGATCAGCGCCAGTTCCTGCGCGACGCGCTGCGGATCGGTGTCGGCGGCGTCCAGCACTTTGGCGAGGTTGCGGCGCAGGGCCGCCTCCATCGTGCCGGCCCGGGCTGCGGCTGCGGCTTCGGCCCGCCCCAGCGCTTCGGCCACGGCATCGAGTTGCCCGCCCAGGACTTGCGCGAGTGCCGCCCCTTCGGCGCTGCGCATCTCCTCGAACGCGTCGAGCAAAGGCTCCAGATCGGTTAGCAGCGCGGTGCGCAAGGCGGCGGTGTCTTCCTCTGTCTGCGCCGTGTCGATCACCCCGCGCAGGCCCGCGATCTGCGTGGCGGTCGACGGCGCCAGCGAAAGGCCCGCTTCCATCGCCTGCGCCTCGATCTCCGCCAGGGCGGTCAGCATCGCGGCCAAGTGCGGGGCAGCGACGGCGGGCAGGCCTGCGCTGTCCTCGCGCGTTACGCGGATCGACAGGTTCAGAGCGCCGCGGCTGACGCGGGCGGTGATGGCGCTGCGCACGGCCGGCTCGAGCCCCTCCACCCAATCGGGCACGCGCAGGCGCAGATCACGCCCTTTGCCGTTCACGCTGCGCAGCTCCGCCGACCAGCTATAGGCCCCAAAGGTCCCTGTGCGCGCGGCAAAGCCGGTCATCGACATCAGCGCGGGGGGCATATCGTGTCCATCCATGGCGCGTTCCTACCCATGGCCGCTGCCCCCTTCAACCGATTTGCGGCGCCGCGGGCCCCACGGTGCGATTAACCATTCGCTCTGATTTGCGTCGGATTTTCATCAATTGAGTGTATTTCTGTAATCACCGGGGGCGGTGAATTCAGGCTAGGGTTGTATGCGCGTGCGCAGGCTGACCCGCAGGATGAAAAAAGGGTGTTACATCATGGACTTCCACGACAAAAGCCCGCATGGTATTGTTGCTATGCCCACCTTTTCCAGAGATAGCGGGTTTTCCGCACTGGCCCAAGTCGAGGCTTATTGGGAGGCGTTGCGCGGCACGCGGCTGATGCCCAAACGCTCGGACATCGACCCCCGCGGGATCGAAGCGGCGCTGGAGCATACCTTCATCCTCGAACGTGTGGCGCCGGGCATGGCCCGGTTGCGCATCGCCGGCTCGCATCTGTCTGACCTGATGGGGATGGAGGTGCGGGGCATGCCGATCACATCCTTCATCACACCGGACGGCCGGCGCCAGGTGTCCGACACCCTGGAAGAGGTCTTTCAGCGCCCTGCCCTGTGCGAGCTGCGCCTCGCCGCGGAAGCCGCGTTCGACAAACCGCGCATGGATGCGCGGATGTTACTGTTACCGCTCAAAAGCGATCTGGGCGATGTCAGCCGGGTGCTGGGCTGTTTGATGGCGAACGGGGATATCGGCCGCTCTCCCCGCCGCTTCGACGTTGTGGGCAGCAAGATCCGCCCGATCACGGCGCCGGCCAGCCTGCCGGACGGCACCGACACCTCCGCCGTCGCGCCCGCGGGTTTTGCGGAGCGGGCGACGCCCTTTGCGGGCGCCACGCAGCGCACGCGCGTGCCCTATTTGCGCGTCGTCAAAAACGAAGAGTGAGCGTTCGGAGATAAGGGCACAAAAAGGCCGGCGTTCCGACGCGCCGGCCTTTTTGTTTTTCCGCGCAGGAATTTAGCCGGCAACCGTCGCCGCGACCCGGTTCGATCGCAGGCCCGACAGCTCTTCGGCCACCAGAAACGCAAGCTCCAGCGATTGGGACGCGTTGAGGCGCGGGTCGCACGCCGTGTGGTAGCGGGCGCTCAGGTCTTCTTCGCTCACGGCCCGTACGCCGCCGGTGCACTCGGTCACGTCCTGACCCGTCATCTCAAAATGAACGCCGCCGGGGATCGTGCCTTCCGCTTTGTGCACCGCAAAGAAGTCGCGTACCTCGCGCAGCACCGCGTCGAACGGCCGGGTTTTGTAGCCGGTGGACGACTTGATCGTGTTGCCGTGCATTGCATCACAGACCCAAACGACCTTTGCGCCTTCTTCTTCGACCGCGCGGATGAGCGCGGGCAGGTGCGCGTCGACCTTCCCGGCACCGAAGCGGGCGATCAGGGTTAAGCGGCCCTCTTCATTCTCTGGGTTAAGAGTGGCGAGCAAGCGCTTGAGATCGCTGACTTCCATCGAAGGGCCGCATTTGAGGCCGATCGGGTTCTGAACGCCGCGCGCGAAGGCGACATGGGCGCCGTCCGGCTGCCGCGTGCGGTCGCCGATCCAGATCATGTGACCCGAGCCCGCGAGCCACTTGCCGGACGTGGAATCGAGCCGCGTTAACGCTTCCTCGTATTCCAGAAGCAGGGATTCGTGGCTCGTGTAGAACTCGACCGTGCTGAATTCGTGGGTCGTATCGCCGTCAATCCCCGCCGCGGCCATGAAGTCGATCGTGTCCTGGATCCGGTTCGCGATCTCGGAATAGCGCTGCATCTCGTCCGCGTCGGTGTAGCCAAGCGTCCAGGAATGCACCCGGTTCATATCGGCAAACCCGCCTGTGGAAAACGCGCGCAGCAGGTTCAGCGTCGCCGCCGCTTGGGTGTAGGCCTGCAGCATCTTCGCGGGGTTCGGAATGCGCGCCTCGGGCGTGAAGGCCAGATCATTGATGATATCGCCGCGGTAGCTGGGCAGCTCGACGCCGTCGACGACCTCCGTCGGGGCGCTGCGCGGTTTGGCGAACTGACCGGCCATGCGGCCCACTTTGATGACCGGCACCTTGGCGCCGTAGGTCAGCACCATCGCCATCTGCAACATGACCTTGAACGTGTCGCGGATCGCGTCGGCGCTGAACTGCTCGAAGCTTTCGGCGCAATCACCCCCCTGGAGCAGGAACGCCTCGCCACGCCCCGCCGCGGCCAGTTGCCGCTTGAGGCGCCGCGCCTCCCCAGCGAAGACCAGCGGCGGGTAGGCCGACAGCTGCGCTTCCACCGCGCTCAGCGCGGCGGGGTCGGTGTAGTCCGGCATCTGGACGCGCGGCTTGGCGCGCCAATCGGTCTTGGTCCAGTCGGTCATGACGTGTCCCTGTGTGCTTGCACTGTGTTCCCTGGAGCGCTCGTATACAAAAGCCGGGGCGGGCTGACCATATCCCATTTACCGCGCTGCGCCGGCGGGCCTTGACCTGCCCCGCGGCGCTGTGCAGTGATCCGCCGCAGGACATAAATCGCCACCCCGAGACCCCAACCGCCGGACCCCAGGCGCGCGAGAAGAGACCACGATGGCCCCACGCCTTGATGATGCCGCACCGCATCGTTTCGTCTTTGTCCTGTTGGATCAATTCACCATGCTTTGCTTTGCCGCCGCGCAGGAAAGCCTGCGCATCGCGAACCGGATGGCCGGCAAGACACTCTATGAATGGCGGGTGATCGGTGAGGGCGGGGAATACATGCAGGCGTCCTCCGGCGTGACGTTCAAGCTGGACGGCGACCTAGAGGACGTCGGGCGCGACGACACGATCATGGTCTGCGGCGGGATCGACGTGCAGACCGCGACCACCAAGAAGCTGCTGGCTTGGCTGCGGCGCGAGGCGCGCAAGGGCGTGCCGGTCGCGGGTCTGTGCACCGCCGCCTACACGATGGCGCGAGCGGGCCTTCTGGACGGCAAGCGCGCGACGATCCATTGGGAGAACCAGGACAGCTTTGCCGAAGAGTTTCAGGAAGTGGAGCTGACCAAATCCGTTTTCGTGGTCGACGGCGCGCGGATCACGACGGCGGGCGGGACGTCGTCCATCGATTTGATGCTGAAGCTGATCGCCGACCGCGAGGGCGAGGAGCTGGCCAATGCAGTGGCCGACCAGCTGATCTACTCTGCGATCCGTACGGACCAGGACACCCAGCGGCTGTCGGTGCCGACGCGCATCGGCGTGCGGCACCCGAAACTGAGCCAGGTCATCCAGATCATGGAGCAGAATATCGAGGAGCCGATCAGCCCGTCGATCCTGGCCAAGGATGTGGGCATGTCGACCCGGCAGCTGGAGAGGCTTTTCCGCCGCTACCTGAACCGCTCGCCTAAGCGCTACTATATGGAACTGCGGCTGCAGAAGGCGCGAAACCTGCTGATGCAGACGGATATGAGCGTGATCAACGTGGCTCTCGCTTGCGGCTTTGCGAGCCCGTCGCACTTTTCCAAATGCTACCGCGCGCATTACGAC
Source organism: Pseudomonadota bacterium (assembly GCA_039178165.1). GTDB lineage: Bacteria > Pseudomonadota > Alphaproteobacteria > Rhodobacterales > Rhodobacteraceae > JBCBCP01. The sequence goes on along the minus strand of JBCDFL010000074.1, from coordinate 52 downwards.
ACCACGCCCTACCGCGAACGCGGCAGCCACGCGGCGCGGCTCAGTATTTAGC
>JBCDFL010000073.1:0-14943 GCA_039178165.1 Pseudomonadota bacterium | reverse complement strand
GGGCCTCGTCTTCGTCGTCACGCGGGTGGAGGCGGACTACCTCGCGCCCGCGCGGCTCGGCGACCGGCTGGAGGTACACAGCACCCATTTTGCCAAAGGCGTGCGCTGGATCTTCGACCAAGAGGTGCGGCGCGGCGAACAGGTCCTCTTCCGCGCGCGGGTCACCGCCGCCACCATGACGACGGAGGGCCGGCCCGTGCGCTTGCCCGCGGAAATCCGCGCAAGGCTGCACGCGCAAACGGCAAGTTGAGTTGGCAAAATCCGCGCCGCTGCGGTAAGCTATTGCGCGAGAGGGCCGAAAAGAGCCCCGGGACAAGAGGCAAGGCGGATGGAAGCAGAGACAGCACTGCTGGCAAGCGACATGGATTTTTCGCTGTGGGGCCTTTACGCGCGTGCCACGCTGACCGTGAAGCTGGTCATGATCTCCCTCATCATCGCGAGCTTCTGGGGCTGGGCCATCATCTTCCAAAAGCTCATCGCCTATCGCGGCGCCCGGCGGGAAGCCTCCACCTTCGACACGCAGTTTTGGTCCGGCGAGCCGCTGGACGGCCTGTTCGATCAGATCGGCGCGCAGCCCGGGGGCCGCTCCGAACGGGTCTTTGCCGCCGGCATGACCGAATGGCGCCGCTCGCACCGCGCGGATGGGGCCATGATCCCCGGCGCCACGGCGCGCATCGACCGGTCCATGGACGTGGCCATCGCGAAAGAGGCCGAAGAGCTGCAAAAGGGCTTGCCGACGCTGGCCACCATCGGTTCCACCGCGCCGTTCGTGGGCCTCTTCGGCACGGTCTGGGGTATCATGAACGCCTTTATCGAGATCGCGGAGCAGCAGAACACCAACCTCGCCGTCGTGGCCCCCGGCATCGCGGAGGCATTGCTGGCCACAGGCCTCGGCCTGCTGGCTGCGATCCCGGCGGTGGTCTTCTACAACAAGCTTAGCGCGGACAGTGACCGCATCGTCGGCAGTTACGAGGCCTTTGCGGACGAGTTCGCGACCATCCTGTCCCGGCAATTGGACGCCTGATGATGCCCCGGTGCGCCCCGTCCATTGTCCACCTTCCGCCCGCACCGGCTGCGGCCTGCGGGGCGCTGAAATGCCTGCAGATCGGGAGAACGGTCTAAATGGGTGCGGGTGTGATGAAATCCGAACGGAGTGGCGGCCGGCGGCGGCGCCGCCGTTCCCAGCCCATGGCGGAGATCAACGTCACGCCTTTCGTGGACGTGATGATGGTGCTTTTGATCATCTTCATGGTCGCCGCCCCTTTGCTGACCGTGGGCGTGCCGGTCGAATTGCCCCGCACCGCCGCCGCCGCCTTGCCGACCGACACCGAAGAGCCGCTGACCGTGACCGTCACCGCCGATGGCGCGGTGCAGATCATGACGACGGATGTGGACCGCGACGCCCTGATCCCGCGCCTGCGCGCCATCGCCGCGGAACGGGAAGGCGACCGCGTCTTCCTGCGCGCCGATGGGGCCGTGCCCTACGCCCAGGTGATGGAGGTGATGGGCGCGCTCAACGCCGGCGGGTTCGCCAATATCGGTCTGGTGACGGAGACGGGCGGGCCGCGGCTCGATGGCGATGGGTAGGGCGTGCATATCGGCCACGTCATATCGGGCGCGGGCCACCTGGCCCTGGTCGCCTTCGCGCTGCTGGGTGGGGTCTTCACGTCCGAGCCGCCCCCGGTGGAGGTGCGCGAAGTGTCCGTGATCTCGTCCCAGGAGTTCGAGGCGATCCTTGCCGCACAGCAGCCGCCCGGGCAGGTGAGCGAGGTTGCGCAGCCGCCCCAGCCCGAGGCGCCGCCCGCGCCCGCCACGGCGCCCGTACCGGAGACGCGCGTGGCGCCCCCGCCCGCGCCGGAGCGTGTGGCCGTGCCGCAGCCCGAGCCCGTACCCGATCCGCTGCCCACCCCGCCCGAGCCTGATGTCGCCGTCCTGGCGCCCCAGCCCGCGCCGCCCCAAGCGGTGGAGCCGCCCCCGGCGCCGGACACCCGCCCTGTGCCGCGTCCGGCAGAGCGTGTGGCGCCGACCCCCGTCGCGCCGCCCCCGCCCGAGGCCGCGCCGGACGAAATACAGCGCGACGCTGTGCGTGAGGCCGACAGCGGTGAGGCGCGGGAAGAGCCGCAGGAGGCCACCGCACCCGAAGAGGCCGCGACCGAAATCGTCACCGAAGCCGAAGAGCGTCAGGCGCCCACCGCGTCCGCCCGCCCGCCGGCCCGCCGGCCCAGCCCGCCCCGTGTCGCCGACGCGCCGGACACTCCGACAGACACGCCAACGGACAGCGACGCAGTCAACGCGGCCCTGGCCGAAGCGCTGGGCGGCACCGAGGCGCCCGCGCCTTCGCCCACCGGCCCGCCCCTGACAAGTGGCGAGCGGGACGCCCTGCGCGTCGCCGTGCAAAGCTGCTGGAACCTCGGCACTGCGGGGACGGAGGTTCTGAACACCACCGTCATCGTGGCCGTGGAGATGACCCGCGACGCGCGGCCCGTGCAGGGCAGCATCCGTCTGGTCTCCTCGTCGGGCGGCAGCGCGTCGGCGGCGGCGCAGGCCTTCGATGCGGCCCGACGGGCGATCCTGCGCTGTGGCCGCAACGGCTTCGCCCTGCCGCAGGATAAATACGACCGGTGGCAGCAGATCGAGATGACCTTCAATCCCGAAAGGATGCGCAGCCGATGATGTGGCGCCTGTTTGCCCTGATCTTCAGCCTGTGGGCCGGCCTGGCCGCCGCGCAAGGCCCCCTGCGGATCGAGATCACGGAAGGTGTGATCGAACCCTTGCCTTTCGCCGTTCCGGATTTCGAGGCGGAGAATGCCGCCGCCACCCAGATGGCGGCCGACCTCGCCCGTGTCGTCAGCGCCGATCTGACCGGCTCGGGCCTCTTCCGCGAGATCCCGGCCAGCGCTTTCATCTCCACCCCCGCCAGCTTCGCCGCGCCGGTGCAATACGCCGATTGGAAGGCGATCAACGCGCAGGCCCTGATCACCGGCGCTGTGGCCGTCAACGGCAGCCAGGTGGTCGTGAAGTTCCGCCTGCACGACGTGTTCAGCGACCGCGAATTGGGCGACGGCCTGCAATTTGTCGGCACGACGGAGGCGTGGCGGCGCATGGCGCATAAGGTTGCGGACGCCGTCTACAGCCGGATCACGGGCGAGGCGGGCTATTTCGACAGCCGCGTCGTCTATGTCTCCGAAACCGGCCCAAAAGACGCGCGGCGCAAGCGCCTGGCGATCATGGATTACGACGGCGCGAACGTGCAGTACCTCACCGGCTCGGAAGCCATCGTGCTCGCGCCGCGCTTTTCCGCCGATGGGAACCGCGTGCTCTATACCTCTTACGAGACCGGCTTTCCCCGTATCTACGTGCTGGATGTGGGCAGCGTGCAGCGCCGCGTCCTGGAAAGCCAGGATGGCACGATGAGCTTCGCGCCTCGTTTTGCCCCCGGCGGGCGGACCGTCGTCTACTCGCTCAGCCAGGGCAGCAATACGGACATCTACACGATGGACATCGCCTCCGGCGCGTCGACCCGGCTGACCAGCTCTCCGGCGATCGAGACAGCGCCGTCCTACAGCCCCGACGGCCAGCAGATCGTCTTCGAAAGCGACCGCTCCGGCAGTCAGCAGCTGTATGTCATGCCTGCAGGCGGCGGTGAGGCGCGGCGCATCTCCTTCGGTGAAGGGCGCTACGGCACGCCGGTCTGGTCGCCGCGCGGGGACCTCATCGCCTTCACCAAGCAGTCGCGGGGGCGCTTCCACATCGGCGTCATGCGCACCGACGGCTCCGAAGAGCGGCTGCTGACGGCCTCTTTCCTCGACGAGGGGCCGACCTGGTCACCTAACGGACGCGTGATCATGTTCACCCGCGAAACCCAAGGCGCGGGCGGACGCGCGAGCCTCTATTCGGTGGACATCACCGGCCGCAACCTGCGCCCCGTGCGCACGCCCGACGGCGGGTCCGACCCGTCCTGGGGCCCGCTTCAGAAGTAACGCACCGGGACCGCTCCGGGCCAGCAAAGGACTTTCGCCATGTACAAAGCAACCCTCCTTCTGATCGGCGCGCTCGGCGTGGCGGCCTGCACTAATCCCGCTAGCCTGGGCGGGACCAACGCGCTGTCCGGCGGCGGCGCCAATGCCGGCGCGCCCGTCCCCGGCAGCGCCGAGGACCCGACATCGGTCGCGTTTTTCCAGCAGGCGGTGGGGGATCGGGTCCTCTTCGAGGTCGATCAATCCACCCTGACGGCCACCGGCCAGGCGACGCTCGACGGTCAGGCCGCCTGGCTCAGCGCCAATCCCGACTACACCGCGATCATCGAAGGGCACGCGGACGAGCAGGGCACACGCGAATACAACCTCGCCCTCGGCGCGCGCCGCGCGGACGCGGCCCGCAGCTACCTGGTGAGTAAGGGCGTCGCCGCGAGTCGTCTCAGGGTTGTCTCTTATGGCAAGGAGCGCCCGATCGAAGTATGCAGCGATGAGGCGTGCTACGCCCAGAACCGCCGCGCCGTGACCGTGCTGGCGGGCGGGCTGACAAGCTAGGGTCATTGTCCGGGGGACAGAATGCTGAGGCGATATGTGTTGGGGGCCGCGCTGATCTGCGCGCTGCCCTGTGGAGCGGCGGCGCAGGACCAGACGCTGGCCGACATCCGGCAAGAGCTGACGGTGCTCAACGTCGAAATCCAGCGTCTCCGGCGCGAGCTGAGCACGACGGGCGCCCCGCAGACGCAGTTGGGAGGCGGCACGCTCTTGGACCGCGTCCAGGCGATTGAGGCGGAGTTGATGCGCCTGACCGGCACGACCGAACGGCTGGAGAACCGGATCGACCGGATCGTCGCTGACGGGACCAACCGCATCGGCGATCTGGAATTCCGCCTGGTCGAGCTGGAAGGCGGCGATGTCAGCCAGCTTGGCGAGACCTCGACCCTCGGCGGCGAGGCGCCTGCAGCAGCCCCGGCCCCCGCCGCGCCCAGTGCCGGCCCGCAACTCGCCGCACAGGAAGAGGCCGACTTCAAACGCGCGTCGGACGCGCTGGCCGCCGAAGACTTCGCTGCGGCCGCCGAGATGTTCGCGGCCTTCAACCGCACCTATCCGGGCGGACCCCTGGCGCCCGCCGCCGATTTGGCACGGGGGGAGGCGCTGGCCGGCCTTGGCGATACGCGGGAAGCGGCGCGCGCCTACCTCGCCGCGTTCTCCGCCGATCAAACCGGTCCCGCCGCGCCCGAAGCGTTGCTGCGCCTGGGCCAAGCCCTGGGCGATCTGGGCCAGCTCAATGAGGCGTGCGTGACGCTGGGCGAGGTGCCTGTGCGCTTCCAGGGCTCGGACGCGGCAGCCCGGGCGGTGGACGCTTACACCCAACTCGGCTGCGCCTGAGCGCATGGAGCCGCCCGAGCTGATCGCGCATCTGAGCGCCGCCCTCGGCCCGCGCCCGCCCGCCCGTTTGGGTGTGGCCGTCTCGGGCGGCGGCGACAGCGTCGGACTGCTCTGCGCGCTGGACGCGTGGGCGCAGGATCAGCCGACCGAGCTGTCCGTCATATCTATCGATCACGGCCTACGGCCCGCGGCGCGGGACGAGCTGCGCTTTGTCCGCGATCTGTGTGCGCGGCTGGGCGTCGATCACCACATCGAATATTGGTCAAATTGGGACGGCGCGGGAAATCTGCAAAGCGCCGCCCGCGCCGCGCGTTTCGCCCTGATCGCCGATTGGGCCGCGGGCAACGAGATCGACCACGTCGCGCTGGGCCATACGGCCAACGATCAGGCCGAAACGCTCCTGATGCGGCTCGCCCGCGGCAGCGGCGTGGATGGGCTGTCGGGCATGGCGCCGCAACGGCGCCAGAACGGCGTGACCTGGCTGCGGCCCCTGCTGGGCGTGCTGCGGCGCGACCTGCGCGCCTTCCTCCGGGCCCGCGGGGAGACGTGGAGCGAGGATCCCAGCAACGAAGATACGGCCTTCGAACGGGTGCGCATGCGGGACGCGATGCCCCTGCTGGAGCCGCTGGGCCTCACGGCGGAGGGCCTGGCGCAGGTGGCGGCCAATATGCAGATGGCGCGCGCCGCGCTTGACGTGCAGACCCACGCCGCCGGGCGGGAGATTGCGGTGGTCGATGTCGGCGCCGTGCGGGTCAGCTATCCCGGCTTCGCCGCCCTGCCAGCGGAGATTGCGCGCCGGCTGGTCGTGCGGGCGATCATGTGGCTGGGCGGGCATGTCTATAGCCCCCGGCGCGCGAGCGTCGACACCCTGCTGGCGGCGATTGCGGAGGGGCGGACCAGCACGCTCGAGGGCGTGCAGGTCCAGCGCAGCGGCGGTGAGCTGTGGCTCTATCGCGAATATGAGGCCGTGCGCGACCTGACCGCCGCAGCGGACGAGGCGTGGGACGAGCGCTGGAGCCTCAGCGATATCGCCGACGAAGACACCCCGTTCGAGTTGCGCGCGCTTGGCCCCGACGGGCTGCAAGCATCGCCCGGCTGGCGCGATCTGGGCGTGCCCCGCGCCGCGCTTCTATCCGTGCCGGGCCTGTGGGACGGGGATCGGCTGGTCGCCTCGCCGCTGAGCCCATCGCCGGATGTGCAGGCAGAGTTCGACGATGCGCCGGACTCATTTTATGCCGCACTCCTCTCGCATTGAACCCGGCGCCCGTATCTCTATCTTACTCTCAAGCGCTGCGGCCGACCCGGGCCGCGCAATAATGGAGATTTGCCTTGGGCAACGCACGCAACATCGCATTCTGGGTGGTTCTGTTCCTCCTCGTTATTGTTCTCTTCAACCTCTTCGGGGGCGGCGGCAACACCACGCAAAGCCGCGAGATCAGCTATTCCGAGTTCGTCCGCGCCGTTGAAAACGGCCAGGTGAGCGAGGCGACGCTGGACGGCGAACAGGTCCGCTTCACCCGCGAGGGCAGCGATTTCGTGACCATCAAACCCGAAGACGCCGCCGTAACCGACCTGCTGATTGCCAATGACGTGCCGGTGCGGGCCGAACAGCAACAGCAGAACGGCTTCCAAGCCTTCTTGCTGAGCCTGCTGCCCTTCCTGCTGCTGATCGGCGTTTGGATCTACTTCATGAACCGGATGCAGGGCGGCCGCGGGGGCGGCGCCATGGGCTTTGGTAAGTCCAAGGCCAAGATGCTCACCGAGAAGCATGGGCGTGTGACCTTTGACGACGTCGCGGGCATCGATGAGGCCAAAGAAGAGCTAGAAGAGATCGTCGAGTTCCTGCGCAACCCGCAGAAATTCTCCCGCCTGGGCGGCAAGATCCCCAAAGGCGCGCTGCTCGAGGGCCCTCCGGGCACTGGTAAAACGCTGCTGGCGCGCGCGATTGCGGGCGAGGCGGGCGTGCCGTTCTTCACCATCTCCGGCTCCGACTTCGTCGAGATGTTCGTCGGTGTGGGTGCGTCACGTGTGCGCGACATGTTCGAGCAAGCCAAGAAAAACGCGCCTTGCATCGTTTTCATCGACGAGATTGACGCCGTGGGCCGTCACCGGGGCGCCGGCTATGGCGGCGGCAATGACGAGCGCGAGCAAACGCTGAACCAGCTGCTGGTCGAAATGGACGGTTTTGAAGCCAACGAAGGCGTCATCATCGTCGCGGCCACCAACCGTAAGGATGTGCTGGATCCCGCACTGCTGCGCCCGGGCCGCTTCGACCGTCAGGTCACCGTGGGCAACCCCGACATCAAAGGCCGGGAGAAGATCCTTGGCGTGCACGCGCGCAAAACCCCGCTGGGCCCAGATGTCGACCTGCGCATCATCGCACGCGGCACGCCCGGCTTCTCCGGCGCGGACTTGGCCAACCTGGTGAACGAGGCCGCGTTGATGGCCGCGCGGATTGGACGCCGGTTCGTGGCGATGGCCGACTTCGAATCCGCCAAAGACAAGATCATGATGGGCGCCGAACGCCGGTCGATGGTCCTGACCCAGGACCAAAAGGAAAAAACCGCCTACCACGAGGCGGGCCACGCCATCGTCGGTCTGAAGCTCGAAAAGTGCGACCCGGTCTACAAGGCGACGATCATCCCGCGCGGCGGTGCGCTGGGAATGGTGATGAGCCTGCCGGAGATGGACAAGCTGCAGATGTTCAAGGACGAGGCCGAGCAGAAGATCGCCATGACCATGGCGGGCAAAGCGGCCGAAATCTTTAAATACGGCGCCGACTCCGTCTCCTCCGGTCCGATGGGCGACATCATGCAGGCCAGCCAACTGGCGCGCGGCATGGTGATGCGCATGGGCATGTCCGACCTGATCGGCAACATCGACTACGCCGAGGCTGCAGCGGGCTACCAGGCCAATGGCGGGGCAGGGGGCTTCTCCGTCTCCGCCGGCACGAAGGAGCTGATCGAACAAGAGGTCAAGCGCATCATCGACGAAGGCTACGACCGCGCCTACAAGCTGCTCGAAGAGCATGAGGAAGAGTTCGAGCGCCTGGCGCAAGGTCTGCTGGAATACGAGACTCTGACGGGCGAGGAAATCCAGCGCGTGATCCGCGGCGAGCCGCCCCATGTGGACGAGGATGACGACAGCGGCACGCCCGCCAAGTCCGAAAAGCCTTCGCTCACCGCGATCCCCAAGGCCAAGAAAAAGGCCGGACCGACGGGTGGCGGCGACATGGAGCCCGATCCGGCCTAACCAACCGGACACTAACAAAGGCCCCGCCCCGGCGGGGCCTTTTGCGTTTGGGGCGGGCGCGATCATGCGCGGTGAAAGGGACGGTCACGAAACGTCATTGGTATACGACCAGCCTTTGCGGCAGGGTGCCGGCAAAGGAGATGCCCCATGCCCGCACTTGCCCCCACCGACCACGTCGCCACGATCACCTGGCTCGGTCATATGACCGAACGCAAGGAGCCGGCGATCGACGGCGTCGCGGTGGATCACCTCGACCTCGACTGGGACGGCATCACCGGCGTGCCCTACGGCGGGCGCACACGGGCGTCCTGCGCCCGTGTGACATCGCAACACAAAAAGGGGACGGAGATCGCCAATGTTCGCCAGCTGAGCATCGTCAGCGCCGAAGAGCTGGCGCTGATCGCTGCCGATATGGGGCTGGGCGCGCTCGATCCCGCTTGGCTCGGCGCAACCCTGGTGATCGACGGCATCGCCGATTTCAGCCACGTGCCCCCCTCCGCCCGCCTCCAGGCGGAGAACGGCACTTGCCTCATCATCGACATGCAGAACCGCCCCTGCCACCAGCCCGGCCTGACCATCGCGCGCCACCATGGGGACGCCGGCAAGGGCTTCAAAGCCGCCGCCAAGGGCCGCCGCGGGGTCACCGCCTGGGTCGAACGGCCCGGCCCGCTGGCGCTTGGCGATACGCTGCGCTTGCACGTCCCGGTCCAGCGCGCCTGGGCGCCCTAGGCCCGCACCGCGCCCATAGCGCTCAGTTTTTCCGAAATGAAACGCCCGCGTCCCATCGGGCCGCGGAAACGCACCGATATGTCGGAATTGCGCACCTTGGGGGATGGGTTTCGCGCGTAAGCAGGCCGAAGCATACATCCGCACACTGTGAGAGACGGGACCATGGCCTACAAAACCGATATCGAGATTGCCCGAGAGGCGTCCAAGAAGCCGATCCACGAGATCGGCGCAAAATTGGGGATCGAGGCCGCGGACCTGCTGCCCTACGGGCACGACAAGGCGAAGGTCAGCCAGGACTTCATCAACTCCGTCCAGGAGCGCGCCGATGGCAAGCTGATCCTGGTCACCGCGATCAACCCGACCCCCGCGGGTGAGGGCAAGACCACCACGACCGTGGGCCTCGGCGACGGCCTGAACCGCATTGGCAAAAATGCTTGCGTGTGCATCCGCGAGGCCTCCCTTGGCCCCAACTTCGGGATGAAGGGCGGCGCGGCGGGCGGCGGCTACGCCCAGGTCGTCCCGATGGAAGAGATGAATCTGCATTTCACAGGCGACTTCCACGCGATCACCTCCGCCCACTCGCTGCTGAGCGCGATGATCGACAACCACATCTACTGGGGCAACGAGCTGGAAATCGACACTCGCCGCGTCGTTTGGCGCCGCGTGGTGGACATGAACGACCGTGCGCTGCGCCAGATCACGGCAAGCTTGGGCGGCGTGGCCAACGGCTTCCCACGCGAGGCGGGCTTCGACATCACCGTGGCCTCCGAAGTCATGGCGATCCTGTGCCTGGCGACCGATCTGCAGGATTTGCAGAAGCGTCTGGGTGACATGATTGTGGCCTACCGGCGCGACCGCTCCCCCGTCTTTGCCCGTGACATCAAGGCCGACGGCGCCATGACCGTGCTGCTGAAGGACGCGATGCAGCCGAACCTCGTGCAGACGTTGGAAAACAACCCGGCCTTCGTGCATGGCGGCCCCTTCGCCAACATCGCGCATGGCTGTAACTCCGTCATCGCCACGACCACGGCGCTGAAACTGGCCGATTACGTGGTGACCGAAGCGGGCTTTGGCGCTGACCTGGGCGCCGAGAAGTTCATGAACATCAAGTGCCGCAAGGCGGGCCTCGCGCCCTCCGTCGTGGTCTGCGTGGCGACCGTCCGCGCGATGAAGATGAACGGCGGCGTCGCCAAGGCCGATCTGGGCGCCGAGAATGTCGAGGCCGTCCAGAAAGGCTGCCCGAATCTGGGCCGCCACATCGAGAACCTCAAATCCTTCGGCGTGCCGGTTGTAGTGGCGATCAACCACTTCGTCACGGACACCGACGCCGAAGTGCAGGCGATCAAGGACCACGTGGAAACCCACGGGGCGGAGGCGGTCCTGTCCAAGCACTGGGAATTCGGCTCCGAAGGCTCCGCCGACTTGGCGACGAAGGTCGCGGAACTGGCCGATGCAGGTACGGCCAACTTCTCTCCCATCTATCCCGACGACATGCCGCTGGCGGAGAAGATCCAGACGATCTGCAAGCGCATCTACCGCGCGGACGAGGCGCTGATGGACAAGAAGATCCGCGACCAGCTGAAACTGTGGGAAGAGCAAGGCTACGGCAACCTGCCGGTCTGCATGGCCAAGACGCAGTACAGCTTCTCCACCGATCCGAACCTGCGCGGCGCCCCCACAGGCCATTCCGTCCCGGTCCGCGAGGTGCGGCTGAGCGCGGGCGCCGGCTTCATCGTCGCCGTCTGCGGCGAGATCATGACCATGCCGGGCCTGCCGCGCGTCCCCTCGGCGGAGAATATCCGCCTGAACGACGATGGCCAAATCGAAGGGCTGTTCTAGGACGATTTCGCCAACGGCAAAATCTGTCCGGTGGGGCGAGCGTGCGGCGCAGCCGCGCGTAGCCCCACACCTCTGAAACGAAGGATGTTTTCATGACCGCCACCCTGATCGATGGCAAAGTCTTTGCCGCCCGCGTGCGCGCCCAAGTCGCCGAACACGTCACCCGCCTGAAAGACGCGCACGGCATCACCCCCGGCCTCGCCGTCGTGCTGGTGGGAGAGGACCCGGCCAGCCAGGTCTACGTCCGCTCCAAGGGCAAGCAGACTGTCGAAGTCGGCATGAACTCCTACGAACACAGGCTGGACGCGACTACGTCCGAGGCGGACCTGCTCGCCGTCGTGGACAAGCTGAACAACGATCCGGCCGTGCACGGCATCCTGGTCCAGCTGCCGCTGCCGAGGCATCTGAACGAGGATCTGATCATCAACGCGATCGCGCCCGAAAAGGACGTCGACGGCTTTCATATCTCCAATGTGGGTCTGCTCACCACCGGGCAGAAGTCGATGGTGCCCTGCACGCCGCTGGGCTGCCTGATGATGCTGCGCGATTTTCACGGCTCCATCTCCGGGATGGATGCGGTTGTCATTGGCCGGTCCAATATCGTCGGCAAGCCGATGGCGCAATTGTTGCTGAACGACAGCGCGACCGTCACCATCGCCCACAGCCGGACCAAGGACCTGGCGGAGGTCGTGCGCCGCGCCGACATCGTCGTCGCCGCCGTGGGCCGGCCCCAGATGGTGCCGGGCGGCTGGATCAAACCGGGCGCCACGGTGATCGATGTCGGCATCAACCGGATCGAGAAAGAGGGCGGTGGCACGCGCCTCGTCGGCGACGTGGATTTCGACAGCTGCGCCGCGGTGGCTGGGGCCATCACGCCGGTGCCGGGCGGGGTGGGGCCGATGACCATCGCCTGCCTTCTGGCCAACACCGTGACCGCCTGCTGCCGCGCCAATGGTCTGGCGGAGCCCGAAGGGCTAACCGCCTAACACCACCGCGTGCATCACCCGTCCGGGCAGCAGCGTCGCCGCACCCGTCACGCCCAGGCCCAGCACGGCCAGCCAGATCATCCCGCGGCGGTGCGCGGCCGCATTGTGGCGCCGCGCCGCCGCGACGTTCTGGTAAAGGGAGACCAGTGTGAACAGCGCCAGCCCGTGCAGCCAACTGAACGGGCCGATCTGGCGCAGGGACTGGATGCCGAAGCTGCTTAGCGCGAGGGCGGCCATGCTCAGCACCCAGATCCAGCCCAGGACCCGGTGCGCCCGCCGCCCTTTGGGCAGGGTGAACAACAGACCCATGACACCAATCGCGAGCAATGCGAAAAAGGCGTGCAGAACGACCACGCCCCTTTCAGCTAACAGCGGTTCGATGGACATGGCTTCTTCTCCTTTCTCGTGGCTGAGCCGAAGCTGGGTGCGCGCAGACCTGCGTGCCAGCACCGATGCGCGGACGGCCCCTCCCATGCGCCAGTGGCGCCCCCGGCGCGTTCACGATGCGTGAATGGCGCGGCGCGATTGGGCTTTGGGCGCTGCTGAGCCTGCTGGCCGCGGCAGCGGGCCCCTTCGGCACGCTGGCCGCGATGCCCGACTGGACGATCCGCGCGGGCTATTGGTCCGGTGTGGCCGCGCTGTCGGTGGCACTGGGCTTCGGCGCGGCGGTGCTGCACCGCCGGGCGGAGGGGGCGGTGCAGCATCTCGGGATCGCCGCGGCGCTGACCCTGCTGATCACCGGCCTGATCTTCGCCGCCAACACGCTGCTCTTCCCGGGTTGGGGCACGGCGGGGAACGCGCTGATCCTCCTGCTGGTCGTCGCAATGATCGTGGGCCTGGTCCATATCGTGCCGCTTGTCGTGCCTCGGCCGGAGGCGCCGGCAGAGGACACACCGCCCGCGGCCGCCTTGCTGCAACGCCTGCCGGCTGGCGCGCAGGGCGATCTGGTTCGGCTGGAGGCGCAGGACCATTACACCCGTGTCGTGACGACCAAAGGCGGCACGCTGGTCCTCATGCGCTTGTCCGACGCGATCGAGGCGGCGACGGGCGCCGACGGGGCGCGCGTGCACCGCTCACACTGGGTCGCGTTCGGGCAAATCGCCGGTCACCAATCCAGCCGGTCGGGCGCCGTTCTGCGGATGAGCGACGGCGCCGAAGTGCCCGTGAGCCGGACATATCGCCCCATCTTGCGAGAGCGTGGGATAATCGGCACCTAGGCTGTTGAAATGAAACCAAACTTGGGTCACGTTCAACGCTGAACCTAGATCCATTGCCAAAGCTGATTTTGTGACCTTTCCTTCTGACACGCCCACCGGGCCGTGGCGGTCCCGTTTAGAGAATTTTCCCCGCCGTCCCGCCCTCATCGTCGCCATCGTTGCGGCACTAACGCTGATGGTGGCCATTACCGGCCCGTTCGGCACCTACGAGCACGGCAACCTCTGGCCCCGCCTCACCTATTGGAGTGTCGCGAACGGCGCGGCCGTCGCCATTGCTTTTTCCCTGAAGTTCGCCGTCCGCGGCCTGCTCCGCACGCGGCAGTTCTGGATCGGGGAGCTGAATATCATCGTCGGCACCACCCTGGTCTTCACCCCTTTCCTTTATGCCTGGACGCGGTTCTGCTTTCCCACCATCAGCCGCGCGGCGCTCGACCCGGTGATGATGGGCGGCAATGTCCTGCTGATCTGCATGCTGATCAGCGCGCTCCGTTACGGCCTGCCGTATCTGATGACCCTGACCGGCGCGCCCGTGCCCGTGCAGCCCCTCCCGCGGCTGGTTGACCGGGTGCCCGAGGCGGTGCGCGGACCCGTCCTGCGGCTGGAGGCGGAGGGGCATTTCGTCCTGATCGTCACCCGCCAGGGCAAGGCGCGCGTGCGCCTGCGGCTCAGCGATGCGGTGCGAGAGATGGACCCGATCCCGGGCCACCATGTCCACCGCTCCCACTGGGTCGCGGCGGATGCGATCACCGGCGCGTCCGACGACACCGCGCGCTCTTGGCTGTATCTGGCCAACGGCGATCAGGTGCCGATCAGCCGAACCTACAAACCCGATCTGCAACGGGCCGGTGTTCTGTGAAGCCTTAAGCCGGCAGCGGCACACGCGCCGGAATGCGGCCTGTGAGGACCGCGTGAGCGCCGGGACCCATCAGGTGGCGCAAGGTCTGGGAATCCGCGCGCAGGCCCCCGGTATAGGTCCCGAAGGCCGGCAGGATCAGCCTGTCCGCATCCACCAGGAAGGCCGGGCGGGAGATCGTACGCCCCCGCGTCGGCAGGCTGACCTTGGGATGGTAATGCCCCGACACCTCGCCCGTCGCCGCGCTGGCGATATGGCGAAACACCAGCGGGCCAAGGCTCAGCTCCGCCAGATGCGTGCCGCCGTATTCGATTGGGCCGGGGTCGTGGTTGCCCTCGATCCAGATCCACCGCCGCCCGGCCTGCAGGCGCGTGATCCACAGCCGGTCGTCCTCTTCCAGGGCTCGAGCGGCGGCCAGATCGTCAAAACTGTCGCCCAGACACAGCACCGATTTCGCACCTGTCGCGTCGATCTCTGCCGCCAGACGGGCCAGCGTATCGCGCGTCTCGTAGGGGGGCAGGGCCGGCCCGCCGCGGCGCAACATCCGCTCCGATTTGCCGAGGTGGAGGTCCGACACGCACAGCAGGTTCTCGTCCGGCCAGAACAGCGCCCCACTGCCCCGCGCAATCAGGCGCGCACCGCGCAACGCGATCTCGACCCCCGGAATATGTGCGTGCTGGTTCATGCTTTGTTCATACATTTGCCCG
>JBCDFL010000072.1:0-15150 GCA_039178165.1 Pseudomonadota bacterium | reverse complement strand
GGATCAGGCGCTCAGCGCGCCTTTGGCCTGGTCCACGATGGCGCCGAACGCCTCGGGCTCGTTCACGGCCAGATCGGCGAGGACCTTGCGGTCCACTTCGATGCCGGCCAGCGTCAGACCGTTGATGAAGCGGCTGTAGGTCAGCGCCTCGTCATGGGCGCGGACGGCCGCGTTGATGCGCTGGATCCACAGGGCGCGGAAGTTGCGCTTGCGGTTATGACGGTCGCGTGTGGCGTATTGGTTCGCCTTGTCCACCGCCTGGCGCGCGACCTTGAAGGTGCTCTTGCGCCGGCCGTAATAGCCCTTGGCCGCCTTGATGACTTTCTTGTGCCGCGCGTGGGCGACTGTTCCGCCTTTGGTTCTCGACATCTCAAACTCTCCTTAGCGGTCGTAGGGCATGAAGCCCTTGACGATCTTGGCATCGGGGGCCGACAGCGTGGTGGTGCCGCGCGCGTCCCGGATGAACTTGTTGGTGCGTTTGATCATGCCGTGCCGTTTGCCGGCCTGGCCCGCCATCACCTTGCCGGTGGCGGTGACCTTGAAGCGCTTCTTGGCGCTCGACTTGGTCTTCATTTTGGGCATTTCGGTCTCCTCGTCTGAGATGAACGCGCGGAGAGGCATGCCACATTCGCCGGCCGCACGGGTAGAGCGGCGGTGGTTAGACCGGCCCGGCGGTTTTGGCAAGCTGTAAAGCGCGCGCTGCGGCCGTCTTCAATTCAGGACAAGCGCTACAACCCGGATAAAGGCGTCCGGGACATCCTGAACCGTGTAGCCGCCCGGCCGCGTGCTCAGGGCGTAGTAGATCAGGCACCCGGCGATCAGGATCGTGACCGCCGACGCCCGAGGGGAGCGGCGGTCGGACAAAGCCGACAGGATGGACGGGATGGAGAGCCCGCCAATGATGATCCCCAGAACGAGCGCGATGTCGGTGTTCATGCTGCCAACGCTACTCCGGATCGGCGCTGTAGATCAAACGCTCATCACAGGGGGCGACGCGCAAAATGTTGGTCGATCCCGGCGTGTTGAAGGGCACGCCCGCCGTCACCACGATCTGGTCTTCGGCGCTGGCGAACCCTTCGTCGCGGGCGGCCTGGGCTGCGCCGACAACGGCGCTCTTGAACCGGTCCATCCGGCCCGTGATGGCACAATTGCACCCCCAGCTGAGCGCCAGGCGCCGTGCGGTGCCCAGCATCGGGGTCAGCGCCAGGATGGGCACGCGCGGACGCTCCCGGGCGGTCAGAAGGGCGGTCGTGCCCGAATGAGTATAGCAGGCGATGGCGACGACATCCGACGTCTCCGCGATCTCGCGGGCCGCCGCCACGATCCCATCGGCGACGGAGGCGCGCACCGCACTGCGCGACGCCTCGATGATCTGGGTATAGGTCGGGTCCAGCTCCACCTCGGCGGCGACGTTGTCCATGGTGCGGACCGCCTCAATTGGGAACGCGCCGGCTGCGCTTTCAGCGCTCAACATCACCGCATCCGTCCCTTCATAGATGGCGGTGGCGACATCGCTGACCTCCGCCCGCGTGGGCATCGGGCTTTCGATCATGCTCTCTAGCATCTGCGTCGCGACGATCACCGGCTTGGCCGACGCCCGGCACTTGCGCACCAGGCGCTTCTGGATCGGCGGGACGGCTTGCACCGGCAGTTCCACGCCCAGATCGCCGCGCGCGACCATGATGCCATCCGACACGGACAGGATCTCGTCAAAGCGGTCCACCGCCCCCGGCTTTTCGATCTTGCTAAGGATCGCCGCCCGCCCGTCGGCCAGCGCACGCGCTTCCTCCACATCCGACGGGCGCTGCACGAAGGACAGGGCGAGCCAATCGACCCCCAAGTCGCAGACAAAGGCCAGGTCGGCGCGGTCCTTCTCGCTCAGCGCGGCGAGCGGCAGTTCGACATCGGGGACGTTCACGCCCTTGCGGTTGGAAATGACGCCGCCCGCGATCACCTCTGTCTCGGCGAAATCAGACCCGCACGCGGTCACCCGCAGGCGGATTTTGCCATCGTTCACGAGCAGCGTGGCGCCGGGGCGCAGGGCCGCAAAGATCTCCGGATGCGGCAGGCAGACCCGCTCGGCGTTCCCCTCCGCCGGGTCGAGGTCGAGCCGAAAGGCGGCTCCGACATCGAGCATCTCGCTGTCGCCGGCAAAGACGCCCACGCGCAACTTCGGGCCCTGCAGATCGGCAAGGATGCCGATCGTACTGCCCAGATCTGCCTCCACCTGACGGATAATCCGGTGCTTTTCGGCGATATCGGCGTGGCTGCCGTGGCTCATGTTCAGCCGGAAGACATCCGCGCCCGCCTCGTGCAGCGCCCGGATCATCTCATAGGTGTCCGAGGCGGGGCCGAGCGTGGCCACAATTTTTACGTTCCGGGCGCGCCGCATGTCGTCTCTCCTGTAGGTTGGTGGCGTTATCCCGCGTTTGACCCGCGTTCTCAACTGGCGTCGCGCCGCTGCGCCGGGCATGAAGGGCGCATGAACTACGACGCCTATTCTATCACCGGTGCGGATCGTCCCGGGCCCTGGCTGATCACCTGCGATCATGCGGCGAACACCGTGCCGCCGGGGATCGAGCTGGGCCTGCCGGCAAAGGATATGGCGCGCCACATCGCCTACGACATAGGCGCGGCGGGCACGGCGCTCGCCCTGGGCGCCGCGCTGCAGGCGCCGGTCATCTGCTCCAACTTCTCCCGCCTGGTGATCGACCCCAATCGCGGGGCGGACGATCCGACCCTGATCATGCAACTTTACGACGGCACGATCATCCCGGGAAACCGCCACCTGACCGACGCGGAGCGGCAGGCGCGCGTCGACCTCTGTTATGCGCCCTACCACGCCGCGCTGGCGGACTTGGCCGCCCGGCCCGGCACGATCCTCGTCTCCGTCCACTCCTTCACGCCGCAGCTGCGCGGGCGGGCGCCGCGCCCGTGGGAGGTCGGCGTGCTCAGCCACACCGACTGCCGCCTGGCGGAGCCCCTGCTGCGCAGCCTGACGGAGGCGCTGACAAGCCCGGTCGGCGACAACGCCCCCTATGCCGGCCACCTGCCGGGGGACGCGGTGGACCGGCACGCCTTGCAACAGGGCCGCCCGAATGTTCTCTTGGAATTGCGCCAGGACCTGATCGCCACGCCCGAGGGACAGCGGGCCTGGGCCGCGCGCCTTGCCCCGCATCTCGACATGGCCCGGGCAGAGGCGCATCTCTGATCCAACTTCACTTGGCCAAAAACAACTCACGACACGCCGCCAGCCACCAAGGAGGCCCTCAGATGGACGCACAGACCCAAATCGAACTCGAAGCCGCCGCCTTCCGCCGCTTGCGCCAGCACCTGATGGAAGAGCGGACGGATGTGCAGAACATCGACATGATGAACCTTACCGGCTTTTGCCGGAATTGCCTCAGCCGCTGGTACCAGGAGGCCGCGAATGAGCGCGGGATCGAGATGACCAAGGACGAGGGGCGGGAGGCGTTCTACGGCATGAGTATGGACGAATGGAAAGCCAACTATCAGACCGACGCGACGGACGCACAAAAGGCGGCGTTCAAAGAGGCGCATAAGGAATGATCTTCTACGATTGCGCGACCGCGCCCTCCCCGCGCCGCGCCCGCATGGCCCTTGCCGAAAAGGGCCTGACGCCCGAGGTGCACCAGATCGACCTGCGCGGGGGCGAGCAATTGGGCCCGGACTTCCGTTCGGTGAACCCACGCGCCACGGTGCCGGTGCTGGCGCTGGAGGACGGCACCGTTCTGACCGAAAACATCGCCATCGCCGCCTACCTCGAAGAAGCACATCCCAATCCACCGCTCTTCGGCAGCACGGCGGCGGAGCGCGCGTTGGTTTTCCAATGGAACGCGATCGCCGAAAGCCAAGGCGCCATGGCGCTGGCGGAGACGCTGCGCAACGGCTCCCCCGCCATGGCGAACCGCGCGCTGCCTGGTCCCCTGAACCTCGCCCAAATTCCCGAGCTTGCGGAGCGCGGGCGGATCCGCCTGACGGCCTTCAAGGATATGCTGAACGCACATCTCGCGGGCCGCACGTTCATCGCGCTGCACGGCTTCAGCTACGCCGATATCACGACCTTCGTGTTCCTCGACTATGCCCGCGTCATCAAGATGAGCGTGGACGAGGCGCATCCCGCGCTGCTCGCCTACATGGAGCGGATCCGGGCCCGCTCCAGCGCATCGGCCTAGGCCGTCAATTCTTGAAGAATTGACAAGGGCGATCCTTCAAGGATCGCCGCTGCCGAAAGCGCCCCCTAGATCGCCGCCTTGCGGCTTTCGTCCAGATAGATCTCGCGCAGCCGCGGCGCGACGCGGCCCGGCGTGCCGTCGCCCAAGGGGCTGCCGTCGATCTCTACCACCGGCATGACGAACGTGCTGGCGGAGGTGATGAACGCCTCGTCCGCCTCCCGCGCCTCTGCAATTGTAAAGTGCCGCTCTTCGACCTCCATCTGCGCCTCTTCGGCGAACCGCAGCACCGCGGCTCGCGTGATCCCGTGCAGGATGTCGTTCGACTTGGGCCGGGTGATGATCTTGCCACCCTTCACGATATAGGCGTTGTTCGACGTGCCTTCGGTCACGAACCCGTCCTGCACCATCCATGCGTCGTCCGCGCCGGCCTTCTTGGCCATCATCTTGCCCATGCTGGGATACAGCAGCTGCACTGTCTTGATGTCACGCCGGCCCCAGCGGATATCCTCGATGGAGATGACCTTCATCCCCTTCTTCGCCGCCGGGCTGTCGGCCAGCCCAGGCTTGTCCTGCGTGAACAGCACCACGGTCTGCGGCGTCTCCGCTGGCGGGAAGGCAAAGTCGCGATCGGACGGCGCCCCGCGCGTGATCTGCAGGTACACAAGGCCCTCGACAATCCCGTTCTTGGCCACGAGCTCGCGGTGGATCGCCAGCAGCTCGTCCGACGGCATCGGCATCTCCATGTCCAGCTCGGCCAGCGACCGCTCCAGCCGCACCACGTGGCCCGTGAAGTCGATCAGCTTGCCGTCCAGCACCGAGGTCACTTCATACACGCCATCCGCCATCAAGAACCCCCGATCGAAGATCGAGACCGACGCTTCATTCTCCGGCATGTAGCTTCCGTTGACATAGACTGTGCGCATGATCTTGGTCCTATGATTGACGTGGGGCGGTGTTGGGATAGCAGAGGGCCTGGATATCGGCCACATCCAGTCTGTGCGTCTGCAGCAAATGCCGCAGGACGTGAGCGACGGCCATCGCATCCCCGCGCGCATCGTGGGCGGGGCCAGGCTGCGGCAGATCGAAATGCGCGCAAATCGTGTGGCTGCGCAGGGTCTGGACGACCTCTTCGGGCTCGCCCGCGGCGACCAGCAACGGCACCGCCGTGCGGAATTGCGCCGCCGGGATCGGGCTGAGGATATCCTGGACAAAGAGCGAGGCGGCGAAGGTCAAAAGCTCATCCTTGCCCCAGGCGAGGATCGGCACGCCGCCTGCGAAGTCTCTGAGCCCGCCCAGCGCTTCGGGCAAAGGAACGCCGTGCTGTGCCAGTTCCGCATCGCTGATGCCTGTCAGACGTGTGACCAGGGGATCCACCGCCACGGTATGGCCATCCCGATCTACGGGCCGCACGTACCAATTCTCCGCTGGCGATATCGTCAAGTTGTTCAAGTCCAGCGCGGCGGCGCCGATCTGGATGGTCAGGGGATCGGGATCAGACGGGCCGCACCAGAACCGCTGCGGCGCGCCGGGCGCGGTCAAGAACTCAGCGTCGTAGACAACGATCCGGTCCATCCTACCCCCACAACGCCGCATCCGGCGGGTGCACCCCCGCCGCGTCGTAGCGCAGCGGCGCGGGCCGGTCTTCGGCCAGCAGTAGAGGCCCATCGAGGTCGACCACCTCCGCCCCCTGCGCGATGAGCACCGCCGGCGCCATGGCGAGCGATGAGCCGACCATGCAGCCGACCATGACCTGGTAGCCCTCGGCCCGCGCCGCATCGCGCAGCGCCAGCGCTTCGGTCAGGCCCCCGGCCTTGTCGAGCTTGATGTTCACCATGTCGTACTTGCCTTTGAGGTCCGGCAGCGACGCGCGGTCGTGACAGGATTCATCGGCGCAGACGGGCAGCACGCGCTCCATCTCAGCCAGGGCCTCATCCTTACCCGCGGGCAGGGGCTGTTCGACCATCTCGACCCCCAGACGCACCAGCACCGGCGCCAGCGCCTGATACAGCTCGGACGTCCATCCTTCATTCGCATCGACGATGATCCGAGCATCCGGCGCGCCGGCGCGGACCGCCTCGATCCGCGCGACGTCCTCTTCGCCCCCGCCCAGCTTGGTCTTCAGCAGGGGGCGGTGCGCATTGCGCGCCGCCTGGTCCTGCATCGCAGCGGGCTCGGCAAGCGACAAGGTGTAGGCTGTAATCTCCGGCCCCGGAGCGCCTAAGCCATGCAGGTCCCAGACCCGACGCCCGGCCCGTTTTGCCTCCAGGTCCCAAAGAGCGCAGTCCACCGCATTGCGGGCGGCCCCGGGCGGCAAAAGGTCCAACAGATCCTCCCGCGAGAACCGCTCGGGCAGCCCTTCGATCTGCGCGGTGACGCTCTCCATCGTTTCCCCATACCGCGCGTAGGGTACGCATTCGCCCCAGCCCTGCACGCCGTCGTCGAGACACACCGAGAGCACCCGCGCCTCCGTGCGCGAGCCGCGCGCAATCGTGAAGACCTCCGCCAGGGGAAACACGTCGTGGGATATCGTGCGCTGCATCATCCTGCCTTCACTTGGCCAAAAACAACTCGGCTCCCCGCGCCGCCGGCGACTCAGATCGCCGCCAACGCCTCGGCCAGGCGATCAGCGCCGTGGCGGAACGGGTCGACCGCGGGCATTCCGTATTCGGCTTCGCATTTCGACAGATAGGCCTGCGCCTCGTCCTCGGACATGTGCTGCGTGTTCACCGAAATGCCGACGACCTGACAGGCCGGGTTAGCGATCCGCGCGAGCGGCAGGGCCAGATCGGCCACCTGCTGCAAGCTGGGCAGCGTGTAGTCCGGCAGGCCGCGCATCGTGGCCCGCGTCGGCTCGTGGCACAGGATCAGCGCGTCGGGCGCGCCGCCGTGGATCAGCGCCATCGTCACACCGGAATAGCTAACGTGATAGAGGCTGCCCTGCCCTTCGATGATGTCCCAATGGTCATCGTCGTTCGCGGGCGTCAGCCACTCCACTGCGCCGGCCATGAAGTCGGCGATCACCGCGTCCAGCGGCACACCGCCCCCGGTGATGAGGATGCCGGTCTGGCCCGTCGCGCGGAACGTGCCCTTCATGCCGCGGGCGTGCATCGCCTGCTCAAGCGCCATGGCGGTATACATCTTACCGACCGAGCAATCGGTGCCCACGGCCAGCACGCGCTTGCCGCTGCGCTTTTTGCCGTTGGCGATGGGGTATTCGACGCTGGGCACCCGAACATCGTGCAAGGTGCGCCCGTTCGCCTCCGCCGCGGCGACAAGGTCCGCCTCGTCCCGCAGCAAGTTGTGCAGGCCGCTGGCGAGGTCAAAGCCCATCTCCAGCGCCGCGATCAGCACCTCTTTCCATGCGGCGGAGATCACGCCGCCGCGGTTCGCGACGCCGATCACCAGCGTCTTGGCTCCTGCCGCGCGTCCGGCTTCCAGGTCCATGTCCGTCAGCCCGACATCGGCGCCGCAGCCCGCCATCCGCAGCTGCCCAACGGCGTGGTCAGGGCGCCAATCCTTGATGCCTTGCGCGACCTTGGCGGCCAGCTGGTCGGGCGCATCGCCGAGGAAAAGCAGATAGGGCGTTTGGATCATGGCAGCCTCCGGCACGAGATTCTTGCTGCAGCATGGCAAGACGGACACGCAAAACCATCTCGAATTCTGCGCAGGATGGTCGAATTGCGCAGGAATATTCGGCCAACGGCCGCAAATGCCGGATAATCGTGCGGCATGCTGCGCTGCAACAAGTCGCTTGCACGCCCCTGCGCAATTTCATACCCACCGGGCGAGCCATCACGCAACAATATGTCTTTCTGAAAGGCTGCCCATGTCCTTCCGCCTGCAACCCACCCCCGCCGCTCGCCCGAACCGTTGCCAGCTTTTCGGCCCGGCCTCGAACACCAAGCTGCCGCCGAAAATGGCGGCCTCTGCGGCGGACGTGATCAACCTGGACCTCGAAGACAGCGTGGCGCCGTCCGACAAGGACAGCGCGCGTAAGCTGGCGATCGAGGCGATCGGCGACATCGATTGGGGCAGCAAGACGCTGTCCGTGCGGATCAACGGCCTCGACACGCCCTATTGGTACCGGGACGTGGTCGACCTGCTGGAGAATGCCTCCGAACGGCTGGACCAGATCATGATCCCCAAAGTGGGCTGCGCCGCGGACCTCTATGCGGTCGATGCGCTGGTGACGTCCATTGAAGCCGCCAAAGGCCGGACCAAGAAAATCGCCTTCGAAGTCATCATCGAAAGCGCCGCCGGCATCGCCCATGTCGAAGAGATCGCCGCCGCCACCCCGCGCCTTGAGGCGATGAGCCTCGGCGCCGCCGACTTCGCGGCCTCCATGGGCATGCAGACCACCGGGATCGGCGGCACGCAGGCGAACTACTACATGTTGCACGAGGGCGCGAAATACTGGTCCGACCCCTGGCACTGGGCGCAAACCGCCATCGTCGCGGCCTGCCGCACCCACGGCGTGCTGCCAGTCGATGGCCCCTTCGGCGACTTCTCCGACGATGACGGCTTCCGCGCGCAAGCGCTGCGCTCGGCCACGCTGGGCATGGTCGGCAAATGGGCCATCCACCCCAAGCAGGTCGCGCTGGCCAACGAAGTCTTCACGCCGACCGAAGAGGCCGTGACCGAGGCCAAGGAAATCCTGGCCGCGATGGAAGCCGCCAAGGCCGCTGGCGAAGGTGCGACGGTCTATAAAGGCCGCCTCGTGGACATCGCCTCCATCAAACAAGCCGAAGTGGTCGTTCGCCAAGCAGAGATGATCGGCAGCTAACGCCCACGGAACATGTCGCCGCCGTTGCGGGTTGCTGATCCAACCCGCAACACAGCCGGAGGCGACATGTCCACCATCACAACCGTAAATCCCGCGACGGGCGATCCCCTCGCCACATTTGACCTTATGACGGAGGCGCAGGCGAAGGACCGCCTGGCCGCCTGCCACGCCGCCTTCCAGGACTGGCGCACACTGACCCACGACGCGCGCGCGCCCTACCTGACGAAAATCGCGGAAACCCTGCGCGCCAACCGCGCGGACCTGGCGGAGCTGATGACCAAGGAGATGGGCAAGCTCTACCGTGACGGGCTGACCGAAGTGGACCTCTGCGCCGCGATTTGCGAGTACACCGCCGAGCATGGACCGACCGAGCTGGCGGACGAGCATCGCACCCATGCGGAAGGCGACGGCATCGTCACCTACCAGCCGCTGGGCGTCATCTACTCGATCCAGCCCTGGAACTTCCCGATCTACCAACCGATCCGCGTGTTGGCGGCGAACCTAATGGCCGGCAATGGCTGTCTGCTGAAACACGCGCAGATCTGCACGGGCTCCGCGCTGCGCCTGAAGGAAATCGTCGAAGAGGCGGGGCTGCCCAAAGGCCTGTTCGAGGTGGTCGTGATCGGGCACGACGTCTCCGACGCGCTGATCGCCGACCCGCGCGTGCGCGGCGTAACGATGACAGGCAGCGACGGCGCGGGCCGCCATATCGGCGCCAAGGCCGCCGAGCATCTGAAGAAGACAGTGTTGGAGCTTGGCTCAAACGACGCCTACCTCGTGCTGGAGGATGCGGATGTCGAAACTGCGGTCAAATATTCGGTGATCGGGCGCCTTTTCAACAACGCGCAGACCTGCGTGTCGGCCAAGCGGTTCATAGTTGCGGACGCCGTTTACGACCAATTCGTGGAGGCGTTCGTGCAGCAGATGGACGCCGCCCGGATGGGCGATCCCATGGATGAAGAGACGAAGCTTGGCCCGCTGTCCAGCGAAGACCAATTCGAGACGGTGAAGACCCAGGTCGAAGATAGCGTCGCCGCCGGGGCCAAACTGCTCTGTGGTGGGACGGTGCCGGACCGCAAAGGCGCTTACTACCCCTCCACAGTGCTGGGGGACGTAGCCCCCGGCATGCCGGCTTACGATGACGAAATCTTCGGCCCCGTCGCCTCCGTCATCCGCGCCAAGGACGACGCCGACGCGATGCGCATCTCCAATGACAGCCGTTATGGTCTAGGCGGCGGCATCTTCAGCCGGGATGTGGAGCGGGCCAAACGCCTTGCCCGCGACCACTTCGACACCGGCATGGTGCGGATCAACAGCTTTGGCGCCGCAGACCCCAACATGCCCTTCGGCGGCGTGAAGGACAGCGGATACGGACGCGAGCACGGCGGCTTCGGCATGAAGGAATTCGTCAATGCCAAGGCCGTCTTCTTGCCGAAGGACGAAGCCGCCTAATCGGGCCAGACCTTGCGGCCATCCACGCCGGTCTCTTCGATTAGACCCAGGCGCTTGGCCTCGTAATAATACCCGCGGGCGTACCACATGACGGCCGCGGGCTCGTCCCCACCAGACACCAGCCACGCGCCGCGCAGATAGCGCACGGCGTATTTCAGGTTCGTCTCCGCATCCAGCAGCGCCTCGGGCGGGCCTCGGAACCCCATCGACCGCGCCGTTGCCGGCAAGATCTGCATCAGCCCCCAATAAGGGCCATTGCGCGCCACGGGGCGGTGTGTGCTTTCCCGGATCACGACCCGCTGGACGAGGCTGACCGGCACGTCGTTCTCCGCCGCAGCCTCTTCGATCAGCGCCCGCAATTGCGGCGTCTCGTTGGGGTAAAGGGGAACGGCCGGCGGCGGAGCGGGCGCAGGCGCACCGCACGCTGCAAGGGCCAGGCACAGAAGGAGGGCGGCAAAACGTGTCATAACGCTGTGTCACCACATGCGCGGCGCACCGCCAAGCCCCCACGCCCCACGGCCCTGTGATTGGGCAATGCGGCGCCGATGGCGCACGGTGGCGCCACTAATCTAGGAGCCCCCAATGCGCCGCCTCATCTTCGCCCTCGCCCTTCTTGCCGCACTGCCCGCCACCGCCGAGATGGCGCCGCGCGATGGCTGGGCCGTTCTGCCCACGACCCAAAGCTACGAGGCCCTCATCGGCGCGGTGAAGACCGCCGCGAAAGCCAACAAGTTGGGCGTCGTGACGGAGGCGGGGCCCACTGGCGCCGCGGCGAACCGCGGCGTGACGATCCCCGGCAATCGGGTCATTGGCCTCTTCAACAACGTCTATGCGGTGCGCATCCTGAACCTCAGCACGCCCGCGATGATCGAGGCACCGATCCGCATGTACGTGACCGAAAACGACGATGGCACCGCGACGCTCAGCTACAAATTGCCCAGCACCGCCTTCGCCCCCTATTTCGCGGATGACATTCCCGACCTGCAAGTCGCGGCGGAGGAGCTTGACGCCATTTTCGCCGCCGTCGCCGCACAGGCTGCGGGGCAATAATCCGTCTAGGCCCGCGCGTCCTTGGGTGAGCCCAGAACGACGTAGGTCGTGATCGCGTTCACCATCGGCAGCGCGCCCAGATGATCGGTGTGAAAGGCTTTGTAGGCCACCAGATCGGTGCATTCGACGCGCAGCAGATATTCGATCCCGCCGGTGATGTTGTGGCACTCGCGCACCTCCGGCGCGCGGGCCATCGCTCGCTCGAACGCTTCCTGGCTGGCCTTGCTGTGGTTGTTGAGGCCCACGCCGATATAGCCGACGAAACTGGTGCCGAGCTTGCCGCGGTCCAGCACCGCGCGGTAGCCGGTGATGACGCCGGCGCGCTCCAGCTCCTGCACGCGGCGCAGGCAGGCAGAGGGCGACAGGCCTGCCCGAGCGGCGAGGTCCAAATTGCTGATCCGCCCATCCTCGGACAGGATTTGCAATATCCGCTCGTTTACCGCGTCGATCTTCGCCATTCGTTGCGCAGACTGACGGATATCCACGCAACTCGCAATCATTGACTGGTTTTGGCCTGTCACATGTTGCGCATGACTTACGATCTTCTGACCGCCCTCGCCATCTTTGCCTTCGTCAGCTCCATCACGCCGGGGCCGAACAACTTGATGCTGATGGCCTCTGGCGCGAATTTCGGCTTTGTTCGGACGGTGCCGCACATGCTGGGCGTCGGGCTGGGCTTCGTCTTCATGGTTGTCCTTGTGGGCCTCGGCCTTGCCCGCGCGTTCGAGGCCGCCCCAGTCCTGCATTCGGTGCTGAAATGGGCGTCCATCGCCTATCTGCTGTATCTTGCCTGGAAAATTGCCACGGCGGCGCCGGCGCAGGATCGCGCCGCGGGTGGGAGGCCCTTCACATTCTTGCAAGCCGCCGCCTTCCAATGGGTGAACCCCAAGGCGTGGACGATGGCCCTGACGGCCGTGACCGTCTACACGCCTGACACCGCGCTTGCCTCCGTCCTGCTGGTGGCGCTGGTCTTCGGCGCGATCAACCTGCCCGCGGTCAGTTCGTGGACGGCCCTAGGGGTCCAGATGGCGCGGCTGCTGCGCAGTGCCCGCGCCTTGCGTGCGTTCAACTGGACCATGGCCGCCCTGCTGATCGCCTCACTCTACCCGACGCTCTGAAGCGGCACGCAGACCTCCGTCACCAAATTGTCCGGCGCAGTGTCGGTGGGATCGTTGAGGTACACCTCATAGCTGGGATGCGCGCTGGGCTCCTCGTTCGAAGCGGGCAGCCAGGTTCCGTAAAGAAAATCATAGACCGCCGGCAGCCCGGTATAGGGCCCTTTGTACGTCAGCACCGCCAGCCGCCCACCGGGCAGATTGTAGGCCTCCAGCCCTTCGGGCACCTCCACGCCGTGGGCCATGGTGACGCCAGCATGGCTGCGCCGCTCGGCCTCCGGCACCGCGGTCACGTCGTCGTGGTAGATCGCGACCCCCTCGCGGATATGCGGGAAAAGGCCGTGGCTGCCGATCACGGCATAGACGCTTTGGAAGGCGCGGGCGATTTCGGGATAGGGGCCGGTATGAGGCAGAGCGGCCAGGCGGCGGGGGCGGGCGTCGCGGATATCGACAATGTGCATGGTGGGATCTCCTCTGAGAAAGTTGGTGGGGGAAAGGGGCACCCGGCCGGCTTTGCGGAAGGTGGCGGGCGGGGCGGAGTAGAGTGCGCTGAACGTCCGGGTGAAGCTGGCGAGGTCCGGATAGCCGACGCGCTTACCGACCTCGGCCACGGGCAACTCGCTTTGCACCAGAAGCGCCGCGGCGCGGTGCATGCGCAGGCGGCGGACCGCTTGGGCGCAGGTCTCTCCGGTCATGGCGCGGTAGAGGCGGTGCCAGTGAAACCGGCTCATCGCGGCGACCTCGGCCAGGGTGTCCAGCGACAGATCCCCGGCGGGGTTGTCGTGAATGTAGTCGATCACGCGGAGGATTCGTTTCTGGTATCTGTTCATGGGGCCACCCTAGCCAGCCCGCATTTTGCATGTCTTGCTGATGTGCCGGGGGCTGCGTATATCGCGGCAAAGCCAAAAGGACGGGCGATGACGCAATATCTCGACTTTGAAAAGCCGCTGGCCGAGATCGAAGGCAAGGCCGAAGAGCTGCGCGCGATGGGCCGCGACAATGCCGAGATGGACGTGACCGCCGAGGCCGCCGCGCTGGACGAAAAGGCCAAGACGCTGCTGGCCGATCTTTATCGCGGGCTGACGCCCTGGCGCAAATGCCAGGTCGCGCGGCACCCGGACCGGCCCCACTGCGCCGATTATATCGACGCGCTGTTTACCGACTACACCCCGCTGGCGGGGGACCGGAACTTTGCCGACGATCACGCCGTCATGGGCGGCCTCGCGCGGCTGGACGGGCGTCCGGTGGTGGTGATCGGGCACGAAAAAGGCAACGACACCAAATCCCGGATCGAGCGGAATTTCGGCATGGCCCGGCCCGAGGGCTACCGCAAGGCGATCCGGCTGATGGACCTCGCCAACCGCTTTGGCCTGCCCGTCGTCACCCTGGTCGACACGCCCGGCGCCTACCCAGGCAAGGGCGCGGAGGAGCGGGGGCAGTCCGAGGCGATCGCCCGCTCGACCGAGAAATGCCTTCAGATCGGGGTGCCTCTGGTCTCCGTCGTCATCGGTGAGGGTGGGTCTGGCGGGGCCGTGGCCTTTGCCACGGCGAACCGCGTCGCGATGCTAGAGCATTCGGTCTACTCCGTGATCTCGCCCGAGGGCTGCGCGTCGATCCTGTGGAAGGACGCGGAGAAGATGCGCGAGGCGGCGGAGGCGCTGCGCCTCACAGCCCAGGACCTCTACACGCTTGGCGTGACAGACCGCATCATCCCGGAGCCTATGGGCGGCGCCCATCGCGGACGGCCCGAGACCATCGCCGCCGTGGGCGAGGCGATCCAGGCGATGCTGGCCGAGATGGACGGACAGGACAGCGCGACATTAGTGGCAAACCGGCGCAAGAAATTCCTAGGACTGGGGAACAAGGGGCTCGCTGCGTAAAGCGGATTGGGTGGTGGGTTGAAAACCCACCCTACGGGGCTGCTAGTGCTGCTGAACGTGGTTTGAGGGTTATGCACCAAGGCTTACACCGGTCGCGGGTGGGGGCTGCCATTCCTTCAGGCGGGCCGATTTCTGAGCTGATCGGATGGGTGCCAACTCACAACCCTCCCATTTCCTCTAACCGAAGCAATTTGAGGACTTCGCGCTAGAACGGCGGCGGTCCGCGGGGTGCCGTGAAAGCGCCGCCCCGATGGGGGCGGACCGGCGCTGCCCGTCGTTCCGACGGGCCGATTTCTGAGCCGTGGGATCAGCAGGAATTGCCGCTTAACATTCCTCTACCGCGCGAGCATCCGCAGGCCCTGCGTCACGTCGGAGCGGACAGCCAAGCGCAGCCCAGGCTCGTCCCCTGCCTTCAGCGCGGCGATGATCAGGCGGTGGTATTGCGGCGCCTCCGTGCGGCGCAGTCGGCCGTAGAGCGCGCGCATGGTCGGGCCCATTTGCAGCCAGACCGTTTCGGCCATCGCAAGCATCGCGGGGGCCTGGGCGCGCAGGTAGAGCGTGCGGTGAAATTCGAGGTTCGTCTTGATGTAGCGGACAGCGTCGCGGTGGGCGACGGCCTCCCCCACGCTGGAATTGATCGTCTGCAGCCGCTCGATCAGGGCCATATGGGCGCG